>JADJSV010000003.1:300000-519506 GCA_016711505.1 Bacteroidota bacterium | reverse complement strand
TGTGTTTGGCTATCTTCAACACTATGAAGATCTGGTACCATAAATCAAAAGAATTATGTTCCTTCTATTATCATCCCTTCACATGGAATAAATTATTGTCCATGTTTGATTGTGATGAAATATGTGTAATGAGAATATTTCAGTGGTGTTGGCATGATGAACACACCTTTTACAAATCGTGGTTCGGATGTTCGCCAGCATTTGTCTCAATGATAGAACCTATGAAGGTGAGAGAATTAAGGAAGCTCGTTAAAACATTTGTAAAGTGGCCGCATGAGTTTAAACTCGCAATTGGAAATGTAAAAGTGGGAAAGAGCTATTACAGGCGGGATAGTATTTTACCACTAAAAGATAAAATATTAAACCAGTTGCTAGAGAAATTAAACGTTTCACATTCATTCTTAGAATTAACATTTGAAAACAAACTAGTATTAATGAAAAGTTCAGGTGTAAAAAATAGAAGGAGTTTCACGAAGTCAGAAGACTTACTTGATCACATTTACAATGAGCTGATGAAGAAGGAAAGTCCGGACTATTTTAAATTTATAGATGCGTTGGACGCTACGGATTTGGAATAAATACTATGTACGAGTTAACGTTAATGATAATATTATGCCAACCCAAAAAAAGACAAACGACCTTACTGAGTGTGAGCGATTAAAGCTTAAATTGGCTTATTCACATTTATATTATTATCGGAACCTAATAAAAGGCACCAACTTGTTTGAGGAGGATGGGTCCATTATACTCCAAAGCAAGGACGGCACAAATGAGACTAAACACGAGGGCCGTACGCTGATAACAGATACACTCAATTACTTCGCGGATAAAGACAATTCGTACTTCTACATGAAATGCGCTAGTCTAAAGAAAGTGCTGGTCGATTATGACATACGATATAGTAATATCAGGACGATGAGCTAAAACACACGAGTAAGAAATTAAATATAAAAAAAGTGATGTTCCGCAGAGGCTGAACTTGAGTTGTTCTACGTGCACAAATATAATTACCGTATCAAAATTCGAGAGAAAAGGATACATGTAAAAGCTTCTGATCAGAAGTCTGCGTCGCAACATATTTCCACATGCGTGTATAAAGAACAAACTTTACGGTATGCTAGAGGATAAAATGGTTCAGATTAATATACCGGTTACATTATACGATCAGATAGAAATGTGGCGATCGGAACTGACTTATGATTACCAGTTAGTAAACCTCGATACGGAGACATTTATTAATTTGTTGTTGGCACGGGCTCACATGGATGTAGCTATTATGCTGTGGAATCCGACAGAGGGCGTAATTGCGTTAAAAGATTTTAAAAGGATGGATTAAATAAAAGAATGTTGGATTGAAGTTTTGGTTTTGTTTTTATTAAGACCTGGATGGTATGTTCAGGTCTTTTTAAACTCTCCCTGCATATTAAATTACACCTTCATAAATTACCTCTACAAAGATTTGGCAATACTTGATAACTATACTTCAACAATTGACTTATTGATTTTAAAATTGAGGAAGGTTCTTGTCCCTCTTTAACATTGATATTGCCAACTTTGCAACATGAATTTCTGTTTCCAATGTCTTTTCTTTGTCTGATAGAAATGTTATTATTTCGTCTTTGCTCCAAATGAAACCAGTGATTAATATTTCATTGAATAATTTAGTTGAAATCAATTCTACTTTTTCCCCCGCAGCAAAACCAAGAATTGTTTCCTTAAAATATTTTCAGCAATGTTTTCATCTATTTCAGTAAACTCTTTTTCAAAAGCAATAAAGTCAAATTTTTTCTTGCACTATTTGATATTGTTTTTAATATTAAATATTCTGCGCCTTCCATGTTAGTGATATTATTAATGAACATTCTTTGTAAATAATAGAGATTGCTTATAAAGTTATCTTTAATATTAGTTGATCAATGGTGAAACTCCGTTTGGCATCAACTAACGATAAAAAAGACAGCGTTTTTTCATCAGTTATAAAATGTAATCGTTTTCATCATTAAAGTATACATTAAAGTGTAATCCATTATAATCATTTTTTCTTAATGTTTTGGCACGTACCCTTCTTGGAAATATTTTCATAAGTAATTTTTTATAGGACTCTTGAAAATATTTAACTCATCTATAATAATCCCTAGTTTTTCTTATCGATAGATAAAAGTAAAAGTGTCCGACTTGTTAAAATTGTTTCAATTGATTTTGCCAACTATCAGTTGCCAAAAATTTCTGAAACTCAATAATTTTATCTTTTGGTAATCTAATAGCTTTTTGTTTAATAATTTATTTTCATAATCATGAATAATAGTTTTCAATGTTATCCCCATATCAGCAACATAGAATCTTTCATACATAACTCTAAAATTGTATATGTAAGATAAGTTCACCGATCTTCTTGTATGTGTTATAAAATCATCAAATCCATTTTTCTAATTCTTGTAACATTTGGAGCAATCGAAATAGTAAAAAAACTTCTTTCAATGGTAAATTGTTTTCCATCAATTTACACAAATGAAATATAACTGAAGTTGTTGCTCTGGATAAAAATATTTCCGGATTTAACAATAAAAGTTTTTTAACCGCATTTTGAACCATATTGAAATCTGCCGGGTTTTCCTTTAATCTTGATGACATTTCAATAACCGTTAGTGGAGAAATAAAAACCTTTAACTTCTTTTTATCTAATTGTTCAACAATCAAGTCGAAAGATGATTTCAAAATTTTACCACCAAAATATAACGCCTTGGATTCCAATAAAGATTGTTCATGGCTTTTAAGTTAATACGGGGTAAACAAAATTTAAAAAAAGTATTCCACACCAATATTGGTACCCAATTCATCCCCTTAAAATAGGGAAACGTAAACTGAAAAAAAAAACGCCTGAAAGCCTTATCAATCAAGGCCTCCAGCGTTGTACTCCGGGCGGGAATCGAACCCGCACTCCCTCAACGGGAACAGGATTTTAAGTCCTGCGTGTCTACCAGTTCCACCACCAGAGCATACTCAAACTAAAGATAGAACTATTCTTAAAAACAAAAAACTCTCTCAAAAGAGAGAGTTTTGGAGCAGAAGACCGGGCTCGAACCGGCCACCCCGACCTTGGCAAGGTCGTGCTCTACCAAATGAGCTACTTCTGCTGGTTTTCCAATATTTTACTATTGGGAGGGCAAAGGTAAAGATTTTTCTTTTTTTACAAAATTTTCAAACTAATTTCTGACTCTAAAAATCAAACAGTTGACTAAAAATCCATGGTTTTTGAATGAAATTTTAAGATTTTAAGATTCCTTCCTGCTTTCTACCATAATCCAATCCTGGACTTGAGTCTTTTATATATTTATATAAGTCAATCCTTATGCCCGGTCAGGATTTTATAGACGCAAAAACCATATCCTCCAAAAACTTTATCACTTTCCTGTCATCCTTCACATTGCCAAAATCAGTCAGCATGGGAAGGTTGCGCATAAAAAAGTTCTGATAATGTGCCATCTCAATGATACTGCTTGCAAGTGAACGCGGATATTTATATTTAGGGTTATACTCAAGAATAGCTGCAGCTACCGTCCCACAAAGATCTTTGTAAGGTTTAAATAATTGCTGCTTATTATCGTCAGTTACATTTCTTGTGAGGTATGCTTTTGATCCTTCCATTCTGACGATCTGGTGCAATAAACGTTCGTCAATATGCTTGGTCTCTATTTCATCCTTGACATCAGTTGCAAGTATCTCAATTATTTTTTTTAGTTTAACTTCAGGTGATTCAATGTTATTAGTGTGAACCATTACCTTAAACTCCAGCCAGCTCCAATACCAGGAAACAATATAAATAAGCAACCTGTGTTTATTTTCAAAATACCTGTATATACCAGCCTCTGTTGTACCTATTTTTTCTGCAAGTTTTTTAAATGTGAACGACTCAAAGCCTGTTTTATGGATCAGTATTATACTATTTTTTATGATCTCCCTGCCGAGTTCTGTTTCTTCCGGATCACGTAGAAACAAGTTATTATTCATTTTTATATTCAATGACAGTTCCATGAATTCAATTGTCTTAGTCTGATTTTCCTAGCGCCCCAAAGATAAAAATATTTTATGATAGTATTACTATCTTTTATAATATTATTACTATCTTTGGCGCAAAATCAGTTTACAGCAATAGTACAAAAAGCAATAAAAGGTAAATGAAATAGGTTTCGTCTTCATGTCATTGGGAGAAGCATATTAAATGTATTGGTGTAGATCATTGCAGGAATAATCATAATAAGTACATATGGAGTTAGCAGAAAAATTTCTTGACTTTTTTTTACACCTCGATAAGCATTTGCTTACCATAGTGACTGATTACAAAAACTGGACTTACCTGATACTATTTTTGATTATTTTTTGCGAAACAGGTTTTGTGATCACACCATTTCTGCCGGGAGATTCACTTCTCTTTACTGCAGGCGCAATTGCTGCATTGGGAGTATTGAACATCTGGTTATTAGTCGTTTTACTTTGTGTAGCTGCGATCTTAGGGGACAGTGTTAATTATGGCATTGGGAAATTTCTTGGATCAAAAGTTTTTGAAAAGAACTTCCGGTTCATTAATCAGAAACATTTGCTCAAAGCAAGATCATTTTATGAAAAGCATGGCGGTAAAACGATAATAATCGCGCGGTTTGTTCCAATTGTCAGAACCTTTGCTCCGTTTGTAGCAGGTGTTACACGAATGAACTATTCAAGTTTTATCCTCTACAACATTGTAGGTGGAATCGTCTGGGTTTTGACTTGCTCTTTTGCCGGATATTTTTTTGGCAACATACCTGTAGTCAAGGAGAATTTTTCAATCGTAATAATTTCCATCATCATTGTTTCCATTGTGCCTATTATAATTGAGTTCATCAGAAACCGATATTCAAAAAATAAGCAATGACAACTGAAATTTACTTCTGGATTGGATTTGTAGTCTTCCTGGCATTGATGCTTGCAATTGATCTGGGAATTTTCCATCGAAAATCGCATACAGTTACATTCAAGGAATCACTTGGCTGGACACTTGTCTGGATAATGCTTGCGATGATGTTTGCCGCAATTGTATATTTCTGGAAAGGATCAGAAAAAGCAATCGAGTTCATTACAGGTTATGTAATTGAATTATCATTGAGTGTAGATAATCTGTTCATCTTCATTCTGGTTTTTTCTTACTTCCATGTACCTCAACAATATCAGCACAAGATATTGTTTTGGGGAATATTGGGAGCCCTCGTCATGAGAGTAATTTTTATTTTCGCCGGAGTAGCCCTAATCAGCAAATTTCACTGGATCATTTATGTATTTGGCGCAATCATCATCATTTCCGGAATTAAAATGCTCTTTCAGAAAGATAAAAAGATTGAACCGGAGAAAAACCCTCTCATCCGCTTTGTCAAGAAAATGATACCTGTAACACATGAATATCATGGCGACAGTTTCTTTATTAAACTCAAGAATGGAGCTTGGGCGGCAACACCACTTTTCATTGTCTTAGTATTTATCGAAATAACTGATTTGATTTTTGCAATTGACTCAATACCTGCCATCTTAGCGATCACTACAGACACATTCATTGTTTTCACTTCAAATGCCTTTGCCATTCTAGGATTACGTTCTCTTTACTTTGCACTGGCAGGCATGCTAAACCTCTTTCGTTTTCTTCACATCGGATTATCCCTGGTACTAATATTCATCGGACTGAAAATGGTTCTATCAGATATTTATAAGGTTCCAATTGAATACGCTTTACTAATAGTACTAAGCATACTTCTCACAAGTATTAGTGCATCACTCATCTTAAAAAAGAAAAAAGTAGCTTAATGGAAAATATCAGAGAATTTTTTGAAATACTTCTCGATTCAGAAAGACTGATTGCATATGGAGGATTAACACTTCTGTTATTGATCATCTTTGCTGAAACTGGCCTGTTTTTCGGATTCATTTTTCCGGGCGATGCGCTATTGATCACAGCGGGATTGTTATGCAGCACTGATTCTTTTGATGTAAATATTTTCCTATTGCTTACCAGTGTATCCGTAGTTGCTATTCTGGGAAATATGACCGGTTATGCAACCGGCAGATATTTTGGCAAAAAACTATTTGCAAAAGAAGACTCTCTGTTCTTTAAAAAGAAGCATTTAGAAATTACAAAAAACTATTTTATGAAATATGGAGGAGCTGCATTGATCATGGGACGTTTTTTGCCTATTGTCAGAACCTTCGCCCCAATAATGGCAGGTGCTTCAGAAATTAGTTTTATAAAATTTACTTTTTACAATATCATAGGCGGGGTAATATGGGTATGGTCTCTGATTCCAATTGGATTTCTACTTGGCAGAAAATTCCCCCTGCTTGTGAATGAAGTTGAATATATTTTTCTGTTTGTTGCCGTCATAACTTCTGTCATTTTTCTATTAGGCTACTTTAAACAAAAAAGAAGTATTAAGACTGCAGAAAATCATGAGCCTGAAAATCCGGAAATAAAATATACAGAACAGGCAAAACAAAAATCGAAACTTGATCACAATAAAACAAAAGAGAAACAAATTATTGTGGAATTCACTTGGTTTTACTTCAGTTGCCTTAGGCATAATAGGATATCTAATTCCGTTAATGCCGGGAATTGTTTTTTTTCTGATTTCAATTTATTGTTTCTCCCGTGGAAGTAAAAAATTTCTGTTTCGTCTGGCTCGTCATAAACACGTGGGACAACCAATCCGGGATTTCAGTAAAAAGAGAGGTATTACACTCCGTCATAAAGGTATACTTACCGTTTCTGTAATTCCTGCAATTCTATTCAGCGCAATTGTTGTTGCCAATGCTTTATGGCTAAAAATTTCAATCTGCGCTATTGCAATTTTGGCACTACTCATTATCTGGAGTTTCAAAACGAAAGAACATATGGATAAAATTAAAACGAACTGAGTAAAAAATCAATAAATAAATTAATAATGTGGAATCTCCACATGAAACTCAGTTCCTTTTCCGACTTCACTGACGATATTAATAGTTCCCATCAGTTTGGTAACACACTCCTTTACTATATATAATCCGAGACCGGAGCCAATAGAATCTTTTTGATACCCGGTAAAACATATCGAAAACTTTTGTCTGCGATGCTTTATCAATTCCGATCCCATTATCCTTCACAACAATTCTTGTCTTTTTCGAATCCGAAACTGCTTCCACTAAAACATATGGATCAGATGATTTCGGATCAGAATATCTGATAGCATTTGAAATAAGGTTATTCAGGATTATACTTAAACGACTTTTATCTGTATTTAAAATGTCAGGACAATTTACTTTCATTTCCAGCCTTACTTCCCTCCTGTCTTTGCCCATGTATTTCAGATTCTTTTTGATTTCATTCAAAATGGAATTCAAATCGATAGGTTCTTTAGAAACTTCAACCCGTGAATTTCTGGAATAGTCGAGTATGTCCAATATAAATCCATCCAGTTTTTTAATACTGCCTTGAATCATACTTACATTTTCAATAACAAATTCGTCTTTCGATTCGTCAATAACAATTTCTGCAACACCTGCCATTGAACTTAATGGAGCTCTCAGATCATGCGATACACTATAAACAAATTTATCCAGCTCTGAATTTGTCTTAAGTAATTCCTTATTCTGAAAAATAAGTTTATTTTGTGCTTCATTCAAATGCTGATCACTTGATCGTAATTTGTCCCTCATTGCAATAAGTGCCTTGCCCAAATTATCATCATCACTGAGTGGAACGAATGCTGAATCAAAGTTCCTTTTTCCTATGTCTTCAGCAAACAATGCTGCAGAGTTTAACTTTACAGAAAGGGCATTTACTGAATTGATCATCGCTCCTATTTCATCCTTACTATTATGTGATAAAACATTTTTCACAATACCTTTTCCCAGTAGATCTACAATCTTTATAATTCCATTTATAGGTCTGATAATACTTCTCATCATAAAAGCAGAAAGAAATATTGATAGGCTAACAATGATTACTGCCAGAATAATCATCAATGTGCCCATCATCATGATAGCATCTGACTGTTCATTTTCTGCAACCGACTTTATTTGATTATTACTAGCGATTACACCATCCAGTTTTTCTAAGATCGTATCAATTGGAGGAATGATCTCATTTTCTACCAAGCTTTCAGCTGTAAACTTTTTCACAGGATCATCATAGTCTTCAAACTTGCTCAGAAGATTCATGATCTTGTATTGATCGATCAAAACTTTTTCAAATTGAATGAACACCTGATCCAGATCAGATTTACCTCTTTTTTCATCCCATAAAATCGATTCAAGCTTCAATTTTTTACGGATCAATGGGTAGTCCTTCGATTGAATAATTGAAAGTTCTTTCTTGTAATCTTCATTTGACCTTAGATAGACCCAGTTGATAGAAAATTCCCGTGAAAGAATAATCATCAATTTAAAATTATTCAATTCTTCAATGGACGGGTCAATGTTTTCGGAGATCAATGTGGAAAGTTTCCTGTTGTGATCCACAGTCCAGAAAATGATAATTCCATTGACGAGAAAAATAGAAACAAGTAAATAAAAGGACAGATTAATTTTTTTCTTAATACTACTTCGCATTTAAATTTCCTTTAAACTAAAATTTGAAATTAACACCTGCCATAATCCTTAACAAATCTTCCGGTTGTCCATAAAACAGATCCGAGTCCGGCTTTTTAAGATCCATTAGAAACCCTACACTTCGATAGTGCACATTCAGTACATTTGAAGCATTTGCAAAAAATGAAAATTGCCTGCTTACATTATACCTGGCTGATATATTGAGTAAAGTATATCCGGGAATACTTTGTCTTTGCAACAAACCGTTAACTGTGTCAGCAATTCCATTTATTGATTGTTCAGTCATGAAAATTGCTCTGGGCGCAATTGTGAATTTCCCTAAACTACACTCTATCCCTGCGTGAACAATAAATTTCGAAACAAAATCTACTTTCGCATCCGGTGTTAATTCATCCTCTTCCCTCAAAGCACTTTGAATAATGCCATCTGTATAACTGACACTTGCAAATGAATTCAACTTGGCTTTAGAGACTGTAGTTTTCCAGTTCAGCTGTATACTTCCACCATAGTTTTCTTGTCGTCCCTGATTAACATATACTTCAATATAATCGACAGGAAAAGCAAAAAACTGATTATTGTAAAGGTGAGTGCTCGAATTATCATCGGCAAATCCAAGAAGATTATACAATGCGGTATAATAACCATCCACTGTTAAACTTAAATTATTCGTAAAATACTGTTTGATGCTTAATTCATATGTTCGCGATGTGATCGGTTTAAGATTAGGGTTTGGCAGATGCAAAAAATAGGATGAATAAGTCTTTCCCGAATCTGCAGTTACAAAAGATCCCCATTGCGCGTAACTGGAAGATACGGAAGGTGCCAGATAAGCAGATCCGAACATTACTTTAATTGTTGTTTTATTAAATGGTTTGTAAACACCACTAATTCTTGGGTTTAAAGTATTTCCATATCTGGTGTTATAATCATATCTCGCTCCGAGGGAGAAAATGAGTTTTTTAACAGGTGAATATTGTGCCTGTAAAAAAGAGCCTGTATTTGAATAACGAAGGAAGAAAAAATGTGCAGGTATACCATTAGGGCTATAGTAATTCTTTGTACCCAGATAACTTGATTGAATTGCAGCATTTGGATTTACAGGGTCTTGAAGGTCTCCACTATAGGGCACAACAGAAAACAATTCATAACTTATTCCACCGGTTAAATTAATTCTTGGAGAAATTTCAAAATTAAGTTGCTCTTCTCCTTTTATTGAAGTGGATGATTCATATTTATAAGCCGGCTCAAATCCTGTATACAGATTTCTATAATTTGACTTGGGATCAAGCACAAAATTACTGGCAGTTAAAGATGAAACAGTATTCAATTGTCCAAAACTTTTCTTGTATGATGCATTGACTACATCGATTCCTTGCTTAATTGCTGCTTCTTTGTTGTAAAGAGCGTTATTGACATTACTCCCATATGCAGAAGGCGTCGTAGTTGAATTCCTGAAATAAGATAATGTAAAATCAGAACTATGAATTGCAGCATAAATATTGTATGCTGACATCGGAGCTTCAAAATTTGCTGAAACCGGAGCAATCGGAGTTACCGGACCAAACACAGTATTTATAGTACCGCTTTCATATGATGATGAATTGGTTTGCGGGTCATTGTTAAATGTTTTATTGAGATCCGGTTGTTTATCATAATAGTACTGTCCGGATATGATCATACTTACCTCATCAGATAATTTTTTTGTGATCATTAACTGATTATTGGTATAGCCATAATTTCCATTCAAAGATGAACCTTCAACAGAAATTTCATCTTTAGCGCTTTTTTGGGTAATGATATTGATAACACCTGAAACAGCATTTGCTCCATACAGAGCAGAAGCCGGCCCATAAACGATTTCAATTTGTTCAACCAGGTTTACAGGATAATTTTCCATGATAGGTAAAGCTTCATCAATTGGAGAAGATATTCGTACACCGTCAAGCAGGATAATGAATTTGTCCTGTCCTTGAACGCCCCTGACTGTAAAACTACTTCTGATACCGGAATATACTTTATCATCGATCTTTATATCAGGCAGATCATACAGTACATCTAACAATGATTGATATCCTCGAATTTTTATTTGCGCTTTGGTGACAACCACAATCGTTGCTGCAGCCATTTCAAGTTCTTCCGATGCTTTACTCACAGTAGTAACTTTTATACTTAGCAATTCTTTCAGGCTGAGATTCTCCAACACATGCGAACTATCTGATTGAGCTGAACAAACAGAATTACCTGCAGTCAATATTAAGACACAGCCACTACAGATCATTGTGCCAATCATTTTCAAAATTCCTTCCATCTTTATTTTCATTTAACTATAGTACCCAGTGCAAGCAATTCGTTTGCAATTTTCAGATTTCGTTTAATTATATTCCCGGTATTAAATTCAAGTTTTGTCTTATCATCTTCCACGACAAAATTTATACATGCTCCTTTTGATGACAATCCTTCTTCCTCTGTAACTATCAATACCGATAAACTCTCAGTCATTGCCAAAACTCTTTTCAATGAAGAACTTTTTGCTTCAGAAATGAAAAGTAAATTACACACATAAGAAGATTCGGATGAAGTAAATGGTTTGACAACAATTTTATGGTAACCTAAAGATTTACCTGCTGTTACTTTTTTAAGTTCATCCACAATAGTAGAATTACCCAATACTCCAATAACAAAATCTGAATTGCTGTTAAATTCAGGCCAGTTAACATACTTAGTAAAATGATATATAATATTTGCACGAACGGAATAGCCGACATCTTGTGCCATTCCATTATAAAGAGGAAAAATACCAATAAAGAAAATCATGAATAATCTAAAGATTATCCGATAAAAAGAACACACCATATTTCACACACAGTTATTGTCTGTTATGAAACTTATACCATGTCCATTGCATTTAGTTTGTAGCAATTCAACTTGAAGAATCGTAGTCGTTACACCTACAAATTTTCAAAAATTACATTTGATCTGACAAATCTTACAATAAAGCTGTAATGATATGACCATAGTCATCTCTGATGTCCATTACCGAAAACAAACGATTCAGTAACCACTAAAAAAAAGCAGGAATTATAAGATCAATTCCACCGGATCATCTCCGAAAATATCTCATTCAGATTCTCCTCAAGTTGCTTTGCACGGGGAATAAGTACGCGGTCTTCAACTAGTCCGTGAACGAGCAGGTCTTTTTCAAATGATTCAAGTTGGGTAATAAGAATGCGATAAAGAGTTTTGCTGGTCTCGTGAGTTTCTGTGCTGACGAGTGTTTCGCGCATTTTAGCAAGATCAAGTTCAACGTCGTCGTGAGCATTAAGGATCTTGTCCATGGAGTTGTCTTTAGTAGTCACAAAATAATCCTGAACGTTGATCTCGTGCTTTTCAAATTTCAACAAAGATTTAATGTATGGAAGCATAAAACTTTCCTCTGCTTTGATGTGAGTTGCCAGACGGGATTTGTATTCCAGAAAGAAGCTATTTAAAGCGAGTAATAGCGGATGACTTTTATCGTACGACTTAATAAGTAAGTCGATTGTCTGCTCAATTTCATGCAGGCGTTTCGATAGATAATAAGTATGTGTTCGTTCAATATAGTCAAGGATTGTAACCAATGAGAACTGATCATAATCTCTGGAATTAAAATTTGATTCATCTTCAAATGTGCGCAGTAAAACGAAAATGAAATCAAGGTCGATGTTCAGACTTTTCAGTTCACCATATGAATGAAGCAGACCTGTTTTGTCGCTGGATTTATAGCGCGCAAGAATTTGTTGAATCGGTAAATTAGAATCCATTGATGCATTTTTTATCAGACGTCAAATCGATTACGTCATTCTGTGAAGAAATAAAGGTATTGCATTTTGGGTATTGGAATCAAGGGGTTTCCAGAAAAGATTTTAACATAATTTTCAAAATTTTTAAATGTTAATGTTTTGAAATAGCCCAAATCCTAAAATCGAAGCGCAAATCCGCAATCCGAATTCCGCAATCCGAAATAATTTTAATTTCGGATTGCGGATTTCGGATTGCGGATTTCGGATTTCGGATTGCGGATTTAATGCCTTGTAGGAAACTTTCCTGCTGTTTTGAAAGATCAATACGACTTAGAAACTAAAATCAGAACGCTTTTCGAAGCATCTCAGCATATTCATTTGGCAGTGGACTATCCTCAATTGCATTTGCAGCTTTTTCAATATCGTAATCGAAGCGGCAAAATTCGACGTGAATTGAATCACTTTTATTAACTGAAGAATTCTCGTCAATCGTTAGCATAACATAACAACCTTTCGTATTCTCATCTTTCGGTTTTCCGACAGAACCGATGTTGATCGCATGTCTGAATCTGCTTTTATTTTCAATCTCAGTGGATAGTATCCGATGATATGGTTTATGCGTGTGACCAAAGCACATAATGTCAGCATCTGCCTGCTCCATGATACGGTTTAAACTTTTTTCATCGCGATCTTCGAAAAGATATTCATTGATCTTACGCGGACTTCCGTGCACAAGCAGTAAATTAAGCTTGTCGTTGTTCAATTGAAATTCTAATCTGATATGTGCGGGTAATTCTCTTAAATACTGCCGTTGTTCATTCTTGACGATCTCATTAGTGTAAGCAATAGACACCTTTCCCAATTCTTTTTCTGAATCTGTTTTGTAAGCACATCCACAATCATCACTAGATCTTCCAATACCAAAATCATAATTTCCGGCTATCGTTGGAATTTTTCGTTGCCTGATAATATCGATCACTTCATTGGGCCAGATATTGTAACCTACCAGATCGCCCAGACAATAAATTGCATCAGGTTTCTTGGCATCAATGTTTTGCAAACAAGCTTCCAATGCAGGGAGATTAGCATGTACATCGATGAAGAGTGCTATTTTCATTCTATCCTATTTGAGTTATCATTTTTCTGACAATTGCTTTTGCTCAGCAAACATTTTTACCTGAGCTTTGATCTTTTCCCGTACTTCTCTGACCTTTACCATTTTTTCCTCATGACTACCTGTAAAGGTTGAAGGATCATCGAAAGACCAATCGATCATTTCGGCCATACTTGGAAAGATAGGACATTGTTCCTGAGCTGCAATATTACAAACACGGATCACATAATGAAAGATTTGTCCGGCTTTAAAAAGATCAAATACTGCTTTTGTTGGATTAGAAGAGATGTCAATTCCATCCTCATGCAATGCTTCTATTACAAGAGGATTAATAGGCGCAGGTTTAAAGCCTGCGCTTTCAACTTCAAAATTGTCACCTCCGAACTTTTTCAGATAAGCTTCTGCCATCTGACTGCGAGCGGAATTGTGCATACACAGAAACAATACTCTTTTCTTCATCTGATTCGATTTAAATTATCTGCTTTATTTAATTCAAAAGATCAATTACAACAACCGGGTGGACAACATGGTTGATCTTTTTTTTCTTTCTCACCATAAACTGTTATGCTGAATATCCCTACACCACTTTCTTTGTAGGTTTTAATATCAGATTCCGATAAATATTCTTTAAGGATATCATCAGGAAGTAAGATTGCTTTTTGCTTTTGAATAGTTACATTTTTAAAACCTGCATCATGTATAGCTTTGAGGTATACATCTTTCTGAATTGCTCCGGAAATACAACCGGCGTACATTTCTGCAACATTCATCAGAGTCTTTGGCAAAGCACCTTCAAGCACTACATCAGAGATACTGAAATGTCCGCCAGGTTTAAGTACACGGAATACTTCGCTGTAGGCTTTTACCTTATCAGGAACCAGATTCAAAACACAATTACTAACCACGACATCAGCAACATTAGAAGTTACCGGTAAGTTTTCAATATCACCCTGACGGAATTCAATGTTATGATATCCGAGTTTCTCTGCATTAATCCGTGCTTTATCGATCATAGCCGGAGTGAAATCGATACCAATAACTTTTCCGGTATCACCTGTTTCCTGACGAGCAACAAAGCAATCGTTTCCTGCTCCTGAACCCAGATCGATGACCACATTTCCTTTAGCGATCTTTGCAAACTGAGTAGGCAATCCACATCCAAGTCCAAGATCTGCTTCCGGATTATAACCTTCCAATTTTGAATAGTCATCGGACATAATATTATATACATCCGTTGAGCAGCATGTAGAACCACAACATGATGATTCATTCTGATCCTTCTCTTGCAGTGCGATCTGTGAATACTGTTGTTTCACAAGTTCTTTAATTTGTTCGGGGGTTTTGTTTTCCATAGCTAACGTAATATTACGATTAATAAAGTTAAATTTTTTTAGCAACAATTTTTCTTAACAACTAACTTATCAAACAGTGCATTCAGATATTGCTTAGCCTGAAGCCACTCTTTTTCATTTATACAATAACAAGTTTTTACTCCTTCAATATCTCCCTGGATCAATCCGGCAGACTTCAATTCTTTCAAGTGCTGAGACACGGTTGACTGAGACAAAGGTAATTCATCCACTATATCACCACAGATACATGAGTTCTTTTTTAAAAGAACTTCAATGATCGCTACACGGGCAGGATGTGCCAGTGCTTTGGCATATTGAGCAACTTTGTTGTCTCTTACCGTAAATTCTTCTGTTTTTGAAATTCCCATTACATCGCAATATTACGATTTATATTAACTTCATCCAAAAATTTTTTTCATTATTTCTAAGCACTTCATTTCCTCTAAATAAGTCATTAAAACATGTTATTTAAACTCGGGCAATATTTACCCCATCAAAAATCTGACAGATTTTCCCTTATTATTTATGCTTAAAGATTCGCATTTCATAAACAAAACGATCAAAATAACGTATAAAAGAGGTGGGCAATTGTATGCTATAAATCATCTTATAAAAAAGAATTTTCCAAATGAAACTACCTAAAATAAAAAACACTATGACTTCATTTCAGTTAACCCAACTAAACAATGAGTTGGAAAAACAGAATGAAATGCAGACAAAGCGTGAATATGAATTACTCATTCTGAATAGTGAACTAGCTTACCAAAACGAACAAAAAGAAAAACGTGCAGCAGAATTAGTTATCGCCAACATAGAATTAGCATACCAGAATTCTGAGAAAGAAAAACGAGCTGCAGAATTAATTCTGGCAAATATCGAACTAGCCTACCAAAATAAAGAAAAAGAGGCGCGTGCCGCTGAGCTATTTCTTGCAAATGAGGAGTTACTTTTTCAGAACAATGAAAAAGAAAAGAGAGCAGCAGAATTGATTATAGCAAATAAAAAATTAGAATTCGAAAATAGCGAAAAAGTAAAACGCAGTTCCGAATTGCAATTAGCAAATGATGAACTGGCAGTCCAGAATAAAGAAAGAACACTTAAGGCTATAGAATTATCTGAGTTAAATTTAAAGCTTCAAAAAGCTGAAGTTCAACGTGAGAAATTAATCAAGGAAATGATAAATCGTAATTGCGATCTGGAGCAGTTTACATTTATGGTTTCGCACAATTTGCGGGCACCAACTGCAAATATTATTGGTATCGCTGATTTTTTAAATGAGGACGGAATTTCTGAGACTGATCAAAAAGAATACTTAAATCACCTCACTACTTCTGTAATACAATTAGACAATATAATCCGGGATTTAAATAAAATTCTACAAATCAAACGAAATTCCGGAAATAGAAATGAACGGATCAATTTAACAACACTGGTCAATGAAATATTTCTGAGTATTGGGGAATTAATTGACAGTAATCAGGTGAGAATTAAGCCTGACTTCTCAGAAGCAGAAAATATTATGTCTGTAAAACCATATATTCATAGTATCTTTTTCAACCTTATAATTAATAGTATTAAGTATAAAAAAACCAATGAACCACCACTAATTCATATTAAAAGCCATATCGTAGAAAATAAAATAATTATTTCATTTTTAGACAATGGTATCGGAATTGATTTGAAAAAACATGGAAAATATTTGTTTGGATTATATAAGAGGTTTCATACACAGGTAGAGGGAAAAGGAATGGGACTTTTCATGGTAAAAACACAGGTAGAATTACTTGGAGGGAATATTAAAGTGCTGAGTAAAATCAATGAAGGAACAGAATTCTTAATAGAATTAGACTATAAGCCTTGAAAATGAAAAAAATCATTTTAATCGACGATGACGTACAAAACATATCACTTTCAAAACTGATCCTATCAAGGTTGTTAGGCAAAGAGATAGAGATTATTGATTTTACCGATCCTGAAATTGGAATTAAGTTCTTACATGATCATTTCAGCAATACTCAAACTAATAATCCTGCAACTCTATTTCTGGACATAAATATGGGTTCTATGGATGCCTGGCAGTTCCTTGAAAAATTTGAAACATTTTCTCAAAGAATTAAAGAACAAATAAATATTTATATTCTTTCCTCATCAATAAATCAGGAAGAAATTGATTTATCCAAGACTAATAGAAACGTTATTGATTTTATTGAAAAACCTCTTAATAAAAAATCCATTAGCAAAGTCTTCGCTTAGAATGCAAAAAACGAAACACCTTTTTCAAAGTGCTTCGCTTCCTAATTATGCCTAAAAACTGATACTATTATTTGAGAGGTGTTCGACTTTGAGTTTTTTAAAACATAGAGCGCATCGAGGGAAAAAAGGGAGGAAAAGGAGATCTTTTGTTTCTCCCTTTTTTTCTTTGTGGACTCTGCGTTAATTTTTCAGAAATAATCAATTTATCCTATAATCATTTTATTTTTTTCTGGAATACCGAATACTCCAGACAACATTCCAGGTCTTCCCTTCATCTCTTGTCAGTTCCCAGCTCCAGTCAAAGCTATCAGGAGTAATATTATAGAACCGCATCTTATTATAACCTACTCCACCTTTCTTTAAAATCTGTGGTGCTGTAAAGAGCAGCATTTCATTGTTCTCAAACTTTCCTGTTAATGCAAAGTATGAACCTTGATTGTCAACCCATGTTTGCTGCCATAATTTTAAAACAGGGTTATACATTGACCAGCTTTCGCCTCTGTATTTCTGATTCGGGTCATAAAACTTTTCATGAATAACACAGCCATCAAAATCATGTTCGATCTTGTTGGTAGCATGCATTGTATCACTGTACGTCAAATCCCATTCGCCTACCCAGAAATCAAACTGCTTACTTTCAGGTGTTGAACACGGTTTTACATTTTGTGCATTCATTGCAGCAACAAGAAGAAAAAGAAATATTGTAACAACATTTTTCTTCATTAGAAATTATTGTTGCGTTAATGTTCTCGGACGCGGTTGTCCATCACGGGTCAGTCCATAGAAATCCAGAACATAACTTCCGGCAGTTCCTGTTTTCTCGCCTTCACCATGTACTTCAACACCAAGAGATGGATGAATTTTCTGAGATGGAATATATAAGCCCGTTCCAAAATCAACAAAATACAATGGAATTGGAATTGTAAACGTTCCGTACAGATCATCGCATGTAAATAACCGGTCTGCGACTTTTGCCACATTTACAACTCTTCCATTTGCCTGCGAATAGGTACCGGTATAATCTTCTAAAGGAACAGCAGCATCATAAACTACAATGACTCTGTTCTTAGTCGTTTCAAAACCGTTTGAATTACTTGCAGAAAATGTTACATAATAAACTCCCGGAGTTGAAAGATCAACTTCAGCAGTGCTACCGATAAGATCGGATTGTGCTCCTGTAATATCATCTGTCAGAGTTGCACCTGCATCGGTATAGGTAGAACCGGTTGCCAGAAAAATTACGGTATCACCCGGAGCGCCTTTTAAAGTGATCATCGGATAACTTACGCTTACTACTTTTGAAACTTCAGCAGTATCCTCCTTTTTACAGGCACCAAGGATTGAAATCACCGCAATTGTGAGAATTAATATATTTTTTTTCATAGTGTTTATCTGGTTAAAATCGTTAGTTGACATCCCACCATACTTTCGCAGTGATGTCAGGTTGAGCCGGTGTATTCTGATTTGTCTGTATTTCTGAATTCGGATAAGGCAATCTCTGCGGATAACTTCCCGGAGCGATAAGACTGGTAAGAGATACAGTAAAGAAATCAGGATATCCTGTTCTCCTCCAATCATTCCATCCTTCTATCGATTGATTTCCGCAATTAGCAACCCACTTCTCAGTGATGATTGCTTTTACTTTATCGTCCTGACTACCTGCTGCAGGAAAAGCAATCTGCGGCAATGCATAATAATCAGATGCATCTGTCTCAGAAAATTCCCAACGTAGAAATGAAGAAGTAATACCTGCTTCATACAAAGCCTGAGCATCATCTGCTATCCATCCGCGTGCTGCTGCTTCACTAAGCAGAAAATATGTTTCAGACGCAGACATGAAAACTGCAGCGGCATCACCACCGGCAATTAAATCACTTGGCTGAGAGAAATCATTAGGAGTAGCATCAGAAGGGAAAGTTGGAGTCTTTCCATCTCCCTGATCGATGCCTGCATGTGAGCCGGCATTAGGACCTGTCGTTGCGGGAGTAAAAAAAGCATCGATACGAAGATCACCATTAGCAATCATGTAATTCAAAATTGTATTACTGGCCATAATATTTTGTCTGCCCAGATTTATGAATTCAGTATACAATGGATGTTCATATCCTACGGAATTAACGAAATGCATTTCTGCATCCATACCGTCTTCCAGAAATATTGCTCCATTAGTATACAGAGAGCTAATACCTGCCTGCGCTACGCCGGGACGAACCTCTGATTGGCGCATATAGATTCTTAGCTTAAGTGAATTTGCAAAACGCTCCCACAATTCCATATCGCCATGATAAATAAAATCATCAGCTCCCGGAACAAATGCGCTTGCATCATAATCTATATTTGAAATTCCTTTATCGATCATTACGATCAATCCATCATAAATAGATTGCTGTGAATCGAAATGCGGGGCAATGTTATTCAAGCCTTGCAATGCTTCTGAATATGGAATGTCACCATGCAGATCGGTTAGTACATGGAATACATACGCTTCCATTATATATGCAATGGCTGTGTAATTAGGTTTATTCTCAGAGATACCTTTTTCGCTGAGTACTTTGAAGTCTTCAAGTACATCAGAATACAATTCCACCCACTGTCTGTCAAAAGTCGTATTCGGAATCTGATACTGATCATAGATGTTATATTGATTTCCGGTTGAACCTTGCGTCCAGTATTGAGCCCAGAATCCAGTGATAACCTGATAAGTTCCACCCGTTATAAATGCGGTGTGAGCGATTGCCGGTGGAAGGATCAATTCACTTGTTACATCAATAGGATTATTCGGATCGGTATTTACGTCGAGAAAATCCTTCTTGCATGAATTCATCGTAAGCATTGCTGCAATGACGATCAAACCTGTATATATTTTAATGTTTTTCATAGTTTTCATTTTTGATTTGATTAAAAAGTAAATCTTACCATGCCACCAAAACTTCTTACAGAAGGTAAAGCGCCATAATCATAGCCCTGAACATTTCCTGTACCGAATGAACTAACTTCAGGATCCAGATAGATATTCTCTTCAGGAGTACTGATCCAGAGATTTCTTCCGTACGCTGTTAAAGTGATTTCACCGAAAGGAGTTTTGCTCATCCAACGTTTCGGTAAGACATAAGATATATTTAACTCACGAAGTTTAACATAAGAACCATCCAATAAATTCTCACCATGCACATTTGTAAGTGCAGCACCGGAGTTAGCAAAGTATGTAAATGGATCTGCTTCTACCGTGTTCTCACCATAGGAACCATCAGGATTCAAAACAACACTGTTTGGAATAATAAAAGGTTCTCTGTTATTATAAGTTGTAGCCGGATCAGTACCGGTAAAGATCATCGTACTGCGGGTTCTTGAATAAAGTAATCCGCCTTGTTTGATATCAAATGTGAAAGAGAAGCTCCAGCTCTTATAAGTAAAAGCATTGTTGATACCCATTGTATAGTCAGGCAGAACAGTTCCTGCTAGCTGATCATTCGGATCTGTAATTGGAAGTCCGGTATTCGGATCACAAACGACATGACCTTCAGGATCACGCATGAAAGATGTTACCAACAACTGTCCCCATGGTTTATCAATAGCAGCAACCAGATCGGCACCGACAAATGTGGTTCCATTTCCAATTGAGATCTGACTTAAACCACCGTATAACTTTTCAACATTATTCGTATTCTTAGAATAGTTAACTGACAATGTCCATTTAAAATTCTTATTCACAACAGGAACAACTTTCAAAAGCATTTCAATTCCTTTGTTGGTCATTGTTGCAGCATTCACAAATTGAGCACGGTATCCAATTGTTGCAGGAAGCTGAATTGGGATGATCTGATCTTCGCTTCTGTTGGTATAATAATTAAAATTGAATCCCACTCGGTCATTCAAGAATGAAAGCTCTGTTCCGATCTCGAATGCAGTTGTAAATTCAGGTGTCAGATTTGGATTGGCAAGTGTGTTTCCTTTTGTAAATCCCGGAATTCCATCGTAAGGAAATTCAATCTGCACACCCTGGTGTCCGTCTGTAATTGTATAAGCTGGATTACTTGTATTTGGAGCTGTAAAGACTTCACTCAAACTGTAAGCCGGAGCATCTTTCCCAACCCGTGCATAACTCAAAGCTATCTTTCCGAATGATAAAACTTTATTGCTTAGCTTAAATGCATCTGTAAAGACAAATGACAAATTTGCGCTTGGATAAAAATAACTATTGTTATCAATCGGAAGAGTTGATGAATGATCGTTCCTTCCCGTTAATTCCAGAAATAAGAAATTCTTATAGTCAAAAGCAAGAGAACCATACACTCCCCACAGTCTGCGAATATTTAAAGCATTTGCAGTTGTAGTATTTCCATTTACACCACTAAGATTATAAAAATTAGGAATGATCAATTGTGGCGCAGTTGAGATCAAGGAAGTATTTCTTCTCTCATTTACGTTTTGCCCCAGGATAAAACTAAATTTCAAATCTTTGTTAATAGACCGTTTGATAGTTGCAGTGAGATCCGAGTTAATTTCCCGTCCGGTCAATTCTGATGCCTGATAAAAGCCGGGGTAATCAATACTACCATCTGCGAATCGTGGTGATGCCGGATTTGTCTTAGCTATTGCGTGGATCTCTTCTCTGTTGTCTGCATAAAAATCTGTCCCTAGTCTGTAATCGAACGTAAGCCATTCAAGCGGCTTGTAATTCAACTGTACATTTCCGATCAGGTGATCAACAGCATTTTCATATGAGTTCTCATTCAGAGTATACCATGGATTGTTTGTATACGGACTATAATAACCATCAAGGTCATTGAATTTATTTTTATAATCTTTTAATTCTAGCAAACTGATATCGCGTGGAGTTTGTATGATATTCTCCCATGGCGACAAGGCAGTATTCTGTCCCTGAATCGAAAGGTCTCCATTTGATTTGGAATAGATCACCGATGCAGAACTGGAAACATGATTTGATAATTCAGTGCTGGCAGAAACTTTAAAACTATAGCGGTTGTATTCCGTTCCGGGAATGATACCGGTTTGTTTTACATTTCCGAATGAAAAATAGTAAGCAGTTTTATCCTGATTTCCTGCAAGAGAAAAATTGTTTGTATAAGTATGTCCAATGTCGAAGAATTCTCTGACATTATCTTCCAGTCCAACATAAGGCTTTACTCTTTGTTCGCCATCAATAGCATAACCCCACGGACGAACGACACCATCAAATGGTGCACCCCAGCTTGTATTCTCACGAAGGTCATGTAAGAAGAATGGTAAACCTTGACCGAACTGATTTTGGAATTCCGGTAACTTCAGTGGTGTTTCGAAAGTCATTCCGCTTGAGAATGTCATCGACAGATTTTTTCCGGAACCTTTTAATGCTTTTCCGGATTTAGTAGTGATCATGACTGCACCATTCGATGCACGAGATCCGTATAATGCTGCAGCAGCCGGACCTTTTAATATAGAAATTGATTCAATGTCTTCCGGATTGATATCATTGGCACGATTCCCGGCATCTACTTGTCTGTTCAGTTCATCGCCTGTTTGAAAGTTATCATCCTGAATAGGAATTCCATCAACAACCATGAGTGGTCTGTTGTCTCCTAATAAAGAAGAACCACCTCGAATGATAATTCGTGATGAAGACCCTACTCCACCTGAAGCACTGGTAATTTGTACACCTGCTACTTTTCCTTGTAAAGAATTTACCAGACTGCGTTCTTCACCTTTGGTAAGATCACTTCCTGTAACAGTAGAGACACCATATCCAACGCTTCGCTTTTCTCTTTCGATTGCATTAGCGGTGACGACGATCTCATTCAGCTTTTTAATATCTGTTTCCAGAACAGGATTAATGGAAGTTGAAGTTCCGATAACAATTTCCTGCGAAGTAAATCCCACACCTGAAAAGACAAGTGTAGTTCCACTTGCCGGGACAGTGATGGAATAATTTCCGTCAATATCAGAAATGGCACCGGTCGAAGTTCCTTTTACAATAACAGAAACACCGGGCAAGTGTCTGTCCATCGTCTTTAGAAGTAATTTTCCCTGTTATGACCCGGTCCTGTGCAAAAAGAATTCCGGTAGCCATTAAGAGGGCAAAAAGTAGTGAAGTAAATTTCCTGCTCATATCTTTTCTATTATTTTTAAAGTGAAATAATGATTGATAGAGATTTCTTTAAGCGAACAGTTCAGGTATCAACAACATCAAAATTCTGTAACAATAATTTAAGGAATTCTTGTTTAACCAAAACTATGAGAAGTAAGATACGATCATCCGGTGATGTTGTTTATGAATGACGAACTGTCCGCTCAAATGAAATCTTTGTTTACCAAATCATACACTCAGTATGATGGTATAAAAGAATAAAATTTTGATGAAATCTTTCACCACATGTAAATGTGGTTTGATGTAGTAAATTAAAAGTGAATGCTACATCAATATGTAGTAAGATAAAATTTGAAAATAGAAATAAATGATTTGAAGGTGGTGCAATAATTTCTCTTTTGGCAGGAGCAATAAATATTTTCCAGAAAATAAATTCTCACCCAAACTTTTTCACCTTAGCAAACGCCTCCGGAAGAGAATGCACTTCAAGTTTCTTGTAAATATTTTTTATATGAAATCGCACAGTATCGTGAGAGATAAAAAGTAATTCGGCAACCATTTTGTAACTGTTGCCTTTGCTCAATAATGTGAGTACCTCCTGCTCTCTTTCGGTAAGAGAAGAGACAATGAAATTCCTGAATGAGCCAACAACCATTCTTGCAATACGCGGGCTCATTGGTGAGCCACCTTTGCTAACATCACGGATTGCATCAAGGATCTGTTCAGGAGTAGTGTTTTTTGTTATGTATCCACAAGCTCCGGCACAAAGTGAATCGAAAACGGTTTTGTCTTCAGCAAATACTGTGAGCATAATGATGTCAGTTTTTGGAAGGGATCGCTTTATCTTTTTCACAGCTTCAATCCCTGAAATCCCGGGCAGATTGATGTCCATCAGAATCACATCCGGTAAAAGTGTTTCAACATTCTTCACAGCACTTTCAGCATCTGAAAATGCACCGATGCAGATAAATTCATCGTCATGTTCTTTAAGTGCGATCTGAAGACCTTCTCTCAAGTCTGAACTATCATCTACGATTACAACCTTTATCATCTTCTTATTAATTTGTGAGTGGCACTGATAATTCTATAATTGTTCCTTTGCCGGTTGAACTTATTTTCAGATCTCCGTTAATTAATCCGGACCGTTTATACACATTCTTTAAACCATTTCCATACTGACTGGCTTCAGTTGTTATACCAGATCCGTCGTCTGTTACAATCAATGTATAATGGTTATTCTCTCTGATAGCATTCAAAGAAACTGTCGTTGCTTTCGAATGCTTAAAACTATTGTTCATCACTTCCTTGAAAATAAGAAGTACGTGACGCTTTTGTTCAAATGGAATAGTATCGTTTTTAAATGCAGGGTTATCATCCATAGAAATAAAGCGGAAATCAGTCTGATCAAATAATGACTCGCCGAATTCCCGGAGTTGCTTATAAAGATCATATAACGAATCTTTCTCAGGGTCCATTGCCCATAGAAGATCACGCATAGTATGATACAAAGCTCCTGTTGTGCCGGTGATCTTATCAAGATAGCCTTTCAACTCAGACTGGTCAGGATTCAATTTTCGTTTCATGATCTCACTGAACCATGAAATGGTAGTGAGTTTGTGTCCCAATTCATCATGGAAATCCGCTGCCGTATCTGTCCTGATCTTTTCAATGGCGGCAAGTTGTTTCATTTTGAATTTTAACCGATACACATGCATCAGCCACAATATTGATCCTACGACAAATACTAAAGCCAGATAAAACCAGATGGTTTTGTAAAATGGCGGACTTATACAAATAATAATTTTTTCTCCTGTTGAATTGAATATTCCATCTTCATTTGACCCAATCACGCGGAATACAAATTCTCCGGGAGGTAAATTAGAAAAAATAACTTTATTCGTTGTACCAAGATTCGTCCACTCTTTCTGATACCCTTCAAGCATATATGCATATTGGTTCTTTGCGGGATTAGAAAATTGCAAGGCAACAAATTCTATGCTGAATGAATTGTTATAATGCTTCAGTTCCACTTTTCCATCAAGACTCAGAGCTTGCTGAGCATCACTTCCCAGGATCTGAAATTTTGTAATTGCTAAATGCGGCTTAACTGTATCTGTCCTGATTTCCCATGGCTTGAATGAAGTATAACCATTCACTCCGCCGAAGAACAGTTCACCCGACTCAGAAATGAAACCGGCGCCCGCATTGAATTCATTACTTTGTAAACCATCATGCAGATCATAGTTAAAAAATCTATTCGACACTTTATCGAATTTTGTCAATCCCCCATTAGTACTGAACCAGATAGAATTCCGGATGCTATCGACCTGCACGGTATAAATAGCATTGTTTTTCATTCCATTTTTTCTGGAAAAATTTCTTAACGTATAATTACTTTCAGAAATGAATTTAAGATTCGTCAATCCATTTGCTGTTGCAATCCATATAGAATTATCCGGATCTGATGTCAGATTGTAAACATTATCACATCTCATTGAGGTAGTATCATCAGGCTGGTAACGAATTATAAAAGGATTCAGATAGTTGTACTTATTGTTGCTGTATTTAAAGACTAATAATCCCTGTGAAGTTCCAACAAATAAATTATTGTTGTTGTCTTTCACCATTGATGAGATGACCACCTTATCGCTCAATTTCAATTCATCAAGTGAAATGATCAATTTCGATTCATCTGATTGCGGATCAAATTGAAAAACTTTTCTTGGCACTACAACAAACATTTGCCCATTTACATCCATGTACAGGTCACGAACACCAACAGTTGGAACACTTTTATTTACAACTACCTTCCGGAAACCAGGTTTTAATGAATATGGTTTTTCTATTTTAAATAATCCGGAAGAAGTCCCGGTCCAGAGATTTCCTGATCTGTCTTTCAAAAGATGATTAATATAATCACTGGCCCATATATCATCTGAAGAAGTATTAACTGAAAACAACTGACTTTTTCCTGAAGAAAGATTTTTCCGGATCAATCCTGAAGTTGTACCAATCCATAAGATAGACGAATCCTTCAGGAGACTATAAACAAAAGGCACATCTAATTGATCTTTCAAATCGTCGGAATAGAAATTTTTTGTAACAGGCACAAGTTTGGTCAGACCGTTTGCTTCACTTCCCAACCAGGCTATTCCCTTATTGATCTTGTCTTCTTTCAAAGAGATGATCGCTCCAACTGAAAATGAATTTCGTGAAATGATATTTTCCGGGTGAATAATATTTCCTTTATCAGGAATCATCTTATCAGTATTCAGTCTGAAAACTCCTTCGGAGCAACCTAACCATAAGTAATTATCAGAAAACAAAGTCGCACAATTCACATAAATTTGTTTTTCCTTGCTGTCAGATAATTTATACGAAATAAATTTTTCGTGAACAGGATCAAAGATTGAAATTCCGGTTTTTGTAACTGCTATTAAGTTGCCATTTTTATCTTTAACAATATCACAGATGTAATTATTTCCTATTCCGTTTTCAGAAGTAAAAACTTTTATCGAATTGTTTTGCTGATTGCCATTTGAGACAGTAGTAAGTCTGCACAATCCCTTCTTCGTTCCAATCCACAATACACCGGGCTTTTCAGAAAAAATTACAGAAGTATTCCTCAGCAAACTATCGTTACCTACATTAATTGATTCAAAAAAGAGTGAATCATTTCCTTGTGCATTTTTAGTCTCAAACAAACGATTCAACCCAAGAGAAGTTCCAACCCAGATCGTACCATCAGCATCTTCACAAATTGTAAAAACAGAGTTATCGTTGATCGAACCTTTCCTTGCACTTTCGGAAAAAGTAGTAAATGATTTAGTCGTTCTGTTGAAAAGGCTCAGACCGGAATTCATTGTACCGACCCAAAGTCTGTTCTTCGAATCACAGAAAACTGTCATGACATTACTGGAAGGAATCGACGCCGAATCGAACGGTTGATTATAATAAGTCTCGAAAGAATTTCCATCATACTTATTCAATCCATCCTGTGTGGCTACCCATAAAAATCCGGGCGAATCCTGCGCAATTCCATAAACTGTACTTTGGGAGAGTCCTTGAGCCAGTGAAATTCTGACCGAACGATAGATCTGACCATCAGATCCGGAAGACATAAATAGCAGGAACAAAACTAAAAAAGGCTTCAAAACAGCTAAAATCCATTCTTTAGATGGTATTCTACTCCTCGATATTCCGAGCTGACAGTTCATTGATGTTCATTATCTATTTTAAGCAAGATAATAAAATCAAAGATAGAATTTACTACATCAAAATGTGGGCAATTCGATAGTTCAAAGTTTAAAGTTCAAAGTTGGTTGGCTTCGTAGGTAGCTACGAAGTCAACTTTGAACTTTGAACTTTGAACATTGAACTTATTTAGAAACTATTTGATCACGGATACTTTTTTTGTAACAAACTTTTTATCAGAAGTACTAAGTATAAATGAATAAAGTCCCGGAGACAGTTCAACTGTTTTAATTTCATTTGATGGAACAAAACTATTTTTCACGATCGCTCTTCCTGTCATATCATAAACATCCAGAAAATAACTTACAGGTAATTTACTGATGTTAACTTTTCCGGTTGAAGGAACAGGATAAACGCTTACAAGAGTACCGCCGATCTGATCAACAGAATTACAAACATCAACAACATACGTTACAGAATCATTTCCTGTCATTCCACTTCCATCGACAACTGTTACACCTACAGTGAAGGTATCAGCAGCAGTAGTTGGAATGATGAGATATTGTCCGACAGAACCATCTGTCCATACATAACTCTGATACCCTGCACCTGCATCAATAATAACCACATCATTCACACATACTAAAGAATCATTGCCAAGATTATATGCAAGTTGCAATGAATCATAAGTTGCAAAGTATGTCGAATCATTGATTGGTGTTGTAATAGTCTGAGTCAATGGACCGTTATTGTTCCACGAAGTGAATAAAAGCTGATTACCACTATATTGTTGTGCGTATGGAGCTGAGATCATTCTATACATACCTTCTACACTTAATACAGAGTAAGGAGTTGTGAAGGGTTGTCCATCGAGTTGAAGGGAAAGTCCGGAAGGTTGAGAATTTAGTGTGATCATAGATGTTCTAGGCAATAGATCAACAAAAGAAGAATCGATCATTCCTTCTGAATCCTGAACTATCATATATAACCTATAGAATACATTAGCAGATTTTTCTCCGGTGTTAGGAATTGTAAATGATCCTGAACCTGTACCACCTGAAACTGTTGGTCCCGGATGAATGTGCGTATCATGATGAAAAACCAAGAGCCATTGAAAAGTAGAGGCTGCGAGAGTTCCATCTTCAGGATCGCTTGCAGTTCCACTGAAATTAATTACTTCACCGGCTGAATAAAAAGAATTTGTAAGTGGGGAGATGATAGTAGCTGAAGGAGGTTGATTAGCAGTTACAGTTAAATGAGCGATGACGCTGGTATCAGATCCGAATGTATTTGAAACAACTAACCGATAGTCTCCCGAATCTGCGAAAGCAACATTCGAAATTGTGTAATCAGGTAATATTGCTCCAACAACAGGAACATTATTATGCAACCATTGATAATTTAATGTTGCAGCACCACTAGCAGTAGCAGAAAAAGTGACAGGATAATTCAGTGAAATCGTTCTGCTCTGTGGCTGATTTAAAACTGCCGGAGCCTGATTTACAGAATAATCTATTTTATATAACGCTTCGTCATTACGTGATAAGTAATAAAGATTTCCATCGATTCCTGTAGCAATTCCAACAGAGTATGCAGCGATATTTGAGGCGAAAGTAGTTCGTGTTGGCGGATTGGTAAGTGAGATCATATCGATCCAGTTACCGCAATAATCAATATAATAATATTTATCCTGATACAATGCCGGATAATCAGTAGACACCGGATTGAAAAAGGTACCGCCTGTTATAGCGCAGCCTTGTCCGGATGCTGTACCATGGATATAATTATAATATGGATTAACGAAATTGGTATCAGTGCTGACACCTTCTGCAGCAGGCCATCCGAAATTATTGCCACCTGTTGTTGCATCGTTTATTTCTTCATAGGTGATCTCACCTACATCGTTGATAAATAATTTTCCAGTACCGGGTTGAAATGAAAATGTAAATGGATTTCTTAAACCATATGACCAGACGCGTTGTCTTTTTCCTGGACCGGTAAAAGGATTATTTACAGGAACAGAACCATCGGGATTTACACGAAGTATTTTTCCAAGATAACTGTCCAGATCCTGCGACTTATATGAACGACCATTTTCGCCGGCTGCTATATACAAAGTTCCATCCGGTCCAAAATCCAGGTGACCACCACCATGATAATTGGCAATTAGAGTATCTAATTCAATAACTGTTACTTCGCTTCCGGGAATTACAGTGTCACCGCTTGCAGTAAATCTGCTGACACGATTAAATAAACCGCTGGCAATAGTATAGCAAACGTATATATATTGGTTAGAAGCAAAATTTGGGTCTAAAGCCACACCCAGTAATCCTCTTTCTCCGTCAATATTTACACTTAATGACAGAAAGGGTTGGGTTAATAAAGTATCATTTTTCACCACACGTAACAATCCATTTTGCTGGGCAACGAAGAATCTTCCATCAGGAGCAATTGCCATTGTGGTTGGGGCAGTAATTCCGCCTGCGACCAATACCTGACTGAAACCAACAGGTAATGTCACTACTGCCTGAGCAGGGTTTGAACATAAGAATAGGGATAGTATCGCAGTTACTATCATTTGTTTTGTAAATTTCATGAGAAGTTGAAGGGATTTTAAACCGTACTATATTTAGGTAATACTATTAATTAATTTCCATATGATCTTTAAAATCCTATGCCAATCCACGGGAAATAGGTTTAAAGCCACCATTTTGAGGCGAAATTAAGAAAACGTCTTTAAATGAATTTGGTAGTTCTGATTAAGATTTTAATAAATTAGCAAGTAAAAAATATTTTAGCCCTCAGGCAACGTTTTTTTGATGAGATGCATTATATAAGTACATGACCACATTCGACGAAAATTTTGTTCTCCAATGCAAATCGGGTGACAAGAAAGCACAGAAGATGCTTTTTGAAAGAATGTATGCACCTATGTTCAGAGTCTGTATGCGATACTTATCACAACATGCGGATGCAGAGGATTGCCTGATGTTGGGTTTTATGAAAGTCTTTAAAAATATTGAGTTGTTTCAATTTAATGGAGAAAGCAGTTTGTCGGTATGGATCAGAAAGATCATGGTAAATGAAGCACTGATGTTTATCCGACAAAAAAAGAATCTGATGTTTGTTGTAGAAGAAACTACAACCGATGTACCAATGGAAGCAGAGATCATAAACTCAATGGAAGCTGAAGAATTAAACTATCATATTATGCAATTACCTTCCGGATACCGGACAGTTTTCAATCTGAATGTTATTGAAGGTTATGATCATAAGGAAATTGCATCATTACTAAACATCAGTGAAGTTACCAGTCGTTCGCAGTTGGCAAAAGCAAAAAGAAAATTACGAATCATGATCAGTCAAACAACAAGCAGCTATGGAGAACAAGGAGAATAAACTTATTGCAGACAAGATCAATTCACTTGATAAACTACCGCAAGGATATAACCCCAATCTGGATGCGAAATGGGCTTTGCTTCAGTCAGAAGAAAAGGAACAACCGGTACTTACATTGTTTCTGAAACAAAACTGGCGCACGATAGCTGCCGTAATTCTGATTCTGTTCCTGAGTTCTGCACTCTGGATATCAAAATTCAGTAGTTCCACCAACGAAATTTCTACGCAACCAATACATGAAATTGCACTTCCGGCACCGGTTCATCAAAATTTGCCTTTGGCAGAATCTCAAAAGCCAATTGAAAAACAAATTGTTGAAATTAAAAATCTTCAGAAACGACCAGGAAAAAAAATAAATTCAAAGGTTAGGCAGGAAGAGATCAGTATCGAAAAACAAATTCCGGTTCAGGATAAAAATATAGAAATCCAATTGCCGGTAGAAGAAAAGGCTTTAGCTACGTCAGAGATCAAAAGATCAAAACAAAGATATGTTCAAATGGATTTTGATGATGCAGTTGTAAAGGATAGCAATAAAAATACTTTTGCTCAAGGGTTTCAGTTCCGCTTAGGAATAAAAAACCTTCAGCCAACCAATCAAAACTCAGACAACAATACGAATTTCAAATTGAAACGTAATTTCTAAATAATCAAAATAAAATCTTACTATGAAAAAAATACTGCTGATCGCTTTATGGGCTTGCCTTGCCAATTTACAGGATTCAAAAGCGCAATATTATCTGGATGAAGATAAAGCTGAATGGAACAGCAAAGAAAAAGATACTATAAGAATCAATCCGTCAGAAGAAATAACTATTATTCTTATTGGTAAAAATAAGACCGGCTTGCTCAGATACGAAAACGCAGATTCTTTGATACAATTATTTCTTGCAGATATGGATAAAGCAATTAAAAGTTCAGTTTATCCTGCCGGATCCAGACTTACATATTACTTTGTAAGTGCCAATGGCAAACGAAGGTTAAAGGCTGAAAGTACAGACTATGCAGAACAGTCTGTTGACATACAAAAAGAAAAATGGTCATTGACGAACGAACTTCAACCATATGAATATATTATTTACGCTTTTGAAAATAATTACGAGATGCATATTTATCTCAAAGACCCGGCATTACTTCCTTCACTTTCACAGATCAAAATCAGTGATGCATTAGCAGCAGCAATAGAGAACAAAAAAATCATCAAGCAAAGTACACGTATAGAAGTTGAGAAAAAAAATGAACACTGGACGATCAAAGATCATGGTCGCGACAAGACTGACTTTCTTGAGTTGTCGCCATCATTCGGCTTAAGTTTAATTGGCAGCAGATGGAGCCCGATGGCAGCATTTAATTTAAGTCTGATATTTGACAACAAATATGCAATTCCATTCCTCAAGACGGGAGTCAGTTATAGTATCAATTCATTCGCAGACTGGTCGTCGGAAAAATTTACAAATCTGAATATGGTAGCATCTTATGATTTCAAGATCATGACCAATATCTCCGGCTCCCGGGCAAAATGGGTTGGCTTACAGGCTGGTTTTACGAAATCCTATGAAAAGTCAGGACCATTACACAACAAATTTAAAACCGGATTTGTTGTCGAAGATTCGGGATCATTCGGATTTAGTCTGGATGTTATTTACCTGAAGAATCAGAAATCTATATATGGGTTGACGGTGAAGATGCCTTTTTAATAATAAATAACTTTTACTTACTCGCGAAAAAACCGAAAGGGTCCTTCCAGGACCTTTTCGGTTTCTAAGCTTTACTGTTTCATTTTTATAATCAGGAAATAAAATTTTAGTTTTCTAATCGCACAGTAATACACTTGACCTCTTTTATTTTCCTCTATACAAAACAATCTTCACCTCATGCGTCGCTCCGTCATCCACCAATGCGATCTTATTATTTTCAAAATCGATATTGTTTTCCTTTACTGTCATTGCGCCTACTCCGCTATCCTGAGTAAACGAAATATTGTATACGGATGATTTATATCGATAATGAATTTTAAAAGATCCCCATTCAGCAGGAACACATGGAACAAAAGAAAGTTTGTCGCCTTCTTTTCTGAGTCCGAAGAAATGATCTGTGATCAATTGATTCATCCATCCTGCAGAACCTGTGTACCATGTCCAGCCACCATGACCTTGATGTGGTGACACTGCATAGACATCACCGGCCATTACATATGGTTCGACTTTGTATGTTGCAATCTCTTCAGGAGTACGTCCATGATTTATCGGATTGATCATTTTAAATAACTCCCATGCTTTTTCAGAATCTCCAAGCTTAGTAAATGCAATGATCATCCAGATAGCAGCATGCGAATATTGTCCGCCGTTCTCACGAACACCTGCTACATAACCTTTGATGTAGCCCGGATTGGTAACAGACTTATCAAATGCAGGATCTAACAGACAAATAATATTATCTTTCTTATTCACTAATCTGGCATAAGCAGAATTCATGGCAGTCAATGCACGGGTTTTATCTGCAACACCGGAAATAACAGACCAACTTTGAGAAAGTGAATCGATCTGACATTCATCGTTGAGATGAGATCCAAGTGGAGTTCCATCGTCGAAGTAGGCACGACGGTACCATTCGCCATCCCATGCATTCTTCTCAATGTTGACTTTTAATTTTTCAGCTTCATCTTTACACTGTTCAGCAAAACCTAAATCCTGATGACGTTCAGCGACCTCAATAAAATTCATACAGATATCGTAGATAAAGAATCCAAGCCAGACGCTTTCGCCTTTTCCATGTTTACCAACCTGGTCCATTCCATCGTTCCAGTCACCACTTCCGATTAATGGAAGTCCATGCTCTCCATATCTGAATCCATATTGAATTGCTTTTACACAATGATCATAAAGCGAAGCTCTCTGCATTGATTGAATTGGAAGATCATAGTAAGACTCTTCTTCATGATTTAAATGACGGCCTTCAAGATATGAGATCATTTCATCAAGGATCTTATCATCTCCCGTTTGTCTGATATACCGGATAGTCACATAAGGCAACCAAAGGAAATCGTCAGAACAACGGGTCCGGACACCACGACCTGTAGGTGGATGCCACCAATGCTGTACATCGCCTTCTTTAAATTGACGTGATGCAGCAAGAAGAATTTGTTCACGGGCCAGTTCAGGTTGAGCGTGCAATAATGAAAGCACATCCTGCAACTGATCTCTGAATCCGAATGCACCACCGGATTGATAGTAACCACTTCTTCCCCATAAACGAGACGACAACGTCTGATATGTGATCCAATAGTTGGCTATGATATTGGTTGCATCATCAGGAGTTTGAACCTGCATTGCTTCAAGAGTTTTCTTCCAGAAGTCACGAACCTTTTGCAAAGCAGTAGCAGCTTTATCACTTCCTTTGAAATTCTTCACAAGATTAAGAGCATCATTTATATCAGTTCCTGTTCCCAGTCGGAAAATGATTTCTTTTTCTTCTCCTTCATCCAATTCGAAATTTATCTGAATAGCAGCACATGGATCATAACCAGCTCCTAATTTTCCTGATAGCTTAACTTTACTCATAGCATCAGGATTTTGCAGCGATTGATTTCTTCCTATGAATTCAGCTCTGTCAGCCGTAAACGTTTTCTTGCGCTCGTCGACATCAAAGAAAGTTACACGACCAGGGAATTCTGTATTGTATGGATTTTTAGCAATGAGTGCACCTGTAACAGAATCCATTTCACTGAAAATGTGCATTGCATTTTTCGGACGCATATCTCCCATTACCCATTCAGTATATCCTGTAGCAGAAAGTTTACGTGGCCGGCCTGATGCATTTTTAATTTTCAGCACAGTAAATTTCACTGCACTTTCAATATCCACATACACCCACATTTCTGACTGGATACCATCTTCCTGATATTCAAAAACGCTATAACCCATTCCATGACGAACAGTATAGGACGAATTTCCCGGACGAGGCAAAAGAGTTGTAGACCAGAATCTGCCTGACTCTTCATCACGCAAATAAAATACTTCACCACCAATATCACTTATCGGATCATTATTCCATGGAGTCAATCGATATTCATGTGCATTTTCAGCCCATGTATAAGCCTGGCCGCTTTCAGAAACTACAGTTCCAAATTTAGGATTAGCAATTACATTCGACCATGGTGCAGGAGTTCTCAGTTTACTATTGACAGAAATAATATATTCACTTCCGTCCTGAGAAAAACCGCCGAGACCATTGAAGAATTTAAGGTCTTTCGGCTGAGTGATGACGCTACTCTGAGTATCAGGCGGAATAGTTGTAACGAGTGCCGGAATATTTAATTTAGCAGCAGCTTTACGGTCCAGATGTTCTTCTAATGTACCTTCTTCGTCACTTAAAATAACACGTGCAACAGTCTGGAATAAAATTCTGTCTTCATTGGAGATCTGATCAGATGCTCTGACAAAAATTCCTCCCGGTTTATCTGCAACTTCAGCAGCAATAAGTGCCTGAATCTGATTTTGCAACAACTGACGATAGCCGCCATGATCTTCATTCCAGATCACAAGATCTACTTTCAATCCTTTTAGCTGCCAGTAATTATGTGCTTGAATTAATTGCTTTACCAATTGAACATTTTCCTGGTTCTCAACTTTCAAAAGTACAATTGGAAGGTCTCCGGAAATTGAATAGCCCCAGAGTCCTGATTGTCCTCGTTGATTTTTAATAAGTATTGCCGGATTTGCTCTAAGGAATGAGTTAGCAAAAATTACTGAGCTCGCTAATCTGCTATAGAGTTGAGTGTCGGCTTCAGTTGCATTGATGTGTCGCAGCACAACTTGATTATGCGTCCATGCTAATTCAAAGATCCTGTCTTTGTGATGATGATCCTGATATTTTTCAATCAATGACTGACAAATTTCTTTAGTATCACCTATACCAATAATAAAATCAATTGAAACAATTTGTCTTGGGCGTAAAGTAATTCTATATCTGATCGCAACAACAGGATCAAGTACCGAACCTTCACTTCCGGATAATGGACCCCGATTTTGCATTGCAGAAGGATTGGCAGGAGTATTCCCACGACCAACAAATTTATTTCTGCTTGTCTCATAAGAAACCTGTTCCACTTGTACCCCTTCGGCACACATCATATGGAACATGTATGGCGGATGCTCACTTACAGAACGTGGTCGACGTGTACAGATAATTGCATTATTTGCTTTCTGTATTTCAGTCTGTACAAATAAATTACTGTATGCAGGCGCCATTGCATCGGAAGCTGCAGAAGCCAAAACAACTTCAGAGTAACTTGTGATCTCAAGTGTTCTGACCTGATCTGAATGATTTGAAAGATTAAGTCTTCGCATTTCAATATCATCTTCCGGCGAAACTACAATTTCGGTATGTGTTTCGATACGGTTCAATGAACCTCTGAAGTCAGCACGGCTTTGAGAGAATGCTACCTCATAGTTTTTTACTTTGCGTAAACTAGGTTGAAAAGTTGCAGACCAGAAAACATCATTGTCAAGATCTCTGATGTAACAGAAATTTCCCCAATTGTCACAAGTAGCATCTTCACGCCATCTTGTAACAGCAAGATCTTTCCAACGGCTGTATCCACCACCGGAATTAGTTACCATCACATGATATCTTCCATTCGACAATAACTGTACTTCCGGTACCGGAGTATTCGGCGTTTTTAATACACGTACCGCTGAACCGTCTTTTGCAAAATTCTTTTCAGTAGAAGGTGCAGTATGTGCGTAATAAGAAGTTGCTTTAGGAATTCTTTCCTGTAAAAGTAAAAGACTTGCTTTAAAACGAGGTTCAGCTTCAAAACGTCTTTGCATTGGCTGATTCAAAAGCAAATATGAGAATGAAAGTAAACTCATACCCTGATGATGCGCCATGTAAGAATAAATGATTGCATTTGTTTGTCCACGTGGCAAACGCGCCGGAGTGTAATCAATCGCTTCATAAAATCCGAAGTCACCTTCAAATCCTTCACTCGTCATCAGTTCAAGATTCTTACACGACTTCTCAGGTTCTACCATCAATGCCATTGCAGTTGCATACGGAGCAATTACCAATTCTTCGCCTAAGCCTCGTTTCAATCCAAGTCCGGGAGTTCCAAAAGCATGATACTGATAATTAGAATTTACATCAGTAAGATTATAACCGGATTCAGAATTTCCCCAAGGCACACCTCTTTGGTTACCATATTCAATTTGTCTTGCAACGGAAGTTTTATAAGTCCTGTCTAATAATGTGTTCTCATAATTAGGCATTACAAGTAACGGCATTAAATACTCGAACATTGAACCACTCCATGAAAGCAATACAGGCTTACGCCCCGGATTAGAAACTAATCGACCTAATGCAAACCAACTCTCTTCAGGGATTTTTCCTTGTGCAATCCCAACGAAAGTTGCAAGTCTGCTTTCAGATGCAAGTAGATCATAAAAGCTTGGATCGAGTTGATACTCGTCAGGCTTATATCCGATTGTAAAGAGTTGTTTTGATTTGTCGTAAAGAAAATCCCATTCAATATTTGATAGCTCATCACATTCAAAGATCTGATCATCGATCATAGAAATTCTTGCATCAGCAAGATTTCCTGATTCTTCCAATGCAATCAGGAATGTATCAAACCATGCATTTTCTTCAGCAGTAGCTTCTGCCCGCTTACCTTTAATTTCTCTTGGCAAGTAAATAGAGATCTTGGAAATTTCTACAAGTGAAGGGTTTTTAATCTGGATCAGGTTCTTTAAATTTTCAGGTGCAGATTCCAGAAGATACCATGGCTTCAATACTTGCATGTTCTCTAATATTCCTGAGATCTGATCTAACAATATTTTTTTCCACCATACACCATAAGGATTACCTGTAAAATTTATTCCCGACAACGCTTGTTCCAATTTGTCAGAAAGATCATTCAAGCGAAGCATGTTCTCATAAACAGAAAGTTCTTCCGATTGTGAAGCATTGTCAACAGCATCTCTGAATTCATTGAACTTATCTTTATCACCGGCTTCAATTCTTTCCAGCAAGACTAATAATGTATCTCTTAATCCTACATAGACTTTCGAATCAAAAGTTTTCTGGTCAAGTATTTCAAGAAAGCCCTGACGAAGAGTAAGTAAATGTCCGACAAGGTTACCATTATCAACTGTTGAAATATACTTCGGAATCAATGGGTCAAGCGAAACTGTATCATACCAGTTATAAAGATGTCCATTGTGTTTCGGTAAAATGTTCAAAGTATCAAATGTGTGCTGAGTTCTTGCAAGCATCCTGCTGACAGACATATATCCGAAATCAACTGCTGTGAGATTTGATAACAAATACAATCCGATATTTGTAGGCGATGTTCTATGTGCAATTACAGGAGTTGGCTTTTCCTGAAAATTATCAGGTGGTAACCAATTATCTTCTTCTGTCACATACTTCTCGAAAAATCCCCAGGTCTTTCTCGATAGTACTCTCAAATATAAAATCTGATCGTTTGAAAGAGCACTAGATTGTCTGGAAATAGGCCTGCTCATCCACCATGTCACGAGAGGTGCAGACATCCATAATAGTAAAATTGGAATTGCAACAGCAATTCTGTTTGGATCAGAAGAAAACAGGAAATAAAATATTCCCAAAGCCAATGCAGGTTCAAACCACATTGAACTGAATGAAGCAGCAAGACTGGCAGGGTTCATTCGTTCTTCAACTGAGGAAGGATTCCATTCCAAAAGTTTCTTATGAGAGATTACCATTCTCCATGTGGTTCTGAGAATAGCAATTAAAGTATAATACGCTTCATAGGGCAAACAGATCAGAGTGAAAATTATTTGTACAAATACTCCACTTGCATTCAGACTGAATAAAATAATATGCTGAGTAAAAACAATATCTTTCTGTCGTTTGAATAATTGCCACACTGATGAAATCACAACAGGCATAACAATTACACTTGATATTACGATAGTCCAGAATAATGGATGATCCAGAACAAGCCATGCAATCAACATAAATATTGTCAAAGCAATTGGCACCAGACTCCGTCTTATGTTATCGAAAATTTTCCATCTTGATAGAGCTGAAAGCGTATTTCTTCTCCAACGGTGCTTTACATTCGGAACAAAAGGAGAAAAGAATGCTGCAATTTGCCAGTCACCACGGATCCATCTCATTCTTCTTTTAACATCCGCTCTGTATGTAGTTGGATATTTTTCGAAGAGTTGAACATCACTGATCAAACCTGACCTTGTATAACAACCTTCAATAAGATCATGACTTAAGATCCTGTTCTCAGGGAATTTTCCACCTAATGCTTTTTCAAAAATATCTACATCATAAATTCCTTTTCCAATAAACGAACCTTCGAAAAACAGATCCTGATATACATCAGAAGATGCTCTTGTATACGGATCTATTCCCGGCTCATTGCCATGTAACTTTGCAAAGTTAGAAGCTGTAATATCAGGCAAACTTACTGCAACCCGTGGTTGAAGAATTCCATATCCCTGAGTTACTCTCTGTTTTCTTTCATTGTATAAAGCACGATTGAGCGGATGGGCCATCGAAGCGATAAGTTTCCATGCTGCTCCGCGAGGTAGCTGTGTATCTGCATCAAGAGTGATAACATACTTTATATCAAGAAGAGTATCGGTTTTTCCGACCATCAATGAAAAACGATCATAGCCTTGTCCACGGAGAATAGCATTTAACTCAGCAAGTTTTCCACGCTTTCTTTCATAACCCATCCAGATCTTCTCATCATTGTTCCATCTTCTTGGGCGATGAAATAAGAAGAACATTTCATTTTCGCTGAATCCGTATTTGACATTCAGTTCTTCAATTCCTCTCTTGACCTGATCCAGCATCTTTTGATCAGTTGGCAATACTTCTGATTTTGCATCTGTAAAATCGGTCAGTAAACCGAACTGCAAATTCTTATCCATATTTGCCAGATACCTTACTTCCAAAGCTTCTACAAGTTCATCAATGTCTTTAGAATTAGTTAACATTGATGGAATGATCACCAGCGTATGAAATTCTTCAGGTATACCTTCTGAGAAATCCATTCTTGGCAATAGTCTTGGTTTGACTAATAACGTCGAAAGGAAATTTATAAGAGTAATCACAAGTTGACTAAAACTTATGAACGAAATTCCAAGAATTAGCAACATCATTAGTTTGCCTATCTGTTCATCACGAATCAGATAAAATACTCCGGCAGTTAAAACTGTTGTTGCAAGAAAGATCGATGACAGGTATAAAAATAAAGCACGTCGACGAACTTTAAACCGGAAATTATTAAAAAACGTTTGCGGAATTTTCGCAGCACGTCTGGTCTCCATGAGACCTTTTCCGATCAGATAATAACCAACATGTGCTTGTCTGTCGTCTTTGGAATAACTGGCAGCTCTTTCATTAGCAAGATTAAGAACGATCTGAGTAACTTCTTCTTCTGACAACCTTGATCGTTGGGCAACATGTTCAACAACGTGACGAAACTGATCACGCGTTGTAAAATCCATATTGGAATAAACTCCTGCAGGATCCTTCCGGAGTATTTGTTCAACTACACTGTGTACTTCAACAAAATCACGCCAGTCCATTGCACTTAACAAACGCAAACTGTCAATGCTGTTTTTTACAGAGACCTGATCTGCTGCCTGCTTTTGATTTTCAGACGAGATCAATTCTATGCTTGTCAAGCCATTTTCTGTTAAACGTTGTTCGATCCAGGAAAGTGCAAGTGCAAGTCCGGGACCTTTACCACTCAACTGTCGGGTCAATTCAGCAATGAACGGACTCACAAGCGGTGGTTTTGAACGGGTCATATCAGCAATTGTAATGATAAGATCCCGCGGTTCGTTTTCAGCAGTTTCAATAAGTCGTTTCGCCCATTGATCAGCAAGATTTCTGTCAATTCTGTCGATCGCAATCTTAGCAGAAACACGGCGCAGGTTTTCTATCAATGCAAGACGAAGCATGATCGGTATTGCCCAAAGTTCACCTAATTTTAGTTTTGCTACCGATTGATAGGATCTTAAAAAACTACTAAGGCTTTCTATATCGATCCGGCCATCGCTATGTGAAATGATCTGCAAAGCAATATCATAAACGCGAGTAAGTCCGGCGGCTCTTTTGTTCGCCAGCTTTGGTAAGTTCTCACTATAGCCTTTTGGTAAATGTCTTTTCGCAGTACGGATCTGTTCTTCGATCAGATAAAAATTATCGACCAGCCATTCACCTGCAGGAGTGATCTGCGAATCCGCAGATTCATCTTCTGTAAGCAATGTCTGAACTTCGAATAATGTTTTTTCATTATCAGCCAAACGACGTAATACAAGGTCTTTGCCTTTTTCAGAACTTAAACGATGGGTTTCGGCAAGGGTCTTTCCATACTTCTCCATCTGTCCGGAAGTAAAAAGTTCGGACCGGAGTGGTTCTTCATTGGTGTAAATACGTTTATTGGCATTTTCCTGAAAATATGTACGCATTTGCGCTAAAATATCTTCAGCTGTTCTACTTATTTGCTTCATAATACTGTGTACGACAGAAAAACTGTCAGTTTAACTTTAACGGCTATAAAGTTACCTGAAATGCGCAAGGATAATCCTGAAATCTGATTAACTTTTCACAGTGAAATTGTTGGTTTCTTGAGAAAAAGATGAAAGTTATTCTATAACAAATTTCTGAACAAACGATTCACCTGATTGAGAATTAATTTCAACAAAATAATTTCCTTTAGCAAGAAAAGGCATTAATCTGTCAGTAGACCAGAGAAAAGTATGTCTTCCTGCTGTTTCATAGCTTTTATGAGGCTGAGAAACTAAAGCCCCATTTGCATTATAAATAGCGATTTCAATCTCAGAACTATGTTGCAATTCATAGGATATGCTGAGGGACTGACCGAAATCTATAGGATTTGGAAATACTGATAACAACGAACTGTTAGAAGCCTGACTGATTTCAGTAGAAATAAAATTATCGAGATGAATAATTTCCGAATTCAGGATCTGCGAATGATTTTCCGTAGTATCCTGATCGTATGCAACATAAGCAACAGCATGCATAAAGGAAGTATTCCATGATGGCTGCGTAACAAAATTCATTGTCTGTGTATAAATGGTTCCCAAAGAAATCATCGAAGGAATTGCACCACCAATTCCCCATGTTCCTCCTACTGCTTTTCTCACAACAGAATTATGTTTCCAGTATAAAAGGGGATCGTTTCCATTTTCAACATTTGACGAATAATTAGTTTGTTCTAAAATTCCTGTTGCAGGAATACTGTCTTCAATCAGTAAAATATTTATTTTCATTGGAATTCCGCTTTCCGGCAAAGAATAAAATTCAACATTTACATCAGCAGAATAAGAAGAACCATTTCTTGTCATATTGCTGAATGAAACAGAAGCAATTGCAGGAATACTCTCTTGATCAAAATAATTACTTAACCATAATGTTTGAAACGGATTATATGGATAATTCTGTATTCTATTCCGGTTGAACAAAGCAGTTGGATAGCTGTTCACACCGAATCGTAATTGGAAATTATAATTTTCAGGAATAGTTAATGAATCCAGACGATGCCATGCAAGTTGAATACATTCCTGTGGAAATAACGAGTAGATCGTTTCACCTCTTAAAGTACCTTCAGGACAACCACCGCACCAGGTGCCCGTAAATTCTTCAAGCATAATTCTCTTTGCAGGCTGAGCCTTTGCTATGAAGAGACAACAGAAAAAAATAACACAAATGGAGATAGAGTGCTTCATCACAATGGTTTTATAATTATTATTTTATACATGAAGATTCACCTCTAAAAGTAATAATTTTTCCCATACTATCAGAAGATATTCATAATACGAATATTACTTCGTATCTTTACGAACACAATCGTTTATCAATTGAAACCTCACCAATCCTATTCAGATAAAGAGCTCCTGATCTCAAGGTTTGCAAATGCACTATCGCATCCTGTAAGGGTAGCTATCATTCAATTGCTTTTGAAACAATCAAGTTGTTATCATGGTGATATGGCAAGTGAGTTACCTATAGCCAATAGTACGCTTTCTCAACATTTAAAAGTTTTAAAAGATTCCGGTCTAATTGAAGGTGAAATTACTCCACCGAAGACGAAATATTGTATCCATCGCGAAAACTGGGCTTTGGCAAAAGGTCTTTTGATTGGTTTTTTTGACTAGTTGTCAATTTAAGATTATTCGTATATTTACGAACTGTTTTAAAAACAACCTTCCACAATACACAAAGAACGTATGCAACCAAAATTAAAATTTCTCGACAGATATCTGACATTATGGATCTTTCTCGCAATGATTCTTGGTGTTGGAATAGGATACATTTATCCGGGAATCTCTGATGTAATGAATACATTTTCTGTTGGGGCAACGAACATTCCTTTAGCAATTGGGTTAATTCTGATGATGTATCCGCCATTGGCAAAAGTGGACTACTCTCTTCTACCGAAAGCTCTTCAGGACAAGAAACTAATTTCATTGTCATTAGTTCTTAACTGGATCATCGGACCATTGCTGATGTTTGCACTTGCAATAATTTTTCTGAAAGACGAGCCTGAGTACATGACCGGATTAATTCTCATAGGACTTGCCAGATGCATTGCTATGGTCATAGTATGGAATGATCTTGCAGGCGGTAGCAGGGAATATGCAGCATTACTGGTTGCATTGAACAGCATTTTCCAGGTCTTTACTTATAGTTTTTACACGTGGCTCTTCATAAATGTATTACCCGAAAAGTTTGGACTTCATGGTTTCAATATGAATATTTCGATGAATGAAGTTGCACAAAGTGTTTTCATATATCTGGGAATTCCATTCATTGCAGGTTTTTTAAGCAGACATTATCTGATAAAATACAAAGGCAAAGACTGGTACAACTACAGATTCATTCCAAAAATTTCTCCAATAACATTATATGCACTACTCTTCACAATTGTTTTGATGTTCAGTTTGAAAGGTGATGCAATTCTACAATTACCAATGGATGTATTAAAAATTGCAGTACCTCTGATCATCTATTTTATCCTGATGTTTTTCATTAGTTTTTTCATTGGCAAATGGATGCAAGTTCCTTACGATAAAAATACATCCGTTGCATTTACTGCAACCGGTAATAATTTCGAACTTGCAATTGCAGTTTCAATTGCTGTTTTTGGAATTCACTCTCCGCAAGCCTTTGTTGGGGTGATTGGTCCATTGGTGGAAGTTCCTGTTCTTATACTTTTGGTCAGGGCGGCTTTAGGGATGAAGTATCGAGCAAGTGAAAAGTGAAAAGTGAAAAGTGAAAAGTGAAAAGTGAAAAGTGAAAAGTGAAAAGTGAAAAGTGAAAAAAAAAAAGAAAAAGAAGAAAAAGAAAAAAGAAAAAAAAAAAAAAATATTAAATAGGTTGGCTTTCTGATAATATAACGAAATTTTTAAAGGGTTTAAAGGGTTTAAGGTGTGATGGTACACTTTAAACGCTTTAAACCCCTTAAACAACTGAAACCCCTTTAAGCTTAAACTCTACTCCAAAATCTGAGTAAACACTTTTTCATCAAGATTGGCAGTATCACCAAGATATAGCCAACGGATAGACTTTGTATATTTTTTAAAGGCTGCATTAATATCCTCAAGTTTCAACTTCTGTACTTCATCTAAAACCTTTGTAGCAGTTTTCCAGGTACTCAGATTTTCATTGTCACCAATCGTTACAGCTAATGCACTGTTAGTTTCCAGATTCATATAGTACTTGGTAAGGTATTGCTCCTTTTTATCAGTCAACTCTTTCGCATCAAATCCATTTTTACGGATCTTCTTAACTTCATCTGTCATCACCTGAACTGATTGTCCGGGATCAGTAGTTGAAACATACATTGCGCTGTATGGATTTTTTTGTCCGGCAACATATGAATAAGGTGCATACGATAAATTTCTTTTGGTACGGATCTCCAGAAATAAACGATCGCTGAGGATCTGGATAGCAATTTTCATTGCCATATAGTCTGCAGAACCAGGAGCAGGACAATCCATTATCCCTTTAATATAATTTGTCGCAAGTTTTCTGTCTTCTTTAAACAGAGAAGAAGAAGAAAAATCAGGGCGTTTATCTGTTGAAGCAACTGCAGGAGCTGATCCCATCGGAATTCCTTTCAGCATACTCACCTTTGCTTTGATATCCTCTTCGCTAAGGTTTCCTACAACTACTACAAACAATTTATTTTTCGCAACCAATGAGCTGTAATATTTCTTCAGATCGTTAACAGTTAATTTCGTCAATGAAGCTTCAGTACCTGCAACCATTTTATTATAGTTCGTTCCCTTATATACTTCAACATTGATCAGATCATCAATATGCGAATCCGGATCACTTTCAGCTTGTTTGAGGTTGTTAATAGCCTCTTCTTTTTTATTGTTAAAAGTATTATCGTCAAAGGCAGGATGCATGACCATATCAGCAAAGATGTCCCATGACTGATCCCATTTACTCTTAAGACAATTCATTGTAACTGTACTATTGTCCTGTCCGCTCCCGGCATTCACAGTTGTTCCCATTGCTTCGAGAGTAGAGTGAAATTTATCCCGAGGATATTTCTCAGAACCTGATTGAGCAAGTACTCCCATTGTCAGTGATTCTATTCCTTCCTGCTCTTTAGAATAATTTGTAGTACCGCCCTTGACATAAAGTGCAATACTGATGATGTCCTTTGTTGAAGGCTTATAGATCACTTTAATTCCATCCACCATCATTTCCTTAACGCCCATATCCTGTTTTTTAACAGGACGTTTTTTAATTTCATTTTGTGCAGATAACTGAATCGCTACTGCAACAAAAAGAAGAGTGATTATATAGTTTAATTTTTTCATTTTAATTTCCTGTTTCTTAAGAATAAATTATTTCTGATCAAAAATTGTTTCATCTACATTCAAAGCAGTCTTCATTTCCGGGCTGATTAATAATCCCCATGCTGAAGGTTGCCCTTTGATATATTTTCTGACATAATCTTTAATATCCTGACGGGTAACTTTTTTCAGATTTGAAACATAATTAGTGTAATAATCAACACTCGCTGAAGACCACCAATATGTAATTGTATGTATGTATTCAGATGTTTTTTCTTTTCCAAAACCTTCACCTATCTCTAATTGGCTCTTAGCAGTTTCCAATTGCTCATCTGTAAAGTAATCATCAGTATCCCACATAGCCATATGATCCTGAAGTACCTTTACTGCTTCTTTTATCTTAGCAGGATTAGGAACAACGATTATCTGTATCGGGCCGGTATATTTGCAAGTCTGATAACCGACATTTAATTGAAATGCTAGTCCGCCTTCAACAAGTGCTTTCTGCAATTTAGAATTTGTCTGACTAAGTATAAATGAAAATACATCTGCAGCATAAGTTGATTTAATATCATTTCTTGTATCGGGTCCGTGCATACCGGCAGCAATGAAAGGAGCTTTGGCATTTTCATTTACGACAATAAAGTTGTTTTGTCCCACCATTGGATACATTTCCGGTATTGGCCAGCGTTTGAAAATATCAGTTGTGGTAGGTTTCCAGCTCCCGAAGATAGATTCTGCCATTGCGAAAACTTCATCGTGGTTTACATCACCGGCAATACATAGCAGTGAATTATTCGGATGATAAAATTTATTCTGAATCACTTTCATCTTTTCAGGAGTAGCTGTCTGAATGATAAAGTGGTCGCCGATAGGATTTTTTCTACAGAAGTGATCACCCCACATTTTGTAACCAAGTTCCTGCACTAAAAAGAATACCGGATTCGATTCATTTCTCTGGAATTCACCATCAACTACAACATTTTCCTTTTTCATTTCTTCCTGACTGAACAGCGGATAACGAATTGCCGAGTTGATAAATTCAAGTCCCGGTTTCAGGTTATAATTTCCCAGAGTAACGTAATAATTCACTCGCTCGTTAGAAGTTGTTCCATTGAATACGACTCCAAGTTCTTTTACTCGTCCCAGAAATTGCTCTTGCGAAGGATAATCTTTATTTGCCTTGAAGAACATATGTTCATACAAATGCGAAAGACCATTGTACTCCGGCGGTTCTGTATAACTTCCGTTACGGACACAAATTTCAATTGTAGCTAAAGGGACAGAAGCATCCTCAATAACCAGTACTTCCAGGCCATTATTTAATTTCTTTGAAAAGAAATTGGAAGGAAGAGTAGATTCTGCTGCTGATAATTGAAATGCACATCCAATTAACAATGCAGCAAGTAATGAGCGGATAGGTCGTTTCATAAACAGGCTGATTTTTTATCGAAAGCAAGTTATATTTTGTTTATGAATGGCACGTCATCTTAACAAACTTTAAGAATATCAGTTACGATAAAAAGGCTTGAAAATTTGATGAAAATTTGAGTTTAATGGAACAACTTACTGAAGATTGTATGTATAGCCTACCCCAAAAACCACATCATTTAAAGTTTCCTCCAGATTTTGCTGGTACATAAAAAAAGCATTCAACTGATGAATCAGGTTGAATTCATAATCAAATCCACATTCATACCTGAATCGATTGATGTTATAACCTTCTGAATTAGGAACTCTGATCTGAAAATACATTTCAGTGGCGACATAAGGGGTATACCTTTCTCCAACATCAAACTTAAAGACCGCTTTTGTCCGCGAAACATATTCAGGAATTTTTCCTGTTTCGCTTGAATATACGTCTTTTATTTGTGACTGTATTCGTTCACGGAGATTAACTGTGACTTTGCTGAATTTGAATTTATACTTCAGATCAACATACCCACGATGCCGGCTTGAAAAATATTTTAGTTCATTTTTCGCAATGAATCTGTAGTTAATTGAAGCACTGAAGTCCTTCGAAAACTTATATTCAAATCCGGCTTCACCTAACCATGAATCATTTGTGAGCAAATTTCTATTTTGCCTTTCCTGAAAAGCAATTTCAACAGATGATCTGGTAGTAAACTTATGTTTTAATGCAACCGATGTCCAGAAACTCAGGTCATGGTCGAGTGAATTAGCAGTGAAACTAAAACCAATAAAACATACCAGTAAATAAAACGGGAGTTTGCGATTCATAGTAATATTGAAATCAGAATTCGTAGGTATACTTCTTTACATCCAGAAGCTTGTCTTTCGGATCCATCGTTTTCTTTTCTACCTTCAATCCCCTTTTGTCATAAATAATAAAAGCCTTACGGATCAATTCTCCCTTAACATTAAAAGTTAGTTCTATTGTCCGGTCACCATTTGCATTATAAGTGTACATCTCTCTTTCTACGAGTTTGCCATTTCCATCATAGCGATTTTCTTCTGTCTTAACTCCATCAGAATTATAGGTCGACACTCTCCGTTTTTTTAAGACAGACTTCTCATCAAATATTTTCTCTTCGATAAGGTCACCTTTCTTATTAAAAACATAGGCTTCATGCGATTTAACTTTTCCCTCCTTATCATACTCTATTTTCTCTGTGACTTCACCATTCGGCGCATATCTTTCAAAAACTTCCGGGATAATCGTCTGACCATCCGGTTTCATTACCGTTGTAACAACCTTGATCGCTTTGATCTTATTCTTGATAACATCCTTTTTGCTCTGAGCATTCACAAAGGTGCTCATCAGTGATAACAGGATCAACAAAATAATTTTCATCATTGATTATTTTTAAGGATATAAATTACCGGAGAGGTTGTTTCATCACCATTACTTCCAATTTCGACATCAACAAACGATGGAACATCGCGACTCTCAGGATTTAGATTTCCATTAAATGCTCCGGTAGAATCATCTGAATAGGCAAAAAGTCTGTATTTGCCTTTTTGAAGAAATTCAAATTTAAAACTCCCATCGAAGCTGGATTTATAGTCGTCATCATAAGCGCTGCTTTCAGCACCATAAATAATATAGACATCTTCATCGCTTGCCGGAACAGTATCTACAACTGTCTGGAATGAAGCATCAAATTGTATCTGATAAACTTTCCCTGAGATACGTGAAGTTCCTCCTTCTCCTGCTTCTTTTTCACAGGAAGAAAATGCAACAGACACCAGTGCAATAAGCACGGGAATCCTGAAATTAAATTTTATCATATTTTTTCTTGAAATAATTAATCAAATTTATCCGGAGAAATTTTGATCAATGTTGCCGGTCCTGTTTTACCTTCATTCGACAAATAGATCATTCCTTCAGAATCCATAGTTATCCCTTCAGTTTTTGCAAACAATGTTGGGTCAAGCGGAAGGAGCTTAGCAGGACTTCCATTTGAATCTGAAATCAAAACGTATTTATTTCGTGCATCCGTCAGATAGATCTTTCCTGAAACCGGATGAACAAAAATTTCAGAAGGTATCAAAGCTTCTTTTTTGGTAACAACTGAATTGAAGATCTGATCATTTAATTTAATTGAATACACCGGATTTCCGGAAAACTGCTTTGTCACCAGATCGAAAGCATAAATATTTTTTACTGTCCTGTTTGCTGAATCAAACAAACGTGGCGCGATCAGCAATCTGTTATTCTTTTGATCAAGACACAAGCCTTCAAAATTCTGAAAGCCCTGGGGCAATTTCAGGAAATGAACAGTGATCTTCCGTGTAGTTTCAAAGTTACTGATACAGGTTAATTGGCCGTCACTTCTTAAAACATAAATATCATCGCCTACAATAGATATCCCTTCAAAGTCGCCCGGACCGCCAAACTGAATTGAGTCAACAATCATCTTCTTTGCCAAATCATAAAAGAATACCGTTCCGATTTCATCCTGGACACACGCAACGACATTATTTTCATGCATTGCAATTCCACTGACTTCTCTCAAAACAGGAGGCAGATCCCATTTTGTAATAATACTGGACAGCCCACCTCCATACGATGATTTTACAATTGATTTCTTTTCCCTCACAAACACCTTCCTGGATTCAATCGTTCCGGAATCATCAATCCAAAGATGCACTCTGTCTTTTACAGACGATGCAATCAATTTATATTGGACATGTTCATTTGACCAAAGTAAAAAAGCCTGAGTGATCTTGAATTTAGAATACTCTTTATTGAAAGACTTCACTACTGCATCAGGGATTTCCGATATCAATACTTCCTTGTCCTCAGAAAGAACTATTCCTGATGGTGAAAATAGGACTTCCACTTCTCTTCCATTAATTGTGAATTCTGCTTCATAATTTTCTTTTTCCTGTTCCCATTGAACAAGAGAAGCAGCAGGATAAAGTTCTTTCAGTTTTGAAGAAACAATAGAAGGAGGTTCAATTGACAAAACATTTCCTGCTATAATGCTAAAAGCACCAAAACATAAAATAGAAATTAAAGAGATCTTGAATATTGATTTCATTCGCAGTTTTTTTGACACAACATGGATGTTGTTGATTATTGACTGCAAAACTACCCTTCAAATTTGAAGCAAATTTGAAGCTATTTTTTCAATGTAAATCTGTGAAAGCCAGCATCGTACGAATATTCAATTTTCAGGTCAAAAGCATTTGCGATCTTTTTTACCAAAGACAGACCAATACCTTGAGAAACAGAAGAATTTCCTGCATAAAAGAATCTTCTGAAAATCATTTCAGGATCAAATGAAAAAGGAATACCGGAATTTAATATTGAAAGTTCCCGATCAGAAGAAACAATTTTCACTTCGCCATCTGCTTCAGTATAACGTAATACATTAGACAAGAGATTTCTGATCAATATTTCTGCCAGATAGGGATGAATAGTGCAAATGAAATCTGAATCAGAGTTGATACTAATTTTAAGGTTTTTCAATTCAAGCTCCTCATGCATTGATTCGGCTAATAACTTTGTAGTCAAGAATAGATTTACTTTCTCTGTTGTAACAAATTCATGGTTCTCAATTTTTGTAAGAAGCAAAAGCGATTGGACCAATTTCGATAATCGGTGAGTAGTTTCATAGGAAGAAACAATCAATTCAGCGTCGGCTTCTTTCAATTCACTACTTTGCATCAGTAATTCTAGTTTGTTTTTGATAATGGCAAGAGGAGTCTGAATTTCATGTGACGCATTCTGATTGAATTCTTTTATATTTTTATAATCAGAAATGATCCTATTACTTAATTCCATCAATTCCGAATTCAATTGATTGAATTCAGTCGTATTGCTTTCTGAAAAGCGTAAAGGAACTAATGCATTGAGAGAATATTTCCGGAGCTCTGCAAGTGTTTTATAAAATGGATTGAAGATCCGATTTAAAATAACATAATTCAGGATGACAGATATAAAAATGAAAGCGAGATAAGCGTAGAACATGGCCAAAGCAATTTGTTCCGCAAGATCTTCAACATCTATTAAAGACTTTCGCAATGTGACAGCATAGATCTTATCATCCTTGCTTACACTAAACCGCCATTGTCTGAAATGTTGCTCTCCTTCAAATTCATGGAGCATACTCGTGTCCTTTCTTTCGGTTTTGAAAACTGAAGGGGCCGGTGTTGATTCAATGAAAAAATTTACACCATTGTATTTTACATTAAGGGAATCAGAATTTGCAAGAATACGTTCAAGGTCTCTTTTCTCATCGCGTAATTGTTCATCAAGTTCTTCATAAACTTCATCTTTGAAAACAAAATAGAAAAATAGTCCTCCGAATGAAAATACGAAGAGCGAAATTACAAGGTAGTATACAGATACACGATTTAATAATTTCATGAGCATACTATTTTATACCCCAGACCATAAACAGTGTTTACCGGATCAACTCCACCGGCATCGGTGATCTTTCTTCGAAGGTTTTTTATATGCGTATAAATAAATCCAAACGAATCAGCCTGATCGATACTATCACCCCATAGGTGTTCCGCTATTGCTTCCTTTGTAAATACCTTTTCTTTTCCGGAAATCAAATAGATCAGGATTTCATATTCTTTTTGAGTCAGGATAATTTCCTCTTCGTTGACGAATAATTTTTTACTCGCAATATCCACTCGCAAAGATCCGCAATTTATAAGATCTGAACCTTTGAAATACTTTCTTCGGATCAATGCTTTTAATCGGGCATTTAATTCAGAAAGATGAAATGGTTTAGTGAGATAATCGTCCGATCCCTTTGCCAGGCCTAATACTCTGTCATCGATGGAATTTTTAGCAGAAACTATGATAATACCCGTTTCCGTATTTATCATTTTTATCTCGTCAATCAAAAGTAAACCGCTTTTATCAGGAAGTGTGATATCAATTACAATACAATCATATTGATAAGTAGAAATCAGTTGACTTGCTGTTTCGTAATCAGGAGCAATTTCACAGACAAATCCTTCCAAAGACAAGTAATTTTTCATTGAACTCAATAATTCGAGTTCATCTTCAACGATGAGGATTTTCATAATGAATAAAAATAAGAATAAAGAATATCCGACAAATTTAACTATTCGGCATGTAACTGACTAAAAAAATCACCACTGTCCGATAAATATCAAACTCTGTAATTTAAGTTGAAAAATATAACTTAAATCAAGTGCTCGCAGAACAAATTATTAGCAAGCCTCCACAGGTCTTTGACACACATCTATTTTAATCAAAGATAAAGCAGCTATTGTGCGTGGAGTCCACGCGCTGCGCGAAATCATTTGAAAAGTTGAATCAGGGATGTAACCAATAATCGAAGATTTCAAATGATTTGGTGCGCGTGGTGGCCTTTTTTTGTTTCTTTTTTTGGCCAAACAAAAAAAGAAAAATTGAAAGTAACGGTTTGAATTCGGGAAATTACATTCAAATGAAAATATTTATATCGGACAGAATTAAAAAAATATCATTTATCATTCTTTTGCTGTTCTTTTTTCCTGAAATAAGAACGCAGAAAGATGCTGTGTTTTAATCCTTCGAGGTCTTCATCCAGCTTTTTGGAAGCGGATTCAATATTACTCAAGGCTTTCCGCAAGTCCTTTGTCATTAATGAATCTGCCAGCAAACTATTCATTACACCTTTACCATTATTGATCTGATCTGTTATAAGAGTGACATCGTTTGTGATCTGAGAAAATTTTTCACTTCCATTCTTTATATTTAAAATTGCTTGCCGCAGATCATTTGACAGAACTGAATCATTAAGCATGACACCAAAGACACCTTTTCCCGAATTGGCATCTTTCGTAATATCCGAAAGCTGACCTGAGGTTTCGACTAAATTCCGGCTGACATATTGAATATTCCGCAAAGTTTTTTCAACATCACCTGCAAGCATTGTATCCATTAATATTGTATACAATGTACCGCGGCTTCTGTTTACGTTGTCAGTAATTTCTTTCAGGTTTTTAGTAATCGTAGAAATATTATTATTTGTGTTATCCAGAGTTCGCAGCATCTCCTCTGTATTTACAATTTTGATAGAACGGATCACACTTAGATTTTCGACCAAAGGTACATCAGAACTTCCCGGAGCAATACTGACAAGTTTATTTCCCATCAAGCCATCGGTACCAATAGATGCAATTGAATTTGCACGGATATACTTTTTAAAGTTATCATCGATCAGCATATCCACTTTAATTGTTGAATCATTTGCGAACTCTATTTTATCGACTGTTCCTACATCAATTCCTGAATACCTCACATTATTTCCTACAGCAAGGCCGTTGACATCAGAAAACTCACAAGAAAGTATGAATGTCTTACCGAACATACTTTTGCTTTTTCCGATGGAATATAATCCAAAAATAAGCAATGCCGCTCCTGCAATTACGAAAACTCCAAGTCGGATGTTTCTATAGATCTCTTTGTTCATAGCTATTCAAAAAAAGGATGGGTTTGAGGATCATTGAAATTTTTCACTTCTTCAAATGTTCCCTGTTTATAATTTACACCATTTACAATTACTGAAAGCCGGTTTGCTGTCAGACGAGCACAGTGCATATCATGCGAAATAATTATTGCAGAAGTATTGTATTTTTTCTGAACATTCAACATAAGGTTGATGATCTCGCCGGAAGTTATCGGATCCAATCCTGTAGTTGGTTCATCATACAACATGATCTCAGGATGGAGGATCAATGATCTGGCAAGGCCGATACGTTTTCTCATTCCTCCGGAAAGTTCTGATGGCATCAGATCAATTGCATTTGCCAGGCCAACATCGTTAAGTGTTTCTTTCACTAAGCTTAGAACTTCATCCTTTGACTTATGCTTTCCATGTCTTCTGAGTGCGAATTCAAGATTCTCTCTTACAGTCATGCTATCATAGAGTGCGCTACTCTGGAAAACGAATCCTATTCTTGCGCGTAATTCATCCAACTCATGTTGTGTAAGACTTGAGATCTCCTTATTGAATACTTTAACAGACCCTGCATCATACGGAAGGAGGCCAATTATACATTTTATAAGAACAGATTTTCCACATCCGGATTTTCCTAAAACAGCTACACTTTCACCACGTTTGACAGTGAGATTGTAATCAGTGAGTACATGATTATTTCCAAATGATTTATAGAGTCCGGAAACTTCGATCACCGGTTCACCATATCCTTCGGAGGTTTTATTAGATATCTGTTTTGCTTGTTCCATTATAAAAATCCGAAGAATTCTGTTATTTGTACAGCAACAAGGTCAATAAGGAATACCAGTAAAGAAGCAATGACAACTGATGAATTCGCTGATCTTCCAACACCTTCAGTTCCTTTATTTGAGTTATAGCCCTTATAACAACCGATAAGTCCAATTGCAAATCCGAAAAAGAAAGATTTTACAAATGCAGGAATAATATCGCTGAATGCCAGACTGTCAAAAACCTGTTTAAAAAAGAAAGTGAGGCTTACAGAACCCCGAATATTAATGGCCAGATAAGAGCCATACAATGCAACAGCATCTCCGATAATAATCAGAATTGGTATCGTTAATGTTGTACTCAATATTCGAGTAACAACAATATACTTAAAAGGATTTGTACCACTAACTTCCATTGCATCGATCTGCTCAGTGACTTTCATTGAACCAAGTTCTGCACCGATACCGGAACCAATTTTTCCAGCACAAATTAACGCTATCACAACGGGACCAATCTCTCTGATGATACTAATACCTACCATTGAAGGAAGCCATGCTTCAGCTCCGAACTCAACAAGAGTGGGTCTGGATTGAAGAGTGAGTACCAAACCGATAATAAATGAAGTTATAGCGACAAGTGATAAAGACCGATAACCGATTTCAAAAGATTGTCTGAACAATTCTTTTGATTCAAAAGGTGCTCTGAATGCTTGCTTAAAAAACTTGCCTGCAAATCTTGAAATAGCCCCGGCTTCACTAAGAAAATCGACCATGCTTTTTGGCAAGCGATCGAAGATAGTAACCTTAGGGGGTTGCGGGTTGTATTTTGGCTGAATGACATTCATCATACAAACATAATCGTATTTTTAATATGTTGAATATGAAATGAATCAACAGGAAATATGACGTTTATCAGAGTAAAAAGTGGATAAAAGTAGATTTTTTTCAGCCACCGTAAAATTCATATGCTTTTTTTGAAAGTTCTTCACGATGATCAGGATGGGCAATTGAAATAAGTGCTTTTGCTCTTTGTGCCAGATTTTTCCCATACAGATCTACAATTCCGAATTCTGTAGCAACGAAATGAACATGCGCTCTGGTTGTAACAACTCCTGCTCCCTGCTTAAGAAAAGGTACTATTTTAGATTCCCCTTTGGAGGTAACAGATGAAATTGCGATGATTGGTTTTCCGCCTTCACTTAAAGAAGCACCTCTGATAAAATCCATCTGTCCACCCACTCCACTTATAATTCTGTTACCGATAGAATCTGAACAAACTTGTCCACTCAGATCGATCTCAACTGCACTATTGATTGCCGTCATTTTATCATTCTTACGGATCACAGACGTATCATTTACATATGATACATCAAGCATAGCAACCATCGGATTATCATTTATAAAGTCATACAATTTACGTGTACCCATTGCAAAGGCACTTACAATTTTACCGGTATGTTTCTTTTTCAACCGGCCATTGATAACACCCTTTTCTACCAAAGGCAGAATACCATCAGAAAACATTTCAGTATGGATACCAAGATCTTTATGATTATTTAAACATTGAAGTACTGCATTAGGAATTCCTCCAATACCCATTTGCAAAGTTGCACCATCCTCAATTATTTCTGCAATATTTTTCCCAATTGCTAATTCAGTTTCACTAAGATGAGATTGTTTTAATTCATAAAGATCATGCTCGTGAAAAACGGCAGCCGCGATTTTACTTATATGTATTTGTCCGTCGCCATGTGAACGTGGCATCTTAGGATTGACCAGAGCAATAATTTTTAAAGCAACATCCGTTGCTGCTTTAGCAATATCAACTGATACACCTAATGAGCAATAACCATGTTGATCAGGTGGAGAGACTTGAATGAGAGCAGTATCGAGAGGCATTACACCTTTACGGAACAAGGACGGAATTTCGCTGAGAAAAACGGGAACATACTGTACATTTGAACTGTTGACGAAGGGACGTAGGTTTGCACCAATGAAAAAACTGTTTGTATGAAACGAATTCCTGAATCCGGGATTCGAATAATTTGTTTCGCCTTCTGTATGAATATGAACAAATTCAATGCCCGATAAATTTCCGGTATTCAAAGCCAGAGTATCTATCAATAAGTTTGGAGTTGCTGCTCCACCATGTACAAAAACTCTTTCATTGTTTTTGATTAATCTGATAGCATCTTCAGCTGATTGATAATTGATCATAAATATATTCAGTCCAACAAATGAAATTAAAACTTAGAAATTATTTCGGCAAGATGTTGTTCGTTCACAACACCTGATTGCCTCCATTTAATTTCTCCTTTGACAAAGAGCAAAAGTGTAGGTACACTTTGTATTTGATATAAATTTGCAACAGCTGGATTTTTATCAATATCGACTTTCAGTATTCGTGCCGAATTTCCAACCTTCTTTGAGAGATTCTGTAAAATCGGCTCCATCATTTTGCAGGGACCACACCACGTTGCAGAAAAATCTACAAGTGTCGGAACTTCTGAATTAATTATATCATTAAATTTTGACATGACTTAAGCTTTATGTATTTGAGACCACTTTAAAACTAATTGCTTTTCTTCTTCTGTTAAATTTTTCGGTACTACTACTTTCATCTTTACATATGCATCGCCCCGCACTTCCGGCTTATTATAAAAAGGCATTCCCAGTCCGTTCAGGCGAAAGATCTTCCCGCTGTCAGTTCCCGCAGGTATAGGAATTTTCACAGTTTTATTAAAAATTTTGATCTCACTTTTACCACCGAGTAATGCTGTAAATAAATCAAGCGATTCTTCAAAGTGGAGATCATTTCCTTTTACTTCATAGATTGGATGTTTACTAAGGTTAAATGTTATATGCAGATCGCCGGCTTCACCGCCATTTCTGCCGGGTGAACCTTTGCCTTTCATACGAAGAACCATTCCATCATAAATTCCCGGCTTCAGATTCATATTGATCTTTTGGCCATTCAGGACGATCTGTTTTGTGGCACCATTGTAAGCATCTTCAAGGGTTAAAGCCATTTCGGCTTGTTGATCCTGTCCATTCATCTTTCGGTTTGAAGTCTGCCCGGGACCACGTCCATTACCTCCTTTACTCCCAAAAATCGACTCAAAAAAATCTGAGAAATCACCGGACCCGCCAAAGAAATCACCGCCTTGTCCCCTGCTTTGTCTTTGTTGTCCCTGACCTGACCATTTTCCCCAATCAAAATTTCCATCGCCACCGCCTTGTTGGTATGAATTCCAGTTTGCTCCCAGATCATCATACTTCTTACGTTTCTCAGGGTCACCCAGAACTTCATTGGCCTCATTTACTTCTTTGAACTTTTCTTCTGCCTTTTTATCACCGGAATTTTTGTCCGGATGATATTTCACTGCGAGTTTTCTGAATGCCTTTTTTATTTCATCCTGAGATGCAGTCTTTGCAACACCTAATACCTTATAATAATCTTTATAATCCATAATTTCAAAACACTTTCTAAGAGAATAAAGTTAATCATTTTTTTTAAGGGATAGACTGATAATAATCCTTGTTTTTAGTGCTGCTAGTTCTGCGAAATCCTAGAAAAAAAAATTAAGCCCGATTTTTTCTCCCGCAGATCTCCCAGATCCCGCGGATTTTCCGCAGATTTTTTGCAGATTTTTCTAAAACCATATTCTTTAAAAAGAACTCATAAATTATTTAAAAAAGTGGCGTCAAAAACAAGTTGTGTTTTTTTTCAATTAAAAAAAACTAAATGAATTTGGAATTGTTCACAAATCAAATCAGTAAATTCTCTAACGCTAAAAAATTAACCGATGAAAAAACAATTCCAAAACTTATTTGTTGCCATGCTTTTTACCATGGGAACAATTGACGCATTCAGCCAGGCTGAAATTCAAATCATTCATAATTCTGCGGATCCTGCAGCTGATACAGTCGATGTTTATGTAAACGGAACATTGACTCTTGACAATTTTGCTTTCAGAACTGCTACATCATTTCTGCCTGTTCCTTCAGGAACTTTACTTGATATCGGTGTTGCACCCGGAAACAGTACGAGCGTAAATGATACATTGAAAAATTTCCCTGTGACTTTAATGGCCGGGCAACGGTATGTAGCCGTTGCTAATGGTGTACTTGACCCAATGAATTTTGCAATGAATCCTGATGCGCAATCAACAGCATTTACATTATTCATCCGGGACAATGTGAAAAATGTTGCAGACTCATTGACTTTAGTTGATTTCATTGCGGTTCATGGTTCATCAGACGCACCGACAGTAGATGTGATAGCAAGAAATGTAGCGACGTTAATTGACAACGTAACCTATGGCGGGATTTCAAATTACTTGTCAGTACCACCAGCAAGCTATATTTTAGATGTTACACCGGGAGCCGGTACTCCCATCGTTGCATCCTTTGAAGCAGATCTTTCCGGTTTAGCGGGTGGAAGTGCTGTCGTTTTCGCTTCCGGATTTCTTGATCCATCATCAAATCAGAATGGATCTTCATTTGGATTGTTTGCTGCACTTGCAAATGGAACCGTTGTAGAATTTCCGGCTATCAGCACGGCACGTTTACAGGTCATTCACAATGCTGCTGATCCTGCAGCTACAACAGTTGATGTTTATGTGAACGGCAATTTATTACTTGACAATTTTGAATTCAGAACTGCAACTCCATTTATTGATGTGCCTGCTGACGTTTTATTAAACATTGGTGTTGCACCGGGAACAAGTACATCTGCTTCAGATACATTAAAGAATTTTGAAGTAACACTTGCAAATGGTGGAACATATCTGGCAGTTGCAAATGGTGTATTGAACCCGGCGTCTTTTGATCCAAACCCGGATGGAAGTTCAACTGCATTTACTTTGTTTCTGCAAGACCAAATGCAAGAGCAAGCCGTAAATCCAACCAATGTTGATTTCCGTGCTGTTCATGGGTCAAGTGATGCACCAACAGTAGATGTTATTGCAAGAAATGTAGCAACTTTGATTGACAATGTTACTTACGGTGGAATTTCAAATTACTTGTCAGTTCCTCCGGCTAGTTATATTTTAGATGTAACTCCTGGAGCAGGAACTCCAATAGTTGCATCTTTTGAAGCTGACCTTTCCGGTCTTGCTGGTGGAAGTGCAGTTGTTTTTGCATCAGGATTTCTTAATCCGGCTTCCAATCAAAATGGACCTGTTTTCGGACTTTATGCTGCACTTGCAAACGGAACAGTTGTGGCATTTCCGGCAATTAGTACAGCACGATTGCAAGTTATACACAATGCTGCTGACCCTGCAGCTTCTTCAGTTGATGTGTATGTAAATGGTGCTTTGCTACTCGACAACTTTGAATTCAGAACTGCCACTCCATTCATCGATGTACCTGCAGGTGTTTTGTTAAATATCGGTGTAGCTCCGGGAACCAGCACTTCTGCGTCAGATACATTAAAGAATTTTGAAGTTACCCTTGCAAATGGCGGAACATATCTTGCAATTGCAAATGGGGTTTTGAATCCCGCATCATTTGATCTAAACCCTGACGCAGCTTCAACTGCATTCACATTGTTTTTACAAGATCAAATGCTTGAACAATCAGTAAATCCAACTGATATTGATCTTCGTGTTGTGCATGGTGCTAGTGATGCTCCAACAGTTGATGTTGTTGTTGGTGGAAATGTTCTGGTCGACAATGCATCCTATTCTAATATAACGCCATACTTATCGGTACCAGCCGGAGATTATATACTTGACATTACTCCCGGCAGTGACAACACAACTATTGTTGCTAGCTTCAATGCCCCTCTATCAACATTAGGAGGAAAATCGGCAGTAGTTCTTGCATCAGGTTTTTTAAGTCCTGCTACAAATCAAAACGGTGCTGCTTTTGGTTTATTAGCTGTACTTGCTGATGGAACTGCCATTCTGCTAAACAATACAACATCTGTATTAGAAAATAACGCAGCAAACTTCAAATTGTATCCAAATCCTGCAAACAATTATGTACAAATTGAACCTGAATTTTCAGGCACTGAATATGTGGTTAGTATTACGAATGGTATTGGTCAGTTGGTAAAGACAGAAACAATTAACAATAACAGCAATACTATTTCCGTAGAAGGACTTAGTAAAGGAATTTATACGGTCGCAGTTCAGGATAATAACTCAAGAACAGTGTCTAAATTGATAATAGATTAAGAATTTCACAATCATCTTTTGAAAGAAATGCCTGTATAATCTGCAGGCATTTCTTTTTTGAATGCAATTCCTATTATGATTTATATCAGTAAACAACAAATGTGTAATATTTTCACACAATCTAAAATTTGTGCAAGCAACAATAGTCTACTCTTGCTGTATACAACTTTGAAATAATAATTTTCAAAATTATCATCAAAATTAGCACCTACTAAATAAAGATCCCTGTCTTTTGTACACAGAGGCTTTGACATCACACAATGTTAAAGATTGGAAGTAAAAACAATCGAACAAAGAATGTGAATCCACTCACTGAAATAATTCATTCAGGAATGTCAAACAAAGCAAAACACTGTGAACAAAACTTTAGGACATCAGATAGCTAATTATCTGAATACGGATCCGGTAATACACCCAAAGTCATTTCAGGCATTTATAGAAGCAATCAGCAAAACCTACGATCAACTTGAAAAAGATCGCAGGGAAGTTGAAATTGCCATGTCTTTATAAAAGAGTAATGATAATAGATGACACCTATGTAGATCGGTATATTGCAGAAAGAAATCTTCTTAAATATGAATTTGCAGAAGAAGTTATTGTAAAAGAATCAGCTGATGAAGCATTGGCATATTTAAAATCAATTGGCCAAAATGATGAATTGATTCCTGAGTTGATATTTCTGGATATCAGAATGCCGGATATTGATGGATTTGGATTCTTAAAAGAATATGAAACATTATCTCCTTATATAAAATCTCATTGCATAATAATTATGCTTTCAACTTCACTGAATCCTGAAGATCATAACCTTGCAGCCAGCAGTCCATATGTAAGAGAGTTTATCAACAAGCCACTCGACAGAACTAAAATTGAAGAATTGCGGAACGCTTTTGATATTGTTAAAACGGGAAGTTGAAAAAAATGTATCTTGCGCACAAATTTGAATTCAATTCAGTAAGTAAGATTAAATGTCAGATCACAAGCATTATTTAATTCACAAACCATTTGGCTTCTTAAGCCAGTTTGCATGCGATCTCAAGAAAAAAAAGTTACTGGGACAACTAGGTGAATTTCCGGAGGGGATAATGGCTATTGGGCGATTAGACGAAGACAGTGAAGGGTTGTTGTTGCTAACCACAGATGGTAAAGTCAGCGAAAATGTCCGCAGTAAAAAAGTTGAAAAGGAATATTACGCTCAGGTTGATGGTCAGATCACCGATGAAGCAATTTTAAAATTAACCGAAGGTGTTGAAATTGGAATCAGAGACGTAAAATATCAGACGCTACCATGTAAAGCTTTTAGACTGAATACTGATCCGGGATTTCCGCCACGTACAAGAAAAATCCGCGACGACAGACACGGACCTACAAGTTGGGTTTCGATTATTCTTACTGAAGGTAAAAACAGACAGGTAAGAAAAATGACTGCTGCTGCAGGTTTTCCAACATTACGATTAGTAAGAGTAAGAGTTGGTGAAAATAAGTTAGGTGATTTAAAAGCCGGAGAAATCAGAGAAGTTGACAGCTTTTTATAGAGATTAATTTTTATTTGACTTTGTAGTGTATACCCCAATACCGAACCTTGTCTACATCTTTTAATTCTGATTTCAGATCATTTTTCACAATTGAAAAACTGTTATCGATTTCAGGTTTGTAACTTTTCAAGACAAGATCAATGATCTGCTTGTCCTCTTTTGATCCATAGTACAATCCTACTGTTTCTAAAACGATACTTTTGTCGTTGTAACTTCCATAAGAAAGTGAATTGAAATAAATATTTGCAAATATTTCAACCTTACTTTTAAAAGGAGAATCATCAGCGTAATTCAATTTGGAATATAAACATTTTTCATTGTACGGATTAGCATGAGCGCTGCCGAAACTCATCAAATTATGATTCTCTGAAACGGAAATTCCAGACTTCAATAATTCAAGCATTCTGCTGAAGTAGGCTTTATCACGGACATCCGGTTTTTCATGCGACTGAAGTGCCGCTAATACAAAATTCGCTTCTTTCAATTTACTTTTCAGGACCGGGTCAGCTTGATTTATACTTAGCTTTTGAATGTACTTCTTGAAAGTGTAAAAATCAGCTTCTTCTAATCCTTGTACTTTTATTCCATAGATAAAAGATTTAATAACACTTTGATCAATGTTAGCAGCTTCGAGAACTTTTTTCAATTCATCGAAATACAATTTAAATGACTCCAATCTTCCCCCTGGTTTTCCCTGATCATATTCAAAATCTGTTCCAATGAACCGAATATTTTTCTTCAGCTTTCTCAATGAAAAATAAAACTCAATTTTATAAGGATCGTTTCTGAGAATAGAATCAACCAGGATCCTGTTTTTTCCGGAAACATATTGATTAATAAAATAAGTAAGAGTAAATGGGGCTTCAAGAAAAACATTCAATGTATCAGAGGCCGTAAAATTTGCGGAGATCTTTGATATGACTGCCTGATGTTCTGCATAATTTGTTCTGACTTCATGGCATTCGGTCATGAACAATAGCCTTCCTTTCAGTGAATCGATTGCCGGTGTGAATGCTTCAGTATCGACTGTTTGAGCAGTAACGGGTCCTGTCATCGATAAAAAGAAAACAAAGCTCAATAATAAATGTGTGACATTTAAAGATCTGTGCATGGTGTAATATGAAATTCTGAATTGCAGGGTGCGTTAAAACCTGTAATTAGCAATCTAATCACAATGACAAATAAAATGACTCAATATTCACTATTTTCTTACATCATTCCATTCGTCACCGGGAAATGATCATTTTTATTACTGCCCGGCCTTCTTTCCCTGAGATATGCAGGTAATAAGCCCGATTTGATAAATCGGACCAATTAAATACATTGGTATTAAAGCCATCATTCGTTTTCCATTCTGTATTCGTAACTAATTTTCCTGTCACATCGAAACAATCCAACTTCAGCATGCCTGCGCCTGTACCCTGATAGTCGACAGAAAAATTACCTTCATTAGGATTCGGAAATACACTGCATGCAATACCTGTATTTGAAACTGTATTTACATTCGTCACCAGTTGAACTGCACGCAAAACTGAACCGATTGCATTTACTTTTCCATTGCCCCATGTATTATTCCCGCCCACAGGAATTATGCCGGTGAAATTATCTTTGATAGCTGTCAAAGTATAAATATCTTTAATTTCCTGCGGGGATAAATCAGGTTTTACCTGTAACAGAAGTGATGTGATTCCCGAAACTGCCGGCGAAGACATCGATGTACCGCTTAACATTCCGTAAGGGTAATCATGATTGTTTGAAGAATCATGAAATTTATTGATCACATACAAATAACTATTACCTGTGGTCATAAATGAACTATCATAAGAACTGATTGCAGAACCAACAGTCATACCCGGACCGGCAATATCAGGTTTAACCCGTCCGTCAGATGTAGGTCCATGACTGGAGAAAGGAACAAGATTTCCTTTAGCAACATAAGGTGCATAAGTATAAGGATCTCCAAGTATATTGGTCCATTGAATCTTTGAAGCATAGGCACCTACACTTATAGCAGAAATGGTGCTTGCGATATCCGAAACTGTGAGTTCGAAATCACCACTTACAACATTTGGCTTATTATAGCCTTTGAATGCTCCATAATATCCGGAAGTATTTGAAACAAAACTGTTCCACATATTGACTCTTCCATCAGTTGCAGTAATTGCGATCAGAATGGAGTCTGTAGCTCTGTTATCGAAGTCAACGAAGATTCTCGGCTTGCCATTGAACTCACTTGCAGCAGTAACTATTGTAACGGAACAAGTATCATTATTGGAATCAAGAAGGTGTAAAGTATGAACACTATCGTCAAGGCAAATAATACCTGTCGAAGAAATAATTGAATTATTTAACAAAGAAATATTCAGGCAAAATGATTTACCTGCTTCGCCCCAGATGTCAACCCATGTTTTTTGTCCTTCCGGGCTATCAGCAATAGAAAGAAAAGTTTGCACAATAGTATCTGATGGCGAAAATTGTTTCTGAATATGAATTGAATCTTCGCCATTATTTCCTGCTGAGCAAACAAAAATTCTTCCGGGGCCGGTTAGATTATCCAATGCCTGACTAAACAAACCGGTGCCATCATGCGGACCAAGCGGGCTACCCCAGCTTAAATTTACGACAGCAGGTTTACTTACTGAAGTTGCATAATCAAAAATATATTGAATCCCATCAATCATATCAGATACACCGGTATTGATCCATTGATCTTTTGTTGGAGTAATACCTACCATTACAAGATCAGTTTTATATCCAACACCTCTGAATCTGCGGTGAGTCATCGGACTGCGGTAACCTGACCCGGCACAAATTCCTGCAACATGTGTTCCATGTGTTGCGTTGATAGCATCCGTTCCGATATTCCACAATGCAACTGAATCTGTTTCTTCTGTTCCATAAGTATATCCGGCAGGAGCGGTTCCGGAATTGTCTTTTTGTAACCACACTTTTTTTATTCTGTAATTCACTCCGGTTGTATCAAAAAATGCAGGATGTTTAAAATCGAATCCAACATCTACAACACCCATTACTACCCCATCTCCATTGTAACGCATGGGTAGTGAATAACCATTATGAACAGAATCCACCCGGGTATCTATTCTTGCATTGTCGAGTGTAGGATAAACAGGTTCGTCGATTTGAATATAATTCACACCGGACAATTTTGTAAAGGCCACAAACTTTTCATACGGAATCTGAACTGTTCTGATAAATCCTGCCTTGGTTCCCACAATTACTTCATAACTGTTAAATTGAGCTTCATCAAATACCGGGAGAATTTTAACAATTGCACTGATATAAATTCTGTTACCAATATTTTTATATACATATTTCGAAGATGGAATAAACTTTTCACCATTTGATTCAATCTCCTTCAGTAATATTCTGGTAAATGGAGAGAGTTTTGCTGAATTATTTTGTGACAAGGCAGTTGTGACAATAATGCAACACTGGATTAAGAGTAGTAATTTCTTCATAGTGGTTTTGAGAATAAGAAGTAAAAATAGATTTTTTTATGGAATGGCAATAGGTTTTTTTATTTGCGAATACAATGAATTAATCCTAATTTGACCCCACAAACTAACTTTATGAGCGCACTCGGAAAACATCCTAAGGGATTGCCTTATCTATTTTTGACAGAAATGTGGGAACGTTTTGGTTACTATCTGATGATAGGAATTTTTGTTCTTTACATGACCGATTTTGAAAAAGGCGGATTAAATTTTGACAGAGAACAGGCTGCTGATATTTTTGGGACTTTTATTGCGCTGGAATTATTTAACTCCATTTATCGGAGGTTTACTTGCAGACAGATTACTTGGCTATCGTAGATCTATAATTTTAGGAGGCTCACTAATGGGGCTGGGGTATTTATGCTTAGCAATTAGTGGAATGGGCGCATTTTATACTGCAATGGTGTTGATCATTCTTGGAAATGGTTTTTTCAAACCAAATATCACTACCATTTTAGGAAGTTTATATTCGGAAGGGTCTTATAAACCATTAAAAGATAGCGGATACAATATCTTTTATATGGGTATCAATGTTGGAGCATTTATCTGCAATTTCTTTGCAGCGTTTTTAAGAAATACCTATGGTTGGTCAGAAGCATTTGCTGCTGCCGGAATTGGAATGTTTATCGGAGTTGCCATTTTCATAATGGGAAACAAACATTACAAACATGTTGATATTATTAAGCCTGCTTCAAAAGAAGATACTCCTGTAATTAAAGTATTGTATCAGGTTTTGCTTCCGGCAATTATAATTGGGATCGGCGGGTGGCTGATACCGGGCAATATTTTCGGAAGCGATAGTTCCGATGCATTTTTACTCGGTTCAATTCCTGTTGTGTCTTTCTATGGTTCACTTTATTTCCGCGCATCCGAGAAAGAGAAAAAACCGATCGGAGCACTGCTTTCAATTTTCGCAGTAGTTGTTATTTTCTGGGCTGTATTCAAACAAAATGGAACAGCATTGACAACATGGGCGCAGTACTACACTAATCGCGAAACTCCACAGATTATTGAGCCCATCACTTCTGCTTTAAAACTGAATGAAACAGTTGTATATAAACAAGACAGTACTTATATTCTGAATCATCAGTTTCAAAAAATAAAAGATGAAGCCGGTAATCCCATTCGTGGAATGGCATACCCTGCCTATTTTAAAAATGACGATGTATCTCAATTAAAAGAAGGTGATGAAAAGAAATTAGTTTCCACTGAACTCTTCCAGAGTATAAATCCATTTTTCGTAGTTGCATTAACACCATTAGTGATCGCCTTCTTCAGTTTTTTAAGAAGCAGGCGAAAGGAACCTACCACTCCCGGAAAAATTTGTCTCGGATTATTTGTAAGTGGACTTTCAACCTTGATAATGGTCGTTGCTGTTTATGTGTGTGGAGATGGCGATATCAAATCAAGTTCATGGTGGCTGATTTCTTCATATGGCATAATTACAATTGGCGAATTATTTTTGAGTCCTATGGGTCTCAGTCTGGTTTCCAAATTGTCTCCACCACGGATTACAGCAATGATGATGGGTGGATGGAGCCTTGCAACTTCATTAGGAAACAAACTCAGTGGTATCCTGGCAAAGATGTGGGACACATACGATGACAAAGCAAATTATTTCCTTGTCAATTTTGCGCTATTGATGTTTGCAACACTGATGCTTGCGTTGATGTTAAAAAGATTGAATAAGATATTTAAGGAATACGGCGCTTAGAAAAAGAGCGCAGTTACTTTTTCTTGCTTTTTACAACTGAAGCAGGAAGTTCAATATGAAAAACTGTTTTTTCAGGGGTTGACACAAAGTCAATTTTTCCGCCATGTGCGGTAACGATATCAAAACTTAATGAAAGTCCCAGACCGGTTCCTTCGCCTGCAGGTTTTGTCGTATAAAAAGGCTGGAAGATCTTTTCTCTGATACTTGAATCCACACCGTGCCCATTATCGGTTACATATAAATTCACCTTATCATTGATCAACCGGGATTCAATTTTGACTTTTGCAGTATAATTTTCTTTATTCTCCAAAGCAAGTACTGCTTTTTCATTTGTTGAATAAAAAGAATTATCCAGTAAGTTAACGATCAGTCTGAATATATCGTGCTTTACTAATTCAATCAATGGGATTTTTTTATCAAGGTCTTTTTCTAATTCAAACTTAAAATCCGGAAGCCGGGTTTTTATTGAATATACAGCAACCTTTATGGCTTCTTCGCAAATTGAATTGACATCACCTTGCTCCATGTGGCGACGTTCATTACGATGATGTTTGAGCATGCTTTTAAGAATAGCCTCTGCCCTTTTTCCATGGTGATTTATCTTTTCACTGATCTGAGAAAGATCTTTCAGTGCTTCATCGTCTGATGAAAACTTTTTATCGTGTTTTAATTCATCGATCAGTTCCATCGACAACTCTGAAAAGTTAGTAACGAAATTTAAAGGGTTCTGAATTTCATGAGCAATATCTGAGATCAATTCACCAAGCGAAGCCAGTTTAGCTTGCCGGATGATCATCACCTGTGAATGACGAAGTTCTTCAAGTGCATCAGAAAGTTCGTTGTTTCTTTTCTCTAGTTCTTCTGTGCGTGCTTTGACTAATTCCGTTAATTCATTTTCTCGTTTACGATATTGATTAAGCAAAACTTCATTTTGATTCCGCAAACGGTTACTCAATGTTGAGATCAGATATTTGAAGATGTCAGGATAATTTTTCATGACATCATAAAAATCTTCTCTGCTTAACACACCCATCTGACATTCGGTAAGTGTTGAAACAGACATTGAACGTGTACTGTTATCGATCAATGCCATTTCACCGAATACAGCACCGGCTGAGAGTTCGGTTAGTGTTAAATGCTGGTCGTGAATTTTTACTTTTCCTGAAAGGATGATGTACATAGAATCACCTTCATCCCCTTTATTGATCACCTCATAGTTCAAACCCATTTCCACGATCGTCAGCTTCTTACAGAGAGCTTCAACGACATTTCGGGGCAAATCCTCAAAAAAGGGAGAATTTACCAATGAATCTAACAGATTTTGTGGTGAAATGAATGCCATATCAATTTGATCGACTAAAGGTGGTAAAAATAGAGGAAATAATCAAATTTCAGGTTTACCCTAGCTTTACAGAGGTCATTGTAAGAGAGCCCCCGACAGCATTATCATTGAAGAAAGAAACTTCCTCGTCCTTCTCATGAAGCGCCAGGGTGTAGATCAAAGGATAATAATGGTCGGGTGTTGGAATCGCCAGCAAAGCAGCTTTTCCAATGTTCTGCCAATTGATCAAAGCAGCATGATCACGTTCAAGTATTTTCTTTTTGAAATAAGCATTCATCTCCAATGCCCAATCGAAACCATAGTCTGTGTCGTTGAGTCGTTTGAAATCCACCATTCCCAGATTATGCACCATATTGCCACTGCCGATTATCAGAACTCCTTTCCGACGAAGACTACTAAGTTGCTTCGCCAGGTCATAATGATATTGTGCAGGTTGATGATAATCGATACTCAATTGCAGCACGGGAATTTTTGCATCCGGATACATTTGTCTGACGACAGACCACGTTCCATGATCCAATCCCCAATCATGATCCAATCCGACATTAGTTGAAGAAATTATTTTTTTAGTCTCTGCCGCTAAAGCCGGATCACCGGGAGCAGGATACTGAACATCAAACAAAGCTTGTGGAAATCCACCAAAGTCGTGAATAGTTTTTGGCTTTTCCATTGCAGTAACGTGTGTCCCATTAGTGAGCCAATGGGCCGATATACAAAGCACAGCTTTAGGAACGGGAATTTCTTTCGCAAGACGCAACCATGTTTGCGAATATTTATTTGTTTCAATTCCATTCATTGGTGAACCATGTCCCACAAACAAAGCAGGCATTCCTTTGTCTGTCTTTTCCAATGAATCTGCAAGTGTTTTTAAAGAACCTAGTGTCATGAGTGCTGATGCTCCGCTTAGTAGTTTGATGAAATTTTTTCTGTCCATTTACTTAGTGAATAGTAATTCGTAAGTGGTAATTAGCACCACAAACATATTTTCAGATAATTATTTTGATTTGAGAATAAGCATCATCATTTTTCATTCTTTTCCAATCAACCGAAGCGCTTCTCTCCTGCTAAGTGGTTTCAATTCATTTTCCTTTACAAAACCGATCACCCATTTTGGATTTGTTTTGCTATACTCTCTCAGTGCCCAACCGATTGCTTTCTGAAGAAAGAATTCTTTTGAGGATGAATTTTCAAGAATCCGTTTTGTCAGGAAATCCAGATCAGTTTTATCTTTGAAAGTTAATTGAAAAATTATACACACTCGCCGTTTCCAGAAATTTTCTGATTCCCACCACACTTTGAGATCCGTTTTATATTGTTGTTTATGAAATAAATAATAAGGACCGATTACTTTGGAACAAATTGTATCAATAGAATCCCACCACTGATTGTTTTCAACCAGAAAATTTAGAAAATCAAAACTCAATTCGGGGATCAATTTCCTTTTTTTTGCAAGAATATCCAGAGCCAGATAATGATATTCTCTGAATTTCAGTTTCCACAATTTTCTTACAATTGCTTCAAGTGTTTTAGCATCATTAATAGGGAACAGCGGTAAAAGTTCTTTTTGAATTTCATTTCTTTCGGGTCTACTCAACCCCAGGAATTCAAATTGATCTTTCATATACGCTTTCATTTGAGGCGCGCGTTCAGTCGTAGAATGCGATTCAAAAGAATGCTGAACTTTTTCAATAAATTTCTGAATAGACATTAAAAGAATTTGCTGCAAAAATAATTAAAATTTCAGCTGTATTCGCATTTTCAATCCAATCAAATGCCGTACTTGCCTTTGAGTATAACATCTTCAAAAATACCATGCTGCATGGCATATTTGAGAACCCCGATTGCACTTTTACTATTTGTTTTTTTCATGACCTCTATTCTGCATTCATCGATTGTACGAACGGAAAGGTTCATAAGTGCAGCAATTTCCTTTGAAGTTTTTTCGTGGCTGATTAAAAATATTACTTCCGTAAGACGCTCATCCGAATACTTGAAAGCTTCTGCATTTCCGGATTTCAACTCCACAACACGATCCACAATAAAATCAGCAACTTCTTTTGAAAAATAAGTCCGGCCTTTGATAACATTTTTAATAGCCTGAATAATTTCTGTCTTATCGCTGTTCTTTAATAAATAACCTGACGCTCCTTTGGAGATCATCTCATTAATATATCGTTCTTCGCCAAACATGGAAAGCGCAATTATTTTTACATCAGGAAAACGACTCCGGATTATTTCTGTCGCCTGCACTCCATTCATAGGAACCATTTTAATATCCATAAGAACTACATCATATAGTTCTGATTCAAGTAAGCGAATGACTTCAGACCCGTCGGATGCCTGAGTTATCTTTGAGATAAAGTCATGTCTTTTGAGGACGACATTTAAACCATCCCTGAATATTGGATGATCATCTGCAATAATAAGTTTTATAGATTCATTCATAATTTTTTGTTTACCACAGGAAATATAAATTCATACTTCGCCCCTGTTGTAAAGTCATCTGAAAAATTTTTTATCACACCGTTTAGTAAATTCACCCTGTTTCTGATATTTGTCTGGCCCATACTTTTGGTTGAATCCACTTTTTCATCTGCTCTTCCGTCATCAGAATATGCAAGTAAAATTGACTGATTATTATAGACCAGCGAAATCCGGATGTTCTCGCAATTGGAATGCTTTACAGAATTGTTTAACATTTCTCTGATGATCCTGTAAAAATTGATCTCCTGACTAGCCAGCAATTTATATTCTTTCAAATCAAAATCAAAATTTATATTCACTCTTTTCAATGACGAGACCATACTTATATTATCTCTGAGTGATTGCTCCAATCCAAATTTAACAATAAGTTGTGAAGACAGATTCCTTGCAACAGCTCTCACATTGTTGATTGCCTGATTCAGATAACCGTCAATTGTAATCAGCGACTCTTTTGTTTCTTCTCTGTCAGCATCGGATAAAGCAGATACTTGTAATTTGATAGCAGATAACATTGGGCCGATATCATCATGAAGATCTTCAGCTATTCTATTTTGTTCATTTTCCTGAGTACTGATAATAGCATCTTTGACATCGCTCTCCGCTTTTTGGCGAACACGATAATTTTTAACCATGATAGCAAGAAAAAATATCAGCAGGCAGAGTATGACAATTACTACTAAGGTTAAGAACCAATAAATTTCATTTGTGCTTTCAAGCATAGGAATCCCTTTATAAACATTATTGCTGATAGTGCATTTACTAGAAGTAAAACGTTATTTACAATTGGTTTCAGTTCACGAGTATGAAGAACGTAGGCTTGCATTACTTGTGTAAATGCAGTAATCGTTATATTTACAAGTAATCCGCCCACAATCCAGAACTTAATATTTTTAAGCATATCTATTTTGCTTTGAACTGCAAGTTTATATGCTGTCAGAAAAGATAATGGAATGAGAATAAAATTCCTGAGATACTTATCGATAGTTACTGAATAATCAATATTCTTTCCCGTAAAAAAATGAGCCCAGGAGTATAAATTTATAAACAAGAAAATGAGAATTATTACGCGGATTATTTTATTGGGAATCCACATATAGAATAATAAAGAAAGTACTGCATATTCAATTACCTGATAGGCCATTGACGCAGAAATGTTATGAATACCATTCCTTGAAGTGATTATTAGTCCGAGTTGAAATGCAAAAGAAAAAAGCAGAAAGATCCAATAAATCTTTATTTCTTTTTCCATTTTCGAATGCACGAGTCTGCCATAATAAAAAATGGGTAGGACCGGTAACATAGTCACAATCTCAAATAGCAGTCGATATTGCTTCATAAAATAAAAACCTTGGATGCTGCGCCACCCAAGGTATTAAAATTATAAAATGTAAACAAAGCGGGTCAAGAATTTAAAATGTTGGGTTCACTGCAATCAATTGGACATGGAGTGGAATTATCCATGCAATTGTAATCGGGTCCAATCTGATCATTTCCACTTTCATTGACTCCAACAATTACCAGACAGGGCAATTTATCAGCATTCAATGCAAAATATGCTCTTATTCCTTTGCAACCGGGTTGATCCAATAATGTTTGAATTGAATCTCTGCTGTAACAATTTGCAATTATAGATCCGGCCGGAACCGATTCACGATATTTAGCTGTCATCACTGCACCTTGTTCAAAGGTTATTTTGTTGTTTTCATCTCCATTTAATGTCATATAATCTTCTTGAATTTGATTCAAAGTAAAGTAAGCTTTATCGAACCTGCAAGGAAGTTTCCCGAGTGTAACATGCCGCGTTACACGGACATTGGGAATTTGAGCCAAAAAGTCGATTTCATGGGTAAAAATACCGTAGAACTACTGCTAAAATACCGTAGTCTTCCCGGTCGGAAAATGGCTTTTTTTTAGGAAAATCGTAGTTGGTTACTTGTAATTCGAAAATCGAGATATCGTAATCACTACTATCAGAAATAATTATTTTCATATGAAAGTAATTTCCAAAATTCAATCCATTACTTTCAATTTTTCTTTTTTTGTTTGGCCAAAAAAAGAAACAAAAAAAGGCCACCACCCGCACCAAATCATTTGAAATCTTCGATTATTGGTTACATCCCTGATTCAACTTTTCAAATGATTTCGCGCAGCGGGTGGACTCCACGCACAAACACTGCTTTATCTCTGATTCAAAAAGATGTATGTCAACAAAATGTGGGGCTTGCCAGGAATTCATTCTGCGAACAGTTGATTTAAAATATAATTTTCGACCTAAATTACAAAGTTTCATTTTTATCGGAAAGTTGTGATTACTAATTACGAATTTCGAAGCACAAACTACTTGCCACCAACCAACTTTCTGATCTCATTCAACTTTGTGAGTGCCTGCATCGGTGTAAGGTTGTCAATATCGATATTGACGATCTCTTCGCGGATCTGTTCAAGAACGGGATCGTCCAATTTGAAAAAGCTGAGTTGCAGATCTGAAGGTGCAGATATTTTTTTTGTAGTGCCGGGTTCTGAACGAGACGCTTCGAGATGCTTTAGCATTTCCTGTGCTCTGTGAACTACTTTTGAAGGTATACCTGCCATCTTTGCAACATGAATTCCAAAAGAATGTTCGCTACCACCTTGCACAAGTTTTCGTAAGAAGACAACTGTATGTGCAAGTTCTTTTACTGTTACGTGGAAGTTTCTGATCCGGGGCATTGATGCCGCCATTTCATTGAGCTCATGATAGTGAGTAGCAAATAATGTTTTCGGTTTTGCCTGAGAATTTTCATGTAAGTATTCTGCAATTGCCCAGGCTATACTGATACCGTCATAGGTTGAAGTACCTCTTCCGATTTCATCAAGCAGGATCAGACTTCTGTCAGAAATATTATGCAGAATACTCGCTGTCTCATTCATCTCAACCATAAAGGTTGATTCACCACTTGAAATATTATCACTGGCTCCTACCCTTGTAAAGATCTTATCAACGATTCCTATTTCCGCAGAAGATGCCGGAACAAAACTTCCGGTCTGCGCAAGTAATGTGATCAAAGCTGTCTGACGAAGAATCGCTGACTTTCCGGACATGTTTGGTCCGGTGATCATCAGGATCTGTTGCGAATCCGGATCAAGATAAATATCGTTGGCAATAAATTTTTCCCCTTGAGGCAATTGCTTTTCAATTACAGGATGGCGACCATTACGGATATCAATAATTTTTCCTTCACTGATCTTTGGTCGGACGTAATTATTTTTTTGCGCTGTGTCTGCAAAAGATTGCAGACAATCTACTTTTGCAATAAGTGAAGCATTCAACTGAATAGGTTGTATATATTCAAGAATTGCCTGAACCAATTCACTGAAAAGTTTTGTCTCCAGTGACAGAATTTTATCCTCCGCACCGAGAATTTTCTCTTCGTAAACTTTCAGTTCTTCAGTGATATAACTCTCTGCATTAGTAAGCGTTTGTTTTCTTGTCCATTCGGCCGGTACTTTATCCTTGTGTGTATGAGTTACCTCTAAAAAATAACCGAACACATTATTAAAACCAACCTTCAAGGAAGAGATCCCTGTTTTTTCTGCTTCTCTTTGCTGAACTTTCAGTAAATAATCTTTACCATTAAGCGAGATGTTTCTCAACTCATCCAGTTCATCGGAAACTCCTTCATTGATAACTCCACCTTTGTTGACCATTACAGGTGCATCAGGATGCAGTTCCTTTGCTATGCGTTCTTTGATCAGCTGACAAGAGTTCAGTTGATCAGCGATCATCCTGATGGCAGTGTTATCAGAATTCATACAAGTGTCACGGATCGAGTTCACCATTTCAAGTGAACGCCGCAACTGCTGTACTTCACGAGGGGAGATCTTTCCCAGTGCAACTTTTGAGATCAACCGCTCGAGGTCACCAACTTGTTTCAGATGATTTGAGATGATAGCAGAAAATTCAGGATGATCAAGAAAATAACTGACAGCATGCTGTCTTTCTTCAATAACGGTTTTATCTTTCAACGGAAGCAGCAACCATCTTTTCAGCAGGCGGCTTCCCATAGGTGTAAGTGTCTGATCAATTACATCGATAAGCGCAACAGCATTTTCGTTGCTGCTATCGATCAGTTCAAGATTTCTGATCGTAAATTTATCGAGCCAAACGTACAGGTCTTCTTCAATCCGTGAGATGCCACTGATATGTTTCAATTGTTCCTGACGTGTATCGGAAACATAATACAATGCCGCACCTGCAGCAATGATAGCCGCCGGCATCTCGTGGATTCCAAATCCTTTCAGAGATATCGTACCGAAATGTTTTAGTAATAATTCATTTGCATAATCTTCCTGAAAGATCCATTCGTCGAGACTGAAATTATAAAACCGCGATCCATATCTTTCATTAAAATCCTTTTTGAAGGATTTAGAGTAAATGATTTCATTCGGATTGAAATTCTGAAGAAGTTTTTCAATGTAAGCAAGGTTTCCCTCTGCTACCAGAAATTCTCCGGTACTGATATCTATAAATGCAATGCCTGTTGATTTACCATCAAAATGTAAAGCAGCAAGAAAATTATTTTTTTTGTGATCAAGAATTTTATCGTTGTAAGAAACGCCCGGACTTACAAGTTCAGTCACTCCGCGTTTTACGATCTTCTTCGTAAGTTTTGGATCTTCAAGTTGATCGCAGATAGCTACACGCAAACCTGCACGTACCAATCGCGGTAAATAGGTATCAAGCGAATGATGTGGAAATCCGGCAAGTTCAACATAAGTTGCGCTTCCATTAGCTCTTTTGGTGAGAACAATTCCAAGGATACCTGAAGCTTTTACAGCATCTTCACCGAATGTTTCATAGAAGTCCCCTACGCGAAATAAAAGCAGCGCTTCAGGATATTTCGCTTTAATGCTGAAATATTGTTTCATTAGCGGAGTTTCAACAACTCCTGATTTTGTTTCTTCCTTCAACAAGTTTTTGCTTATTTGCACTAATTATTCTTTCCATGCGCAAGATACAAAATGATGAGTTGGGTAGACTCACTGTTGATGATTTTAAGTCAGCCGAAAAACGCCCAATCGTACTCATCCTGGATGATGTCAGAAGCCTGAACAACATTGGCTCTGCCTTCCGGACAGCAGATGCATTTCGTTGCCAATCAATCTATTTGTGTGGGATTACAGCAACACCGCCGCACAGGGAAATTCATAAAACTGCATTGGGAGCAGAAGATTCTGTCGACTGGAAATATGAAAAAGACGTGGTTACCGCTATTGAAATTCTGAAAAAAGACGGTTATACAATCATCGGTATTGAACAAGCAGAAGGAGGAATTATGCTGAATGAATTCCGTCAGGATTCAACCAAAAAATATGCTTTCATTTTCGGACATGAAATAAATGGTGTCAGCGAAGCAGCTCTCGCACTCTGTGATCACGCCATAGAAATTCCCCAAAGCGGAACCAAACATGCGATCAATATCTCGGTGTGTGTTGGGATTGTGGTTTGGGAATTTTGTCGGAAGTGGTGAGTAGTAAGTGGTAAGTAGTGAGTAGCACTTCCTACATATAGCAAGTGCTGTATTTCAATCAAGATTTAGTCTGTTTAACGGTGAATAGAAGTACTAGAGTTCAACGAAGTAAGCAGTGCTACTCACCACTTACTACTTACTTCTTACCATTTACTTTCTGCTATCAATCGAAAAATCCACACGACGGTTAATATAAGTCTTATCCGTAAGCGGGATTCTGTTACCCATCGTTTCAGTTGTTAATCTATCCGGATCAATTTTATAATTCTTAACAAGATATTTCTTAACTGCTTCAGCGCGACGCATACCAAGTTTCTCATTATAAACAATGCTTCCAATCTTATCACAATTTCCTGAGATAATAAATTTCAGCTCAGGGTTATTTTTCATTACCAAAGAGATCTCAGCCAGACTTTCTTCAAAGACTTTATTGATTTCATCACTATCCCAGGCAAAGAAAATTGAAGGAAGATAACCATCTACATTTCTGAAAGGAGCTTTACTTCCATCAGCAGATCCATCTCCCGGAATTGTAATTCCTGATTGGTTCACTAATGTTCCTTTTGGAGTGTTTGGCTCCATATCCTGCGGATCAGGAACTCCATCACCATCACTATCGATCTCTTTACCGGATGCATCAACTTTTGCATACTTAGCTGAGAAAGGTTCTGCATCATTAATATCAGGAATACCATCAAGATCGGTATCCACTGCCGTACCATCACCATAAACTTTTACACCTTCAGGAGTATCAGGTTCTTTGTCGAAAAGATCTGCTACTCCATCTTTATCTGTATCCATTGACATCAGATCAACTTTATCTTTCATATCATAAAGATCTGTGTAAACACTTTGCAGTGGATTGAACCATTCTGCCATGTGATCTTTGCCACCGATATGAAAAGTAAGTCCTGCACTCAAATAAGAATAATCATCATCTTCAGATAATAATTTATCCCATCCGTCCATGCGGTCACTGTTTGTTGTTCTTAAGCTATATTCTAAATTCAAGGAAAAATGTTTTGCAATTCTGTATTTAGCACCAACAGAAAATGGGATGATCAACTCTGTTGTTGGAGCAAAATCCCTGATCTCAAATGCTTGTTGATATTGGGAGTAAATTCCGGTCAATTCAGTTCTTCCGCTATCTATTGAAACATAAGGAGTGTAATTAATAGCACCGATACCAATTGCACCGTAGATAGCAAGATTCGGAGTTCTCTTTAAGAAAGCAACATTACCAAGTTGAAAATAAGCATTGATGGTAAGGTCATAATGTACGTCAGTATGATATTGATACTGCGGTTTATTAGAATCAACTCCACTCATTTTGCCGGTAATGAATCTACCCTGGAAGGCAAAAGAATGCGTCAGGAATTTTGTAACATCCAGTCCGAATGCAAGCTCACGCTTAACATTGTCAGCTGTAAATGTAGAAGCAGCAATATCCGTATTTGGATATGTGATTCCGATATGTCCCCCGATATCCCAGGTATTGAAATTTTTAATGTACGGCATCCTGTCACGCTTAATGCGTACCTGTGTACTATCATTTGTTGCTCCGGATTGAGCTGAAAGACTTTCAGCGCTGCCGATTACAAGCAGTGACATGAGAATGGTAAATAGTTTCATTTTGCAGTAGGTTGTGTTCATGTACGAAAGCCGCTATTCACAAGGGCTCCACGTTATGCAAATTTAAGAAAGCATTAGCTAAAAGCAAGTCAATTTGGTAAACGGATTCAAGAAACCGGCTCTAATAATACCCTGTGAATACCGGGTGTATAGTCCATTTCCAGCAGATCAAGGATCTTTTGATAGTCTTTGTCATTTTTTACAAAGTCTACATTATTCGTATCGATCACTAAAATTGGAAAACCATCCTGCTGTTTGAAAAATTCCCAGTAGCCTTTTTCCAGGTTCTCCAGATAATCGCTACTGATATTTTGCTCGTAATCACGACCTCTGCTTTTGATGTTACTTCTTAACTTTTCTATGTCTTTATGCAGATAAACCAGCAGGTCCGGCTTTGGCAAATGAGGATTTATAATATGGAAAAGTCGCTGATAAAGTTGATTTTCATCGTTTTTAAGAGTAATATTTGCAAAGATGAGCGATTTGCTTAACAGATAATCTGAAATCGTTTGCTGTCTGAAAAGTTCAGGCGAAGCCAATTCATCTTTCAATTGCTGATACCGGTCCGCTAAAAAAGAAAGTTCAAGTGGAAAGGCATATCGCTGCGGTTGCTCATAAAATAAAGGCAGAAAAGGATTGTCCGCAAAACGCTCCAGGATTAACCGGGTATTAAAATCGGCAGATAACCGTCCGGCAAGAGAAGTTTTTCCGGTTCCGATATTGCCTTCGACTACGATATAATCATATTTTAACTTTTTGGCCATAGTAGCATTTTGCTCCGCGAAAATCGCTTTTAAATCCGATCATTCTCCATTTTCATGAAGAAAAACTTCTGAATTATCGGTCGTTTTGGCAAGTAATTCAGCATTAGTCTGATGAAATATAGGGTGCTCGAAATCCGGCAGAACCTCAGTTAGCGGGATCAATGTAAACCGACGATCCTGAATAAATGGATGCGGAATGATTAGTCCGGGCTCATTGACAATATTGTTTCCAAAGTACAGTATATCCAGATCGATCAGTCGTGGCGCCCATTTTATCGTTCTCACCCGCCCCATTTCCTTTTCAATATCCAGTAGCTCGCTAAGTAATTTGTACGGTGACAATGTAGTCCGGACAACAACAACTTTATTCAGAAAATCATTTTGTTCTGTGTTTCCCCATGGTGCAGTACGGTAGGTACCGGATTCGGCCTCTATCATACCTATCCGTTCAATGATGTTTTTCCGTGCAAGGCTCAAATTCTGCATTCTGTCATTCAGATTCGTCCCTAAAAGTAATATCGCCTGCATCATTAATTTTTTTCAAACCTACTTCAAATCTTATGAAAGACAAAGCAATTAATTTAACTTTGCGCCTCTCTAACTAAAGTATATGAAACAGTTCTTCAAATTCATGCTGGCCTCTGTTGCCGGCTTCTTTATTGCTGGATTTTTAATCATCATTTTCATCATCACAATTGTAAGTAGTATGATTGGTGGATTGAAAGAAAACGATAAAGTTAAAATCAGTGAACATTCCGTTCTTCAGATAAATCTGGAAGGTCCGATCAAGGAAAGAACTCCTAAAAATCCGATCGAAGATATCGGTCTGACAGGCATTTCAATCAACAAAGGTTTAGGACTTGATGATATTCTCAAAAGTATTGAAGCAGCAAAAACTGATTCAAAGATCGATGGACTTTTTATCAATTTAAATTCTTTACAGACAGGAATTGCGACTGTTGAAGAAATCAGAAATGCATTGCTTGATTTTAAAACATCAAAGAAATTTATTTACGCTTACAGCGAAAGTTATTCGCAAGGGGAATATTATCTCGCATCTCTTGCAGATAAGATCTATTTATATCCTGAAGGCGATATTGATTTCAGAGGATTCAGAGCTGAATTAATGTTTCTGAAAGGAACTCTGGAAAAACTGGAATTGCAACCGGAAGTTATCCGTCACGGGAAATTTAAAAGTGCTATTGAGCCTTTTATCCTTGACAAAATGAGTCCGGAGAATCGTGAACAAACTCAAAAATTTATTTCCAGTCTGTGGAATCAGTTTGTAAAAGATATTGCAGAGTCACGAAAACTAAGTAGTGAAGAAGTTCAAAAAGTTGCTGATAATCTGGGTGCCCGCAGCGGACAGGATGCACTTGATGCAAAATTCGTAGATCAGTTAGCATACTATGATGAAGTACTTGATGATCTGAAAAAGAAAACCAATTTAGACAGTGACGACAAGGTAAAATTTGTTGACTTGAAAAAATATTCTCACTCACTTCCTGCTATTAAAGAATTCTCTGCGAAAAAAATTGCAGTAGTTTATGCAAATGGTGAGATCGTAAGTGGTAAAGGAAGTGATGATCAGATGGGATCAGAGAAAATTGCAGAAGCGATCCGTAAGGCAAGACTTGACACAACGATCAAAGCAATTGTACTGAGAGTAAATTCTCCGGGAGGAAGTGCATTGGCATCGGATGTGATCTGGAGAGAAACTATACTTGCAAAAAAAGCGAAACCATTAGTAGTTTCAATGGGTGACTATGCAGCATCAGGCGGATATTACATTGCATGTGCTGCAGATAAGATCGTAGCTCAACCGACAACTATTACAGGCTCGATCGGAGTATTCGGACTTTTATTCAATGCACAAAAAATGTTCAACAACAAACTCGGAATTACTTTTGATTCTGTGCGTACAGGAAAATATGCAAACATTGGAAGTACATTCTATCCTATGACAACAGAAGAGCGTGCAATTATTCAGGAAAGTGTTGAAAAGATCTACGACACATTTATTACGCATGTTTCCGAAGGAAGGAAGATGGACAAATCAGCTGTTGACAGTGTCGGACAAGGGCGGGTATGGAGTGGTACTGATGCAAAAGCTTTGGGATTAGTAGACGAGATCGGCGGTCTGGATGCAGCAATTGAGATTGCTGCAAAGCTTGCAAAACTGGATAAACACAGAACGATTTCCTTACCGGAACAAAAAGATTTCATGAAGCAAATAATGGAAGATTTTGGTGAAGAAGCGAAGATCTCTGCTGTAAAAAATGAACTTGGAGCAGCTTATACTTATTATAATGAAGTCGAATCACTTGTCAATATGGAAGGTGTTCAGGCTCGGCTACCATTTTCAATAACGATACGTTGATTGCCGGATGAATATTTCCAATCGTCAGATTGCAAAAGCTTTTCGGCTGGCTTCTCAGTTGATGGAATTGCATTCGGAGAATCCTTTTAAGATTCGTTCATTACAAAATGCTGCATTCAAGATCGACAAACTGAATGCGCCCTTATCATCAATGGATGCTGTTGAAATGGCATCGATTGAAGGGATTGGAAAAGGTTTGCAAAGTAAAATCAGCGATTACCTTAACAGACAAAGTTTTTCTGATCTCGACGAACTGGTTTCCAGAACTCCACATGGTGTAATTGACATGCTCGGCATTAAAGGCATCGGGCCAAAGAAGGTCCTACAACTCTGGAAGGAAATGGAGATCGAATCAGTTGGAGAATTGCTTTATGCATGCAATGAAAACAGACTGGTAACTCTGAAAGGTTTTGGAGAAAAGACACAAAAGCTGATCCGGGACTCAATTGAATTCAGAATTTCAAATTCAAAAAATTGTTTATATCCGATAGCAGAATTTGTTTCCGAAGAAATCATTAAAGAATACAAAACAGTTTTTCCGAATGCAGAAATTCTGATTTCCGGACAAACACGAAGGAAATGCGAGATCATTACATCGATTGAATTCGTAACTGATTCCAGTGAAAATGAATTTCAAAAATATATTTCAGGCTCTGAACTTTTCAAAGAACAACAACCTGCGTTCAGCGATGAAAATAAAAATGGGATCTCCATTCGGAAGGCAACATTAATTTTTCAGGAAACTATTCCAGTCGTATTCTATTTGTGTTCTGAAGAACTTATTCAGAACATACTATTCATCACGACTGCTTCCGGATCTCACTTAGAAAAACTTGAGACCGGTTATCAGATCGATCTGACCACAACATTTTATTCTGAAGAAGAAATTTACGAATCCGCAGGTCTCCCCTATTTCATTCCTGAACTGCGTGAAGGATTGATCGAATTCGACCTGTTGAATAAAAATGATTTTGATGATCTCATTGAAGAAACGGATCTGAAAGGGATACTCCATAATCATTCAACATACAGTGACGGGAACGACACTTTGAAAGACATGGCAGTTTATTGCAAGGAACTTGGTTATGAATATCTGGGGATTTGTGATCATAGCAAGAGTGCCTTTTATGCAAATGGACTTAGTGAAGAAAAAATTATTTTACAACATGCAGAAATTGACAAGCTGAATAAAACTCTTGCTCCTTTCCGGATCTTAAAAGGAATCGAGTCCGATATTTTATCGAGCGGAGAACTCGATTATTCAGAAGATGTATTGAAGTCGTTTGATTTTATTGTTGCTTCCATTCATTCCAATTTAAGAATGGAAGAACCAAAAGCTACAGCAAGACTTATCAAAGCAATTGAAAATCCATACACAACTATTCTTGGGCATCCGACAGGAAGATTACTTCTATCGCGCCCCGGGTATCCGATCGATCATAAGAAAATCATTGATGCATGTGCTGCGAATAATGTCGTCATTGAATTGAATGCAAATCCATATCGGTTAGATATCGACTGGAGATGGATTCAATATGCATTAGAAAAAAATGTAATGATCTCAATCAATCCCGATGCACACAGAAAAGAAGGTTATCATGATATGCATTTTGGTGTTGGTGTTGCACGCAAAGGTGGATTGACCCGGGCAATGACATTTAATGCGCTTTCTCTGGAGGAGGTTTTGGAGAAATTTTAATACGGAATTACAAATTCTTTGCCGCCGGATTCTCAGTCTTAGATTGAGTCAACGGTGGACCATCAGCCGGTGGAGTTTGTTGATTGTATTCATTTTGTGCAGGCGATTCCGTATCCGTTTTAGAAATAATATTCTCCGGTTTTTTTGCAGGGGAAGGTGTATCACTTGCAGCATTCCGGACTTCGTTTTCGATCCCTGACATAGCGTCTTTGAATTCACGCATTCCTTTACCCAGGCCTTTTGCAAGTTCCGGAATTCTCTTTGAACCAAAGAAAAGAAGTACGACTAGCAGGATTACAAATATTTCGCCTCCGCCAAGATTCAGGAAAAGCAATTTTGAAAGTATCATTGTTCTATTTTTCTGTAAATGTAAGGTCTTTTTTTGCTGTAATCATGAAATACCCATTATGAATTGTTCTACTTTTGTTTTTCACTAAAAAAACATGGAAACAGTCCTGATTATAATTGCCATTCTACTTTGTATTGTAGGATTTATAGGAAGTATTGTTCCCGGTTTACCGGGTCATCCTTTGAATTATCTTGCTATGTGGTGTATGGTATGGGCAAATCGTCCATTTGCCACAAGTACCTTGATCGTTTTTGGAATATTGACCGTAATCGTTTTAGCACTTGATTATTTAATTCCTCTGTGGACAGGAAAAAAATTCGGCGCTACTCGTCAGGGAATAATTGGCAGTATGATCGGCATGGTAGTCGGAATTGTATTCACTCCGATCGGCATGTTGCTGGGAACGTTTCTTGGAGCAATGATTGGCGATATGATGGCCGGGAAAACAACATCACAAGCGACACGTTCGGGTATTGCAACTTTTATGGGAACCATCATCAGCATAGGTTTTAAAGTTGCATTAAGCGGGATCATGACATTTATGATCATCTACAAACTTGTAGTTCATGCCTGATTTTTCAGAACATCAATCCAAATGAAAAAGCCATATCAAAGGAGAGTTTACTGAATTTTTATTGTTTCACCTTTGTCTCTGAAAACCGGATTCTTAAGTATGGGATCAGAATTGCCGGTAAGGTATTGCACACCGAAAGCAAAATCATAAGTAATATCATTCTTAGCACCGGTCTCCACATAAGCTCTTGCGCCTAAGTGCAGACCAATGGGAATAAGTATATCAACTTGTTTCAGTTCACCCAGTACAGACATATCTGCTGACTGTGGTCCGTAACCATAGTAAAAACTTTTAACATCGATAATACTTTTCATGTGATAATATCCAATCGATTCTTCAAAGAAAAATCCATCATCTCTGATGCTTTTAAAAAAAAATCTTGTTGAATAATAAAATCCATACCAGCTGAGATCTCTGAAATAATCAACTCTTGCTGATTCTGTTATTCCATTTTGATCAACTACATCGATGTCGAAACTTGATGTATTATCAAAATCCGGATCATGCGGAGGTACGAAACCATAATAAGACCGATAGTTGAGACCGATTGTAATTTTTTCACCTAATTCATGATGGTAGCCCAAACCCCATGTCATAAATCGTTTATACTTTACACCTATTCCATCAAAGCCCAGATATTCAACTTTTACGTCCTGCGCAAAGGACTCATTGCAAAAAAATAATGTACAAATAAGAAGAAGAAATTTTTTCATTTATTTCAGTTAATAAAAAAGCCCGGACTAAGCCGGGCTTCTTTGTGTTGAAATTTTATTCCTTATTTACCGGCAAGATCTTTTTTTGCAAGATCAACTACAACCGGAGTAGCGATACAAATTGAAGAGTAAGTACCGATGACGATACCGATCAACAATGCAAATGTAAATCCTCTGATAACCTCTCCACCAAAAATAAATATGGCAAGGAGAACAAAGAAGATCGTTAATGAAGTATTGATCGTACGACTTAAAGTTGAGTTAAGGGCATCATTGATTACTTTCTTCTGATCATGAGCGTGGTGATGTACGCCAACGAATTCACGGATACGGTCAAATACAACGACTGTATCAGTCATTGAATAACCCATTACCGTTAAGATCGCCGCAATGAAAGCCTGATCGATCTCAAGTGAGAAAGGCAGGATTCCGTTGAAGATAGCATAGAATGAAAGTACAACGAGAACGTCATGCAATAAGGCAATAACGGCACCGAGACCAAACTGCCAGCGACGGAAACGAATGAAGATGTAAAGGAACATCATTCCGCAGGAAATTAAGATTGCCCATACTGCAGATGACTTGATATCATCGGCGATCGTTGGTCCTACTTTTTGCGAGCTTAATATTTTATAACCTCCATCACCTTGAACTGTTTTCAAACCTGAATTTAAAAGTTCACTTACTTTTACTTCAGCTTCAGGCGACTGGTCTTCGATCATATAACTTGTCGTGATCTTAACCTGATTATTTCCACCGAAAGTTTTTACCTCAGGAGATTTTGTAAGCGGACCTTTTAATGCATCAATTACCTGAATCGTTTCAACGTTCTTTTCGAAACGAACAACATAAGTACGACCACCTTCAAAGTCAACGCCAAAGTTCAGACCTTTCATAAAGAAAGCTGCTAAACCAATTGCGATGATCGTTCCGGAGATCATATAGTATGTTTTACGTTTTTCAACGAAGTTGATATGAATATTCTTGAACATTCCTTTTGTAGTCTTGTTCCAGAATCTGATCTCTTTGTTTTTAGCAAACATCCAGTCGAATATCAGACGAGTGATAAAGATGGCACAGAACAATGAAGTTAAGATACCAATGATCAACGTTGTTGCAAAACCTTGAATTGGTCCTGAACCGAAGATGTAAAGAATGATACCAAGGATCAACGTTGTAACGTTGGAGTCAATGATAGATGAATAGGCATGCTTGAAACCATCGCTTACTGCAAGTCGCATTCCTTTACCGAGTGTTAACTCTTCACGGACACGTTCGAAGATCAGGATGTTTGCATCCACAGACATACCAATAGTAAGTACGATACCGGCAATTCCCGGTAAGGTCAGTACTGCACCGAGTGATGCAAGAATTCCCATTACAAAGAATACGTTTGCAAAAAGTGCAATGTCAGCTACAAGTCCGGCGTTGTTATAATACGCCACCATAAATACAAGTACGAGTAAAAGTGCGATCACAAATGATAACAAACCTGAACCGATCGCTTCATTACCTAATGTTGGTCCGACAACTGTATCTTCAACGATACGTGCAGGAGCAGGAAGTTTACCTACTTTAAGAATATTTGCAAGATCTTCTGCTTCATCAAGAGTAAACTGCCCTGTGATACTTGAGTTACCACCTGCGATCTCCTGAATTACATTCGGATAAGAGTAAACATAATCATCAAGAACAACTGCAATTGATTTCTCAACGTTGTCATGCGTAAGGCGTTTCCATACACGGGCACCTTCAGCATTCATGCTCATTGAAATTTCCCAGTTGTCAGTGAACTGACCTTTTTGTTTACGTGCATCAACGATAGCAGCACCATCTAATGGAGCAAGGTGATCACGGACCGGCATACGGATAGCAACCAATTGAACGACTTTACCTTCTTTATCAATTGGCTTAACAGACCACAATGCTTTAAATTCACGTGGGAATTTAGAACGCACTGCGTCCATTTTCATGATCTCATTTGCACGGGCAGTATCTTTTGTAAGAGAAGAACCGATAACCGGACCTTTACGAAGTTCAGTTTGATTCGCTTCATTCTGCTGAATAGCCGGAGCTAATACAGCGAACAAAGGATTTTCTCTTGCGAAATCCTGGAAAGATTTATCTGCTGCTGCAGAAGAATCAGTTTTAGTAGTATCACCATCTTTATTTCCCAACTGACTCATCAATGATGATGTCGTGTCTTTTGCAGTATCTACAGTTGCAACCGGAGCTACAGCATTTGTATCAGGATTAATAATTGTTGTATCACCTGAAAGTGCAGTAGCAGCAGAATCTGTTTTTACAGAACCTTTCAATAGATTATTTACCTGTTCAAGAACCGGATAAATATCTTTGTTATCATATGTTTCCCAGAATTCAAGTTTTGCAGTTCCCTGAAGAAGTTTACGTACACGTTCCGGTTCTTTGATACCCGGCAATTCGACAAGGATACGGTTGTTACCTAATTTCTGAACGTTAGGTTGAGTCACACCGAATTTGTCGATACGGGTTTTAAGGATCTGGTAAGTACGGTCAAAAGCAGCATCTGCTTCTTTTTGAATTACCGCTTCTACTTCAGCATTCGTCGAATTGAAATTGATTCGATCAGAAAGTTCCTTCGTACCAAAGATGGCAGCAAGTTTAGCGTTCTGGTCTAGTTTATTAAATTCTTTAACGAATAATTTTACGAAATTCTCTGAGCTGTTTGTCTGTGCTACCTGAGCATTCTCAATCGCCTTGTTAAACGTTGCATCAGTACTGAAGTTTGACATTGCGCGGATGAGATCGACAAGGGAAACTTCCATTGTCACGTTCATCCCGCCTTTTAAGTCAAGTCCAAGATTGATTTCATTGTCTTTACACTTCTTGTAAGTAAATCCTAAAAGAGGATACACCGGTTGTGTGTTGATAGAGTCGATATAACTCTTTTCTTTTGCCGGGTCGCCAGCTGCGAATTCTTTCGCATCCTTTTCGACATTTCTTGTAACAAGTGTAAAACTAAGTTGATAGAGGCAGACAAGTGCCAGCAGGATCGCAAATAGCTTTACTGCACCTTTACTTTGCATGGGTAATGAGTAAGTTTAGAATGAACTAATTGATTGTTAATTTTTAAGAGCGTGCAAAGATAGAATATCACGCTTAATTTCCAATTTTGGAGCGTTTTAATATGAATAAGTTTGCAGATTAAAGTTGGCTTCACAACTCTCTAGTAATCAAGACTTCAAAAGCGGCAGATTTGCTCCGATCAGGGAAATCCAATGAATGCAAATGAAAACTGTGAATTAAACCTCAGAGATTCAAAGTGAAAAAGCGCTTATGACAAAAAGCAAAAAGGCATAAAAAAGTATGACGCCTATTTTAGAATAGCCTGTACTGACTGATTCATCCAGATGAATCGATTCTGAAACTTTGAAAGGAATTGAATTTGTTTTGTAGTTATTTCTCATAAAAATTGTGCGTTTTCCCCTTTGAATCTTTGTGCGTGAGAGTGTTTTTATTTTATTTTAAGACAACATTTAGTATTTCCAGTCCTGTTTCCGATTTTCTCAAAACATAAAACAAGAGTAGTCCGCTAAAGAATAATTGAAATAGCAAAAAAGTAATTCCGAAGAATTTACTGCTGCGCCCTGGAGAATTGGTAGATTTGTAAAGTTCTGACATTCAAATGGTTTTGGTGCAATATAGTGTTGGTTTCACCTTGAATGTTTGTAAATTGGCCTAGAATCTTACAACCTTTAAAATAGAATCAGGTCAAAGGTCAAGGTTCAAAGGTCAATAGCTGTGATTGACCTTTGAACCTTGACCTTTGACCCGGTACAATTTCCGAAATCAGAGGCAAAACTTTAACCTTTATCCGAAAATCCGTACCTTGCGACCGCAAAATCTACGAAGAATGGCATTTGATTTAGAAATGATTAAAGCGGTTTATTCCGGAATGGCGGGAAGAATCAGCACGGCACGGAGAGTTGTCGGACGTCCACTAACTTTAACAGAGAAGATCCTTTATTCTCACCTTACAGAAGGTGAAGTAAGGCAAGCTTATGAGCGAGGGCGTTCGTATGTGGAATTTAATCCTGACCGTGTTGCCATGCAAGATGCAACTGCTCAGATGGCGCTTCTGCAGTTTATGCAAGCAGGCCGGCCGTCAGTAGCTGTCCCGTCGACTGTGCATTGTGATCACCTGATCCAGGCAAAGACCGGAGCTGTTGAAGATTTAAATACAGCCTTAGATAAAAACAAAGAAGTATACGATTTCCTTGCATCCGTTTCGAATAAATATGGAATTGGTTTCTGGAAGCCAGGAGCAGGAATTATTCACCAGGTGATAATTGAGAATTACGCATTCCCCGGTGGAATGATGATCGGTACTGATTCACATACTGTAAATGCCGGCGGATTAGGAATGATTGCAATTGGAGTTGGTGGTGCTGATGCATGTGATGTAATGGCAGGATTGCCATGGGAATTAAAATTTCCTAAACTGATCGGTGTGAAACTGACAGGAAAGATGAATGGCTGGACTTCTGCGAAAGACATCATTCTGAAAGTTGCAGGCATTCTTACTGTTAAAGGTGGTACAGATAAAATTTTAGAATACTTCGGTCCGGGAGCAGAGAGTTTAAGTTGTACAGGAAAAGGCACAATCTGTAATATGGGTGCTGAGATCGGTGCTACGACTTCTGTATTCTGCTATGATAAAAAAATGGCTGAGTATCTACAGGGAACTGAAAGAGCTGACATCGCTGCTGCTGCTGATAAAGTTTCAGAACATTTGCGTGGAGATAAAGAAGTTTATGACAGTCCTGAGAAATATTTTGATGAAGTGATCGAGATCAATCTATCCGAACTTGAACCGCATGTAAACGGGCCATTCACTCCGGATCTTGCATGGCCGATCTCAAAATTCGCTGCTGCTGTTAAAGAAAATAACTGGCCATCTGAATTAGAAGTAGGTTTGATAGGCTCTTGTACAAATTCATCATACGAAGATATTTCGCGTGCTGCTTCCTTAGCACAACAAGCTGTCGATGCAAACTTAAAAACGAAATCAGAATTTACGATCACACCGGGATCAGAACTTGTCCGCTACACTGTAGAACGCGATGGTTTTCTGGGAACGTTTGAAAAAATGGGTGGTGTTGTTTTAGCAAATGCATGTGGACCATGTATCGGGCAATGGGCACGTCATACGAATGATCCGAATAAAAAGAATTCGATCATAACTTCTTTCAACAGAAATTTTGCCAAGCGTAATGACGGCAATCCGAATACACATGCATTCGTAGCTTCGCCGGAGATCGTAACTGCAATGGCAATTGCCGGCGACCTTTGTTTCAATCCGTTAACAGATACACTTACTACTCCAACCGGAGAAAAATTTAAATTCAAAGAACCTCAGGGCGACGAACTACCTTCAAAAGGTTTTGCTGTCGAAGATGCGGGTTATCAAAAACCTGCTGCCGATGGCAGTAATGTAAAAGTGATCGTCTCCCCTACTTCGGAGCGTTTGCAATTGCTGGATCCTTTTTCTGCATGGGAAGGAACAGATCTTACAGGACTGAAATTACTTATTAAAGTAAAAGGAAAATGTACAACTGATCACATCTCTATGGCCGGTCCATGGTTAAAATTCCGTGGTCATCTTGATAACATTTCAAACAATATGCTGATTGGTGCGATCAATTCTTTCAACGACAAATCTGATTCCGTTAAAAATCAGCTTACCGGTGATTACAATGGCGTACCACAAGTACAAAGAGCTTATAAAGCTGCAAAAGTCGGCTCTATCGTAGTCGGAGATGAAAATTACGGTGAAGGATCATCACGTGAACATGCTGCAATGGAACCACGTCATCTTGGAGTCCGAGCTATTCTTGTAAAATCATTTGCAAGGATCCATGAAACTAATCTGAAAAAACAAGGAATGCTTGCATTGACCTTTGCTGACAAATCGGATTACGACAAGATCAAGGAAGATGACACTTTTGACATCAAAGGTTTAACATCATTCGCACCCGGCAAACAACTCACTATCGTTCTGAATCACTGTGATGGAACAAGTGAGGAATTCAAAGTGAATCAATCTTATAATGAAAATCAGATCGAATGGTTCAAGGCCGGCGGGGCATTGAATATTATTCGCTCTCAGATAGCATAATTTTAAAGACCGGTAATTACTTCACCGGTCTTTTTTTTAAAATACCAACTCAGAATTTACTTTCATGGAGAAAGCAGTTTTAATTGAAGCAATAAAGGAAAATGCAAAATACTTTCTGGAAGAAGCAGGAGAATTTTTTCCATTTGCTGTATGTGTAAATGACGAAGACCAGTTTGTTCCGATCTATCTAGACGATGAAGAAGAATTTGAAGACGATGAAAGCATGATCGAGGAACTGAAATTCTGCGTTTCAAAAGCGATCGAAGAGGAATCATTTACTATTGGAGCAATTGCATTCGATACAATAGTTACTCTAAGTGATACGGAACAAAATGCAATCAGAGTTCTATTCTTAAAGGAAAACAATGAAATAACTGCTGCTGATTTTATATACTCAATTAAAAACAAGAAATTGAATTTTTCGTAGTGTTTTTCGCAGTAATCCGGCTTTAATTTCTCTTCTAATATTCGGAAAAATAATATAACTTCGCCTAAACCCCTCCGATTTGAAATGACTTTTTCTTCCGGTAAACATATTGTTATTATAGGCGGCGGCTTTTGCGGTATTATGACCGCTGTAAATCTTTTGATAAAAGCAGAAAGTCCTTTAAACATAACTTTGTTTAACTATGAATATCCTGAAGGACGAGGAATCGCCTATAAAACTTACACAGATAATCATGTACTGAATGTTCCCTGTCAGAACATGAGTGCTTTCTCTGATCAACCGGATCATTTTCTGAATTGGTGTAAATTGAATTCAGGAAATGCAGTTGATATAGAAGAATTGCCGGGCAAATTTCTTCCGAGAAATTTATATGGAAATTATCTTGACTCCGTTTTTCAGGAATCTCTGAAAAACAAATCTGATCATGTCAATTTCCGGATGATAAAAGAAGAAGTAACTGATATTGATAAAATCGGAGAATCGTATTTTATAACGAGCAGTTCCGGATTAAAGATCGAGTCTGACAAGATCGTTCTGGCAACCGGAAATCATGCGCCATCGCATCCACCCCTAGCCGGAACAGAATTCCATTCCAACAAAAGATATTTTGCAAATCCGTGGAAGGAGGACTCTATCAGCAATATCGATTCTACAGAACCAATTCTGATCGTTGGGACAGGATTAACAATGGTCGATGTTGTATTAGGATTGGAAGAAAAACAATTTAGCGGAAAAATTGTAGCGCTTTCACCCAACGGTTTCAATATACTTGCTCACAAGAAGCATCATCCGCAAAGATATATACTCGATGAGCTAGCGCCTCCATTTGATTTGAACAAACTTTTCAAATTATTTTACAAGCATGTACGTGAAGCGCATCTGCGGGGCGAATCCGGAGAGACCGTTGTAGATGCTGTACGTTCTCAGACGCAAGTGATCTGGCAACAACTTTCTCTCGAAGACAAGAAACGATTCATGGCGCATCTTAGACACCTTTGGGGTGTTGCCAGGCACAGACTTCCGGGAGAAATACATGCAAAGATACAGTCAATGATTTCGAACAAAACTTTACAGGTAATGGCGGGAAGGATTTCAGGGATCGATGAATCAAGCGAATGTCTGGAAGTAAAAATTGCTTTAAGAGGAAGTGAGAATTCGGAAACTATTAAAGTGCAAAGAATAATTAATTGTACAGGGCCTTTGACCGATATAACAAAATTTCAAAGCAAACTTTATTCAAACTTACTTCGAAAAAAAATTATTCGACCAGACGATATGAAACTTGGAGTCGATGCAACAGCAGAAGGCCGGATCATTGATGAAAAAGGAAATGAAAGCAATTCTATATTTACGCTTGGTTCACTTCTGAAGGGCAAACTTTGGGAAAGCACTGCTGTTCCTGAGTTAAGAAAACAGGCAGAAATACTTGCTAAACTTTTGCTTACCAAATAAAGTTTTGATTCGTTCGTTTTTATAAATCCGAAATCGGTTTCCTTTCGTTTATTATAAAAAATAAATTACATGAAAAATTCAATTCTGATATTATTGTGTTTATGCGCACAACTATTTTCACTTGAGGCACAAGACCGAACAATTGAAATCAAAAAAGTTGTTAAGTCGAAAGAAGAATGGAAAAAACAACTTACTGCGGAACAATTTAATGTTACACGGGAAGCAGGAACAGAAAGAGCTTATTCCGGAACTTACTGGGACAACCACAAAACCGGAACTTACTACTGCATCTGTTGCAATCTTCCTCTATTCAGTTCAGCAACTAAATTTGAATCAGGCACAGGATGGCCAAGTTTTTATCAGCCATTGAAAAAAGCGTATGTGATTGAACATGTCGATAATTCACTGGGAATTGCACGTACAGAAGTTGTATGTGCGCAATGCAATGCGCATCTGGGTCATGTATTCAACGACGGACCTGAGCCCACAGGATTAAGATATTGCATGAATTCAGTTGCGTTGAAATTCGTCGCCGGCAAATAATAAATTTAGTGTGAAACAATAAATTTTCTACTTACAGAATTCTCACCGGAAATTAATTGCATCATGTAAATTCCATCGTGCAGACTGGAAATATCAATTTGCGATTCGATTGACCTCACTGTACTTTTAAAAACGATCTTTCCTGCAATATCATAGATTTTGATCGCTGAATTTTGCAATGAAACGAGATTGAAAAAACGCAGATTTAACTTTTCATTTGCAGGATTTGGCGATAATGTAAACGATGGTTTTATTTTCACCGGTTCAGAAATACCGATCCCTGAATTCGATTGATACCGGACTTCTACACCGCCGGTCGACTGACCAATAACAAGATCTGTTAATCCATCTCCATTCAGATCTCCACCACTAACTGTAATATTAAATTTTAGTCTGTCACTTTCAGAATTATCAAAAGCAAAACCCTTCAAATGAAAACATCCGCTGATATTTGCATCTATACTATCATAACTATATATCAGACCATTTTCATTTGCAACGAGGAGTCTTTTACTTCCCAGACTATCATAAAAGAACGGAACGGTATATCCATCGACAAATGACGGTCTATGAATTTCGATGCAGCCAAGTGTATCGTTAGTCGGTGCTGCATCAAAAAATGCTGAAGAAGTTGATCCGATATTTTTATACAAATTAATATATCCGTTTTGTTCACCAATGATCAGATCATTTAATCCATCGTTATTGAGATCATAGATCTGAGGAGTAGAATATTTTCCTACATCAATAGACATATAGTAAAAAGCTACGAAAGAAAAATCAGATACATTTCCGGCTCCACCGTTATTAATGAAATACGCTAATCTTCCATCTTCGTTTCCAACGATCATATCCTTATCGCCATCACCATCCAGGTCGCCGAATGCCGGATATACAGGTGAAACAAAATTGTACTGACTGATTGTAGCAACATCAGAGTCGATCAATTCAAAGGCCGGTAACGATGCTGTTCCGGTATTCCTGTAATATCTGATTCCGGTTTTATTAGACAGGGTAGCATTTACAAATTCATCAAATCCCAACATCAGATCAAGCAGTCCATCATTATCATAATCATATAAAACGGGAGCAGCATTTTCACCAGCCTCTATCATACCCTTCTGCAAAAACGATTTTGTAGTAAATTCAAAAACAGGATGCGCAGTAGTCCCATCGTTACGGTAGAACCACATCCCTTCATGATTCTCATTGAAATTCGGAACAACTAGTAAGTCTTTGATACCATCATTGTCAATATCCATATAGGAATGATAATGAAATCCATCAAAGATAGCAGACACATCATACGAAGGAAAGATCGTGTCTTGCGAACCCATATCTGCTGTAACATTAGAACCATCATTGATCACAAGCAAAGAATTATAAGATGCAACATCACCAATGAGAATATCCTTATCATTATCGCCATCGATATCTATCAGTAACATTGCAGAGACAGTATCATCCTGTGGAGCAGCTTCACTTTGTTCGTATACAGGTTTCTCAAATTTATGAGAGGTGGTATCAACTCTTCCTTCACGGCAAGGACAATGAAAACAACCAACCTGATTTGCTCCGCCTACAAGAAGAGCGAAACTCCCCCAACATCCGGTAGCATATTCAAAGTCGAGAGAATCACAATTTCCATAACGTTCCATTGAATAATTCTTATGGAAGATAAAACGTGCATCTGCTATTGAGTTGTAACCGATAATATCCATATCGCCATCGCCATCAATATCACTTAAACCCGGCTGAGACACACCGCTGGCAAAAATATTCTGACGTAAGGTCTGATATTTTTCATCGAGGTAATCATCAACCAATGTCCATTGCAAGCCGGTTGCAATTGTAAAATCATTTCGATAAACAGCCATTGCAGAGAGTGCGACCGGCGAAAGTGTAAAAAGATCTTCTCTGCCATCGCAATTGTAGTCGTACATCAAAACCCATTGTCTGATCTCCGGAAATTTGTTATTGTATTCGGGAGCATAATCCCAAGCCAGATTGTAATTCGTATTTCCATTATTCAAATAGACTGTATTTCTCGAATTGAACTTATCGTAAATAAAAATATCCTTTTTCCCATCTCCATTCACATCAACTTCATTGACAGCGGGAAAATTGATGCCACCTGACCATGGATTCAGCAACTGAGTACCATTTTCTACGACATTTATAGTATCAACCCGATTGAAGAATTGACTTTTCACCTGCATTGCACTGGTCAGGATCAAGAGGACTATTAAAAATTTTCTCATATTCCAAAGATAGTCAATCATCCATTTCCGAATGGAAAATATTTTCATAAATTGCGGTTCGTTATTCGTTATTCGTTAAAAAGATGCCCTCATTCGACATAGTAAGTAAAATAGACATCCAGAAATTCGACAATGCCATTAATGTGGCGGTGAAGGAGATCAGTACGCGGTACGATTTCAATCAATCAAAGACGAAGGTTGAATTTGACAAAAAAACTTTGATGGTTCATGTACTGACAGAAAACGATATGCGCATGAAAGCTGTGGAAGGAATAATTATTGGTCGTGTAATAAAACAAGGAATAGCTGCGCAGGTATTGGATTTCGGGAAAGAACTTTACGCTTCAGGCAATATGGTGAAGAAGGATATTAATCTGAAGCAGGGAATAGATAAAGAAACAGCAAAGAAAGTCGTTAAGATAATCAAGGAAACCGAAAAAAAGTGCAGGCATCTATAATGGACGAACAAGTTCGCGTTACCGGAAAGAAAATTGATGATCTTCAGGAATTAATTTCCATACTTGAAAAATCCGATGTAGGAATGCCATTACAATTTGAAAATTTTCGCAGTTGAAAATTGCAACTGAAGAAACAAAAAAACGCAAGCCCACATTAATGTGAAAACAATTTTAAAATATTTCTCTCTTCTTATTTTTTTCACCATTGTTTCCAAAAGTGTATTTGCACAGGATAAGATCGTTAAAGTAAACAACGACACACTTCGTGTAAAGATCATGCAGATAACTCTTGATAAAATAAAATTCCGCTACCATGGAATGAAGTCAGGACAGGTTCTGGAAATTCCAAAAAATCAGGTAAAGCAGATCATTTATGAAAATGGATCTTCACTAACAATCGTCTATAATCTTTTTGATGTTTCAAAAGATCTAATGATCAAGGACAGATTCCGGGCAGTTAAAATTGACATTTGTGCCCCGCTCTTAAATCACATTACTGTTGCATACGAACATAAATTGCGACTCGGAATGAACTTCGAGGTCAAAGGCGGCTACATTGGGTGGCGGGTCAACAAGACACTTGACAAAACAGAAGGATTCATTGGTAAAGTCAGTCTTCGTTTTTTGAAAAACACAAATACCATTCGGAAAGGATTGAAGTACATCCACCCAATGAAAGGAAGCTACATAAAACCCGAAATCGCTTTTTCGCGATATACATCAATTGAAGAAGGTCACAAAATCAATTTTTCAAATATCTATGCCAGCATTAATTTCGGACGACAGTACATTCTTGGCAATGTAATCTGTCTTGATTTCTTCGGCGGTGCCGGTGTAGGATATCAATTGAATTCACGCGGAGCAAATTCTTCAAATCAAGCTAAAGGCGACGATTTCAGTTATTGTTATTCGCATTTATATTTTGGGAAAAAGCTGCCGATTATTTTGACTGGTGGGTTGATGATGGGCTATGTATTCTAGACTAAAAGAAATGCACTGACCTAACCGCATTATAGTATGAAAAACTAAGGTTATTGTATGAAAAACTACGACCTCCTAATCACCGCCCCGGCTTCACTCTCAAACGCACCCATCAACTTTTCCATCGTTTTATCGATCTGTTTATCTGTGAGTGTTTGTTGATCATCGAGTAATATGAAAGAAACGGCCAATGATTTTTTTCCGGCTTCTATTTTTTCGCCTTGATACAGATCGAATAAAGAAACTTCTTTCAATAGTTTTCTTTCCGACTTGTAAGCGATCTCTTCTATTTTGGAGAATGGAATTGCCACATCAAGCATCATTGAAAGATCTCTTTTTACAGCAGGGAATTTTGACACTTCCTGATATTGAACAGGTTTCTTTTTTGCTTTCTTTATGACGAGATCCCAATTGACTGAACATGAAAAAACATCTGCCAGATCATATTTTTTCAAAATAGAATTTTTCACTGCACCAATTTCTGCAAGTACTTTTGTTCCTGCAAAATATGTAAGTCCATAATTTAATGCAGGATGTTCTGATTCTTTTATAGTAAGTTCCGATGCTTTAATTCCGCATAGAGACAGTACATTTACTAAAATTGATTTCACAAAAAAGAAATCAGAATTTGTTGCAGGTCCTTGCCAGGAAACTTCCTGCTTTTTTCCGCAGGCTAATATTGACAAACAATAAGATTCAGAATATCCGCTTTCAGTTTTTGAATAAATTTTTCCGAATTCAAACATCTTCTGATCGGCTTGTTTCCGGTTTCTGTTGTATTCAAGTATTTCTAATCCGGTCATTAACAGATCCTGACGTAAAACACCTAAATCCTGACTTAGCGGATTCAAAATCTTTACAGACTTCTCTTCACTCCAGCCGGGAGCAAAATTATAATCTTGTTTCGTCAGCGAGTTCGTCAGGATTTCATTGAATCCCTGCGCCGCTAAATAATCTGCGATCTTGTTCTGAATTTGTTCTCTGTCAAATTCAACTATTGCAGGAAGAGAAATGCTTTGTTTTTTCGGAAGTGGAATTCTATCATAACCATAGACGCGGAGAATCTCTTCTATCACATCAACCGGACGAAGCACATCCACTTTAAATGCCGGGATCTGCAGATTCAGACTTTCAGAATCGGAAGAAACGATCTTGATTCCAAGTGAAAGTAAAATTGTTGAGATCACATTTCTGTCGATCACTTCACCGGAAAACTGATCGATGTAAGAATATTTAATATTGAAATCGACTTCCGGTTTCTTTTCAGGATAGATATCAATAACCGGCGAAGCAATTTTTCCTCCGCAAACCTCCTGCAAAAGTAAAGCTGCACGCTTCATTGCATACATTGTGATCTCGGAATCAGTTCCGCGTTCAAAGCGAAAACTTGCATCTGTTTTTAATCCGTGTTGCTTGCTTGTTTTACGAATACTTGCTGCATCGAAGTATGCGCTTTCCAGAAAAACTGTTTTTGTTGATTCAGTAATTCCAGAATCAATTCCTCCGAATACACCTGCAATACACATTGGTTTTTCAGAGTTGCAGATCATCAGATTTCCTTCATGCAATGTCCGTTCAACTTTATCAAGTGTAACAAACTTCTCTCCTTCTTTCGCCTGACGGACAACAACTTTTTTTCCGGAAATTTTATCTGCATCAAATGCATGTAACGGTTGTCCGGTTTCATGCAAAATATAATTTGTGATATCGACAACGTTATTAATTGGATTTACACCAATTGACAACAAACGATTTTTCAACCATTCCGGTGATTGACTTACAGAAATATTTGTGATAGTAATTGCAGTATATCGCGGACAAGCAGAACTGTCTTCAACGACAACTTCTATCATGCGCTCATTTCCTGCAGTGAAATTATCAACTGAAGGCATTTCAACTTTAGAGTCCTTTTCAATTTTCTTCGTCTGAATAGATTTTTCTGTATTGATCAATGCAGAAAGATCTCTTGCAACACCAAGGTGCGAAGCAGCATCAGCACGATTAGGAGTAAGTCCTATTTCGATAACTGAATCATTTTCCAGTTTGAAAAAATCGCTTGCCTTTGTTCCTATAACAGAATCTTCCGGCAAAATTAGAATTCCTGCATGAGAAGTTCCTAATCCGATCTCATCTTCTGCGCAGATCATTCCTTCAGAAACTTCACCACGGATTTTAGATTTCTTTATTTCAAAAGGTTCACCTGTAACCGGATGAACAGTAGTTCCAACAACTGCAACAATTACTTTTTGTCCGGCCGCAACATTCGGCGCACCGCAAACAATTTGCAAAGGTGTTTCACCACCGACATTCACAGTTGTCAGACTTAATTTATCAGCATTCGGATGTTTTGCGCAAGTCAGAACCTGACCCACAAAAAGTCCTTTCAACCCACCTTTGACAGATTCAAAAGATTCTACGTTTTCTACTTCCAGTCCCCCTGCTGTAAGCATGACAGCAGCCTGATCCACAGTCAAATCCGTTTTCACGAATTCTTTTAACCAATTGTACGAAATTTTCATAATTTAAGCCTAATCAGCCGCAATATTAGTGAATAATTCGTTATTCGTTATCAAGAGATTCTTCCCCATTCTCCTGACTTCCTGATTTGTTCCTGCAAGTGCAATCTGGTTCCTGAATTTTCCGGTGAGGTGAGATTCGGATCCCTCTTTAGCATTTCAATAGCAATATCGCGAGTACGCTGCACCAAAGCCGCATCCCGAGAAAGATCAGCTAACTTCAAATCAAGTAAACCGCTTTGTCGTGTACCTTCAGCATCGCCCGGACCACGGAGTTTGAGATCTGTTTCTGCAATTTTAAAACCATCGTTTGTTTCACACATTGTTGCAATTCGCAGGCGTGAATCTTTTCCGAGTTTAGAACTCGTCATTAAGATACAATACGATTGCTCTGCTCCTCTTCCAACTCTTCCGCGCAACTGATGTAATTGTGAAAGACCAAATCGTTCGGCGTTTTCAATGATCATTACAGACGCATTCGGTACATTCACTCCTACTTCGATCACAGTAGTTGCAACCATGATCTGTGTTTCACCTTTGACGAATCGTTGCATTTCAAAATCTTTGTCCTTCGGTTTCATTCTACCATGAACAATGCTGACATGATATTGCGGAGCAGGGAAATCTCTGCAAATAGATTCGAAGCCCGCCATCAGATTATTCAGATCGATCTTTTCCGATTCATCGATCAAAGGATATACGATATAGACTTGTCTGCCTGCTGCAATTTCTTTTTTCAAAAACGCCCAGACTTGCAATCGATTTGTATCATATTTATGAATTGTCCTGATCGGTTTTCTTCCCGGAGGTAATTCATCGATCACGGAAACATCGAGATCACCGTAAAGTGTCATCGCAAGAGTTCGCGGAATTGGAGTTGCAGTCATGACCAGTACATGCGGAACGATCTCATTTTTTTTCCACAATCGTGAACGTTGTTCAACACCGAAACGATGCTGTTCATCGATAACCACAAAACCTAAATTTTTGAATTTTACTTTATCTTCGATCAAAGCATGTGTACCAACTAAAATATTGATCTCACCGTTTTCAAGTTGCTCATGGATCTTTCTTCTTGCAGCAGTCCGCGTCGAACCTGTGAGCAAAGCAATATTCAGATTCATATTTTTCAAAAAAGCTGCAATTGATTCAGCATGTTGATTTGCCAGAATTTCCGTCGGCGCCATAATGCAAGCCTGATATCCATTTCCGATGGCAATCAGCATACACATGAGTGCAACCATTGTTTTTCCCGAACCAACATCACCCTGAAGCAATCGATTCATTTGTTTGCCCGAGCCGCAATCTGTGCGGATCTCTTTGATCACTTTTTTCTGAGCATTGGTTAATTCGAAAGGAAGATGATTATGAAAAAATTCATTGAAATAATCTCCGACTTTATCGAAACGAACTCCACGAATTTTTTCCGTTCGCAGAAGTTTCATATGCAACAACCGCATCTGAAGAAAGAATAGTTCCTCAAATTTGATCCTTGTTTCTGCTTTCTCCTGATGTGCTACTGATTCAGGAAAGTGTATAGCAGAGTAAGTTTGATGCCGGTTAAAAAATTTGTATTCATTCAAAACATGTTGCGGCAACGTTTCCGAAAGTTCTTTTGGTAAAATGCTGTGTAAATTTTTCTGGAGACGCAACAGACCTTTACTATCCAGACCTTTCAGTTTCAATTTTTCAGTAGTGCTGTAAACCGGTTGCATAACGGAAGAAATGGTTTGTTGCGCTTCTGCACTGAGTTCAAGTTCAGGATGAACTATATTGATCGCTCCATTAAATTCTGTTGGTTTTCCAAAAAGCACATATTCGGTATTCAATTTCAGATTGGCAGTGATCCACTTTATCCCTTGAAACCAACGCAGTTCCAGAAAACCGGTTTTGTCTTCAAAGCGGCCTGCAAGATATTTCCTCCGTTTTTCACCTCTGACAATGAGGCTTGTTATTGTACCTTTGATTTGAATATACGGCAAATTGGCATTCGCTTCCTTAACGGTATAGAACTTGGTACGGTCGACATATCGAAACGGAAAATGATGCAGCAAGTCTCCTTGCGTAAAAATGCCGAGTTCTTTCCTGAGGATTTCGGCTTTCATCGGTCCGACTCCTTTTAGAAATTCGATCTTGGTATGAAAGAAATCGTAATTCATAATCAAGGCGAAAGTAATGAATTAGGTTAAATCAGTTGTTCATTAAAAGCGGTGAATTGTTTATGGAAAAAAATAAGGGCAAAAATGAATTGATCAGATCAGCAGCATTTCCATTGTTGTTTACAGTTCTGATCTGGTTAATTGAATTTGGCGCGCATCTTAGCGGAGTCAGGTTGATCAATTTAGGGATACTACCCAGAACAACAGAAGGATTAATTGGGATAATAACTTCTCCATTCATTCATGGTGATCTTGATCACATTTTGTCGAATACTGCTCCACTACTGATTGTCGGTACGGGCATGATCTATTTTTATAAAGAACTTGCTTACCGCGTGATGGCAGCGATATGGCTGATGACAGGATTTTGGGTCTGGATGTTTGCCCGTCCTGAATGGCACATTGGTGCAAGCGGACTCATTTATGGCTTTGTTTGCTTTTTATTTTTCAGTGGGATTTTCAGAAGAGATACGCGATTAACAGCAATCTCATTATTGGTTACTTTTTTATACGGAAGCCTTGTTTGGGGCATTTTTCCGATCAATCAAATTGTTTCCTGGGAGAGTCATTTATTCGGATCAGTAGCCGGACTTTTCACTGCTTATTACTATAGATCAGATGGCCCGGTCAAACCAAAAGCTCAATGGGAAATAGATGAGGAAAATGAATTGCTGAATCCGACAACTACCAATGAAACAGAAGTTGAATTTGTTAATGAAGAACCGGTTGTTCCTGAAATAAAAATCAACTATACATTGGTTGAAAAACCTTCTGAACCTACTGAAAACAAAGGTGGCTAGTCATTATTTTTCTCTATGAAATTGAATAACTTTTTAACAATGAAGTGTGTTAAGAATGTTTGAAAATGAGGGAACATTTTTTTATAGAGTTCGTATTTTAGTAACAGTCTAAAATAGCAACTAAATAAATCCAAAATAAACCTTAATCAAACAATGAGAAAACAATTTACTCTTCTGCAGATCTTTAGGACTTGCATGATGGTGTTGACAATTGGAATCGGAACTGTGGCCAATGCCCAGACCGATGCCGGTGTTTCTGCAATCGTCAGTCCTTCGAATCTAACCTGTCAGGGAACACAACCTGTTACTGCAGTAATTCAAAACTATGGTGCCGCAGGAATTACCTCCGCACTTGTCAACTGGACAGTGAACGGAATTGCTCAGGCTCCATTTAATTACAATGGACTTCTGTTTACCGGTGAAACAGACACTGTGACTATCGGCAATTATGCCTTCGGTTTCGGAACGAATACACTGGATGTCCGCACAGCTTCTCCAAACGGTGGTGCTGATGCTGATTCTTCCAATGACTCAACAGCGGTTACAGTTGTTGTGCAAATGAATGGATCTTACACGATTGGCGGTACGACTCCTGATTTTGCGGAATTCAACGATGCCGTTGCAGCTTTAAGCACTTATGGTGTTTGCGGACCGGTAGTTTTCAATATGAGAGCCGGAACAGATACGATGCAAAGTGTGATCAACGAGATCATCGGAGCTGATTCTACAAACAGAATCACTTTTCAGTCTGAAAATGGTGACAGTACATCTGTTGTTTTAACCTACCCTTCAGTTGATTCTTTGAATCCAACAAATTATCTGATCCGCTTAGACGGAGCTGATTACATTACATTTAACAAGATCACGCTTGCTCGTTCAGGAATTCTGTCGTATGGTCGTGTTCTTGAGTTGATGAATAATGCCTCTCACATCACTGTTTCAAATTGCAGATTGTCAGGTTCAACTAATCCGACTAACAACTCACTTGCTGCTTTGATCTATTCAGGATCTTCATCTCCGACGAATGACAGTTCATTGATGATCATGAACAACCATTTACTGAATGGTTCAATCGGTGTTTACATGAATGGTATCAACACTATTCAGCTTGAGCTTGACAATGTTATTTCAGATAACATTTTCGAAAATCAATATTCAAAAGGAATCCAGGCAAGTAACATTGGTGTTGTAAATATCAACAGAAATCAATTTACTACAACATCAAACAACATTGCTTACGCAGGTATTTATCTTGATCGTAGTCAGAGAAATCATCACATCACCAAAAACAAAATGACAAGCATTCCGGGAACAGGTATCTACATGGTAGACTGTACAGGATTAGCAGGAATTCATGGAGTTGTGTCGAACAATTTCATTTTATGTACTGATTCAGCAGGACTATCAATAAATAATGGAGATTATCAGGACATCGTGCACAACACAATTGTGATGCGTGGTGCGAATCCAACATACTCGGCTTTGTTTGCAAGAGGAAACGGAACAGGAAAAACAGTTCGTAACAACATCCTGAACAATACAGGTGGGGGTTATGCTTATGTTGTTTCTGATTCTGCTGTGAATGGAATCACTATTTCTAATCACAACAATCTTTTTGTTACAGGTTCAAATGTTGGTGTATTTGATGGTGTTGTAACTCCAACATTGAACGACTGGATCTCTGCATCAGAGAGAGATTCCAATTCCGTTCAGGTAAATCCGAATTTCGTTACTCCAACTGATCTGCATGCAACTTCAATTGCAATGGAAGATCTTGGTAAAAAACTTGCCAACGTGAATGATGATATCGACGGCGAACTTCGTAGCGCAAATGCTCCTGATATCGGTGCCGATGAATATTCTGCAGCACAACGTAACGTTGGTGTTCAGGCTTTGTTAAGTCCGGTAGACAGTGTTTGCGGTGACTCGCTTACTCCGGTTACTGTAGTAGTAACCAATACAGGTGCTCTTCAGGAAAACAATTTTGCTGTAACAACTATCTTCAGCGGAGTTGCTGATGATACATTAACGTTTACAATTACAACACCTATACTTCCGGGCGAATCAGATACAATTACCTATGCAGCAACAGTTGATCTTACTGCAGGTGGTACTTTGAATGTGATGAGTTATACTTCGTTAGGGGTCGATGATGTACATGCGAATGACACATTAACGGCATCGTATACTGTTGGCGTACCTCCTGTAGGACCGGTAGCAGTGGACATATCACGTTGTGGCCCGGGTGCCGTAACACTTACAGCAACATCTGCCGATTCACTGATCTGGTTCGATGCTCCGGTTGGCGGAACTTATCTTGCTTCAGGTGCATCTTACACTACTGATACATTAAATGCATCAACATTATTTTATGTTGCTGCTTACGGATTCTGTGAAGGAGTTCGTACTTCTGTACAAGCTGTTATCAATCCACTTCCTGTAATTACATTAGGAAATGACACATCGATTTTAGATGGAGATAGCATTGACTTTGATGCAGGTATTGGATTTACATCTTACCTTTGGTCAAATGGTGCAACAACACAATTAATTAACGTAAATACTCCGGGATGTTATTCTGTAGTAGTTTCAAATTCGTTTGGTTGTACTGCTACAGATGAAATTTGTCTGGCAGTGATTTTACCATTTGATGCTGGTGTTACTGCAATCGTGAATCCACTGGATCAGGACTGCTCAAGCGCAACAACAGATGTTTCAATTGTTGTAACTAATCTTGGTTCAAGTGCTGCTTCAAACATTCCTGTTGATGTTACAATTACAGGAACTGTAACGGCTAATTTCACTGATACAATTGCAGGTCCGATGAATCCGGGTGATACAATAGTTCTTTCAATGGGAACTATCAACACGGTTACAGGTGGAACATATACAATTACTGCATATACATCATATGCAAGCGATCAGAATACCGGTAATGATACAACAACAAGTACGGTTGATATCAATATCGCTCCGGCTGCTCCTGCAGGTGTTGGAACATCACGTTGTGGCGAAGGAAGTGTAATTCTGAATGCTTCAGGAACAAACACAATTGCATGGTACGATGCACCAACAGGTGGCAACTTACTATTCATTGGCGACACCTACTCTATTCCAAGCCTTTCTACTACTACAATCTTCTATGCACAGGATGGCAACATCTGCAATACTCAGCCGAGAGCTGCTGTAACTGCGACTATCAATGCATTACCTAATGTTAATCTGGGTAACGATACAACAGTAACAGATTCACTTATTCTTGATGCAGGTGCAGGATTCGTTCAGTACTTATGGAATACAAGTGAAACAACTCAAACGATAGAAGTTGATTCTACAGGAACGATCATTGTTGCTGTAATTGATGGAAACGGTTGTATCAATTCAGATACAGTTGAAGTAACGATCATCGTTGGTTTAACAGACAATCAGATCGCAAGCGGAATGATGATCTATCCGAATCCGACAGCTTCGAAACTGAATATCAATTTAGGAAAAACTGTAAATGCAATTATTACATTGACTGACATTCAAGGCCAGATCCTGATGACAGACAAAGTGAATAATGCATCAGATGCAGTACGTACTTATGATGTAACGACTTATGCAAAAGGAATCTACTTCCTGAATATTACTTCAGGTGGGCAGACTTCTACTAGTAAGGTGATTGTTCACTAGATGTTCGTAATTCGAATTTCGTAATTCGAATCGCGAAAAAAAAAGGGCTACCAAAAGGTGGCCCTTTTTTTTTGTACATTTAATTTCAAAATATTGTACAGTTACCGTTAAATACAAAAAGTATTTTATAAGAATCGATTTCATTTACAAATCTCGAACAACGATAAATATCCACAACTCTCACAAATTAAAAACCAAAAAACATGTCCTTCGACCAATACCACGAACCACCCAACGAACTTTCACAACAGACAAGAACTTTTGCGAGAATGATGCTATCACTGATAGAAGAAGCCGAAGCAATTGACTGGTACGAACAACGTATTTCCGTAGAGAAAGACAAGGAGGCAAAAGCCATTATGCAAAATGCACAACAGGAAGAATTCAAACATTTCGGAATGGATCTGGAATTTCTCCTCCGCAAAAAGCCTGAATGGCGGAAGGTATTAAAGGCGATTCTTTTTACAAAAGGAGATATTGTGAAGCTGGAAAAGGAGAAGAAAGGTGAATAAGTTGGCCCTTGTGAAATATTCATAAAAAAAGGGTTTAAGATGTAGCACACACCTTAAACCCTTTTGATACTTTAAATTTTTTAAATCTAAATCGAAGCCTGACCCAAAAGCACAACCGGATTTTCCAGCAAGCCTTTGAAAGTACGCAGGAATTCTGAACCTGTTGCTCCATCGACTACTCGGTGATCGCAACTCAAGGTTACTTTCATAACATTTCCGACAACGATCTGATTGTTTTTAACAACCGGCTTTTGCTGAATTCCGCCGACGGCAAGAATGCAGGCATCGGGTGGATTAATGATGGCTGTGAATTCATCTATACCAAACATTCCCAGATTAGAAATTGTAAATGTATTTCCCTCCCACTCGGCCGGCTGGAGTTTTTTATCTTTTGCTTTTTGTGCAAGCGTTTTTACTTCTGCATTGATTTCGCGGAGCGTTTTTGAATCAGCAAAACGAACGACAGGTACAAGCAAGCCTTCTTCTACAGCTACGGCTACACCAATATGAACATGATGATTGACACGGATCTTATCGCCCAGCCACGAAGAATTTACTTTCGGATGCTGACTTAATGCCGCTGCTGCAGCTTTCACAACGAAATCATTGAAGGAAACTTTTGATCCGGTTACAGCATTGATGCTTTCTCTTGCAGATATAGTATTATCCATGTCAATCTCTATCGTCAGATAAAAATGCGGCGCGGTAAATTTACTTTCTGCCAGACGTTTTGCAATCGTCTTACGCATTTGTGAAACTGCAACTTCATCGAAACTTTCTTCTGTCACAGCATTTGAAAAAGCATTTGCGCTTTGAACAGCCATTCCGGGTTTGAACCAATCGATATCGCGTTTCACGATACGACCTGAATCTCCTGAGCCCATTACTTTAGAAAGATCAACACCTTTTTCATTTGCTAGTCGACGAGCAAGTGGTGAGGCTTTCATTCTATCGTCAGTACTTCCATTAACCGTTGCCGCTGGTTTAGGTGCAGGAGCTGGTGTAGATTTAGCAACAGGAGCTGCTTCTTGTTTTGCAGCGGGTGCCGGAGCAGTTTTCGCTTCTGCTTTCGGCGCTGCTTTTTCTTCTGACTTTGCAGGCGCTTCCGTTTTCGGTGTTGCCTCTTCAGCAGGTGCTGCGCTCTTTGAAGTTTCAGTTGCGAGCAAGTCCTTATAATCTTCACCGGCTTTTCCTAAAATAGCCAGGATACCGTCTACCGGTGCAGCCTTTCCTTCTTCGACTCCACGATACAACAAAACACCTTCCTGATATGATTCGAATTCCATCGTTGCCTTATCGGTTTCGATCTCAGCAACCAACTCCCCTGATTTCACAGGATCACCAACATTTTTATGCCACTTCGCTACAACTCCTTCAGTCATAGTATCACTCATTTTCGGCATGCGGACTATTTCGGCCATCTTTATATTAGTTAGAAATTACTTTTAAATTTAATTCAAGAATTTTACTACGTTCTATTAACAATTTGTTGAAGGTTGCAGGTTTTCAGGTTCCAGGTTCTATGTTTAAAACCAACCTGAAACCTGCAAACCTGAAACCTTTAACAATTTCAATTAATCCATAATATACGGATAATCCTTCTGCACATACACATCAATGTATAATTCAGATGGATCCGGGTATGGAGATTCTTCGGAGAATTTTACGCAATCTTCTACTTCATCACGAACTTTGTTATTGATGATCTCAATCTCTGCTGATGTTGCATATTTATTATCCTGAATTGTTTTTAAAACAATTTCAACCGGATCTTTTGCTTTGTATGATTCTACTTCTTCTTTCGTACGATACTTTGCAGGATCACTCATTGAATGCCCTTTGTAACGATACGTATTCATCTCTAACAATGTTGGACCATCACCTTTACGTGCACGTTCAACAGCTTTTTCCATGGCATCATGAACAGCTTCCACTTCCATTCCATCAACCGGTTCAGAAGGGATGTCGTATGCCAATCCTAATTTATAAAGCTCAGTTACATTGCTGGAACGTCCAACAGAAGTACCCATAGCATAATTGTTATTTTCAATCACAAAGATCACCGGAAGTTTCCATGTCATTGCCATGTTGAATGCTTCATGAAAAGGCACCTTGACGAACAGCGCCATCGCCCATGTAACATACAGTCACATTTTTATTGCCGTTGAACTTATCAGCAAATGCAATTCCGGCACCCAGAGGAATTTGTCCGCCGACAATACCATGTCCTCCGAAAAACTTCGCTTTCGCATCAAACATATGCATTGATCCGCCTTTGCCTTTAGAACAACCGGTTGCTTTACCATAAAGTTCGGCCATCACTGCGCGTGCAGAAACTCCTTTAGCCAAAGCATGTGCATGATCTCTGTAAGCAGTGATCATATTATCTTCCGGTTTCAGAACCGACATTGCACCGGCAACGACAGCTTCCTGTCCTATATATAAGTGACAAAATCCTTTTATTTTTTGCATTCCATAAAGTTGTCCGGCGCGCTCTTCAAATTTGCGCATCAGCAACATGCTTTCATACCACTGGAGATAATGTTCTTTCTTGAATTTACTTTTGGCCATATTCGATTTTATTCAAAGGCAAAGATATATTTTCCTTTCTATGTTTTTGGTAAAATTGAAGGTTCGGCGGCTGTAAACAAAGGCATTCACAAGATTGAATTAAATCATTTTGACAATTGGCAATTTTTCAAGCCAATCACGCAATATATTGTTGATTTTTAACAACTTAAAATGATTGATTCCGAATCATGCAAATTTACAGCAAATCATGTTCGACCCCTCCGGGGTCGTTGTGGTGCTTGACTATCATTTCTACAAATATGCGACCCTTTCAGGGTCGAGCTGTACAACCATTTTTAACTTATTATGCGAACCCTTCAGGGTCGAACTACACAACCATTTTTATGTGAACACTTCTGGGTCGAACTACACAACATTATGCGTACCCTTCAGGGTCGAGCTGTACAACCATTTTTACTTATTATGCGAACCCTTCAAGGTCGAGCTGTACAACCATTTTGAACTTATTATGCGAACCCTTCAGGGTCGAACTACACAACCATTTTTAACTTATTATGCGAACCCTTCAGGGTCTAGCAGCACAACAATTTTTCAGTCATAAAAACTAATTCTAAATAGAGTCAGAAACACTAATGATAAAATTTGAAAGTTGCCGCTTCAATAAATTTGCAAAATTCCCGAGCATGAAAGGGTCACATTTTTGTAGATATAACATCCTTGGGTATAATTTCTGCAAAGATGCGATCGCTTCCGTATCGGACCGATTGACCATTTTTCCAACATGATAAACTTATTCCTAATAGAGTCTGAAACATTAATGATTCAATTTGAATGTTGCCGCTTCAATAAATTTGCAAAATTCCCGAGCATGAAAGGGTCACATTTTTGTAGATAAAACATCCTTGGGTATCATTTCTGCAAAGATGCGATCGCTTCAGTATCGCACCGATTGACCATTTTCCCAACATGATAAACTTATTCCTAATAGAGTCTGAAACATTAATGATTCAATTTGAATGTTGCCGCTTCAATAAATTTGCAAAATTCCCGAGCATGAAAAGGTCACATTTTTGTAGATATAACATCCTTGGGTATCATTTCTGCAAAGATGCGATCGCTTCAGTATCGCACCGATTGACCATTTTTCCATCATGACAAACTAATTCCTAATAGAGTCTGAAACATTAATGATTCCATTTGAATGTTACCGCTTCAATAAATTTGCAAAATGCCCGGGCATGAAAGGGTCGCATATTTGTAGATATTAGATAACACCACACCGACCCCGGAGGGGTCGCATATTGGTAGGAATTAGATACAAACACACCGAACCGACCCCGGAGGGGTCGAACATGAATTAGTAAAGGTTTTCAATTAAAAATCAAATTATTAAAGTTTTCAAATTAAAACGTGATCTGATTATCATATTTCTGCCTTGAAATTGAATTGTTTAAAATCTATCTTCTATTGGTATAATTACGTGATATTCAATTCAATAATTTGCTTAATTCCCTGTGGGTTTAATACAGCAGACAAGACCTGCATCATCTCCCCTCATCTAATAAAATCCTCTATATTCGCATTCACAAAATTAGTCCATGAAAAAGATACAAATGGTTGACCTTGTGGGTCAGTATGAAAAGATACAGGCAGAAGTTGATAATGCAGTCTTGAGCACAATCCGCTCTTGTATGTTCATCAATGGTCCGGAGGTAAAATCGTTTCAATCTGAACTGGAAGCTTACCTGAATATAAAGCATGTGATTCCATGTGCCAATGGAACCGATGCACTTCAGATCGCAATGATGGCTTTGAATCTTGAGCCCGGCGATGAAGTGATCACGGCAAATTTCACTTATGTGGCCACGGCTGAAGTGATCGCATTACTGAAATTGAAACCGGTATTGGTAGATGTTCTTCCGGGAACTTTTCTGATCGATCCCAAAGCAATTGAAGCTGCAATAACTCCGAAAACAAAAGTCATCGTTCCGGTACATTTGTTTGGACAGGTTGCTGATATGGATGCCATCATGGACATTGCAAAAAAACATAACCTGTATGTGATCGAAGATAACGCTCAGGCAATTGGTGCAGATTATCATTCCAAGTCAGGAAAAACTCAGAAGGCAGGTACGATCGGACATATAGCAGCAACATCATTTTTCCCTTCGAAAAATCTTGGTTGTTATGGAGATGGTGGCGCTATTTTTACAAATGATGATGCCATTGCAAAGAAAATCAGAATGATTGCAAACCATGGTCAATCAGTATTATATTATCATGATGAAATTGGTGTAAACTCCAGACTTGACAGTATTCAAGCGGCAGTGTTGAGAATAAAACTTCGTCACCTCGATGAGTATGCAGCAGCACGCAGAAATGTTGCTGATTATTATGACAAAGCTTTTGCCAATCATAAAAATATTGTAACACCTGAGCGAACAAAATTATCGAATCACGTCTTTCATCAATACACACTTATATTGAAAGATGCAAGTCGTGATAAATTGCGCGAGTATCTTGCATCAAAAGAAATTCCGGCAATGATCTATTATCCGGTTCCACTTCATTTACAAAAAGCTTATCGTGATCCGCGATATAAAGAAGGTGATTTTCCTGTGACTGAAAAATTATGCGCAAGCGTCATTGCATTACCAATTCACACAGAAATGAATGAAGAAACACTTTCATACATTACAAAGAATGTATTGGAGTTTTTCAATATTTAATAAAGACCATCACACCATTTTTTATATTTAAACCTTAAAATAGTTTTATGAAAATAGCAGTTGTAGGTACAGGATACGTTGGATTAGTAACAGGAACTTGTTTTGCTGAAACAGGAAATCAGGTAACCTGTATTGATATTGACAAAGCTAAAGTGGAACGAATGCAGAGAGGTGAAATTCCGATTTACGAACCACATCTTGATCTGTTGTTTGAGAGAAATATTGAACAAGGTCGCCTGCATTTTACCACCGACCTGAAAAAAGGAATTGAAGATGCAAAAATTATTTTCCTTGCTTTGCCTACTCCGCCCGGTGAAAATGGATCTGCAGACTTGAAATATATTTTACAAGTGGCCGAACAACTAGGGCATCTGCTAACGAAATATACCATTGTCATCAACAAAAGCACAGTTCCTGTTGGAACCGCCGAAAAAGTAAGAGAAACGATCTCAAAAAACTGCACGACTGAATTCGATGTAGTCTCAAATCCTGAATTTTTAAGAGAAGGTTTTGCAGTAGATGATTTTATGAAGCCAGATCGTGTAGTGATCGGAACCCAATCTGATCGTGCAAAAAAAATGATGACAGAATTGTACGGGCCTTTCGTTCGTCAGGGAAATCCGGTTTATTTCATGGACGAAAGATCAGCTGAATTAACAAAATATGCAGCCAATGCTTTCCTTGCTACGAAGATCACATTCATGAATGAGATCGCTAACCTTTGTGAACGTGTCGGAGCAAATGTTGATTCTGTAAGAATTGGAATTGGTACCGATGAAAGAATAGGAAAAAGATTTCTGTTTGCAGGAATTGGTTATGGCGGAAGTTGTTTTCCAAAAGATGTGATGGCGCTACACCATACTGCTGAAGAACATAATTATCAGTTCTCAATTCTGAAATCAGTGATGTCAGTTAATGAGAAACAAAAGATATCTATAATTAAAAAGATCACCGATCATTTTAACGGTGACCTGAAAGGTAAAAAAGTAGCACTCTGGGGTCTGGCTTTCAAACCTGACACAGATGATATTCGTGAAGCACCTTCTCTTTATATCATAGAGGAATTGCTCAAACTGGGAGCGCAAGTTATTGCTTATGATCCTGAAGCAATGAAAAATGTAAAAGCGATTCTTGGCGATAAGATTTCTTATGGAAAAGATCCTTATGAAATTCTTTCCGGAGCTGATATGCTCTTGATTGCTACAGAGTGGTCTGTTTTCAGAACTCCTGAATTTGAAAAAATTGAAAAATCACTTCGCAACAAACTTATATTCGACGGAAGAAATCTCTATGACCTTCAGCAGATGAAAGATTTAGGATTTACTTATTATAGTGTTGGAAGAAATAAAATAAACTGATCGATTGCAATGAAAAATAAAAAAGTCCTGATCACAGGAGCTGCCGGATTTTTAGGCTCACACTTATGTGACCGCTTTATCAAAGAAGGCTATGATGTAATTGGAATGGACAATCTCATTACCGGTGATCTGAAAAATATTGAACATCTTTTTAAGTTAAAAGAATTTGAATTTTTCAATCACGACGTTTCCAAGTATGTACATGTTCCGGGTGAACTGGATTATATTTTACATTTCGCTTCACCTGCAAGTCCGATCGATTATTTAAAAATTCCGATTCAGACTTTAAAGGTAAGTTCACTTGGAACGCACAACTTACTAGGATTAGCAAAAGCCAAAGGTGCGAGAATACTTGTAGCATCAACATCAGAAGTGTATGGTGACCCATTGGTTCATCCTCAAAAGGAAGACTACTGGGGCAATGTGAATCCTATTGGTCCGCGCGGAGTTTATGATGAGGCGAAGCGTTTTCAGGAAGCAATTACGATGGCTTATCATACTTACCATAATCTCGAAACACGGATTGTAAGAATATTCAATACCTATGGGCCGAGAATGCGTTTGAATGATGGACGTGTGTTACCTGCATTTATCGGGCAAGCATTACGTGGTGAAGATCTGACTGTGTTCGGAGATGGAAGTCAGACACGTTCTTTTTGCTATGTTGATGATCTGATAGAGGGAATTTATCGTTTGCTTCACAGTGATTATCAGTATCCGGTAAACATTGGGAATCCGGACGAGATCACTATTATGGATTTTGCTCAGGAGATCATCAAACTCACAGGTACAAATCAGAAGATCATTTCGAAGCCATTGCCACAGGATGATCCTAAGCAGCGTCAGCCGGATATTACTCTGGCTAGATCTGTATTAGGCTGGGAACCAAAGGTTCACCGTGCTGAAGGTTTGCGCCGGACTTATGAATATTTCAAAGGATTATCGAAAGAAGAGCTGTACAATTCAGCCCATCGTTTTTCATGATTTTCTCCTGAATAATCGGGTAGACATTCGTATATTCGTGCAAAATCGTATTCTTTAACATCTATGGAAAATAGCTATTTTGTACATCCTTCAGCAATAATTGATGAAGGTGCAAAAATCGGAGATGGTTCGAAGATCTGGCATTTCAGTCATATAATGAGTAATTGTCAGATCGGCGAAAACTGTAACATCGGACAAAACGTTGTCATCTCACCTGAAGTTGTTCTAGGCAAAAATGTAAAAGTGCAGAACAACGTTTCAATTTTTACAGGTGTTGTTTGTGAAGATGATGTTTTTCTTGGACCAAGTATGGTCTTTACAAATGTCAATAATCCACGTTCAGCAATCGTCAGAAGAAATCAATATCTGAAAACGAATGTCGGCAAAGGTGCAACCATCGGAGCAAACGCTACCGTTGTCTGCGGACATAACATCGGAGAGTATGCATTCATTGGTGCCGGTGCTGTGGTTACAAAAGATATTCCTCCTTATGCATTAGTAGTAGGCAACCCGGCCAAACAAACCGGATGGATGAGCGAATACGGACACAAACTAAAATTCGATGCAAATGGAATTGCTGTTTGTCCGGAAAGTAAACAAGAATATAAGCTTACAGGAAATAAAGTTCGCCGGGTAAAATAATTTATGAGTTCAGAAAAGAAAATACGATTTGGAATAATTGGTGCAGGACACATTGGTAAGCGCCATGCTGAAATGATCCGACGAAACCCGGAAGTTGAACTTGTTGCCATGTGCGACATCAAACCAATGGAAACTCTGGGATTGATAGATCTTGATGTTCCTTTTTTCAATTCTGTTGATGCAATGCTGGATTCAGGAATTGACTTCGATGTGATCAGTATTTGTACACCGAACGGACTTCACGCCGAACATACATTAAAAGCACTTGATCGTAAAAAACATGTAGTCATAGAAAAACCTATGGCATTGAACGTAGCTGATTGCGAAAAAATTATTTTCAAAGGGCTACAGGTTTCAAAACATATTTTCTGTGTAATGCAGAATCGATATTCTCCACCCTCACTTTGGATAAAAGAAGTGATCGAAAGTCAGGTGATCGGAGAAATATTTTTAGTACAACTGAATTGCTATTGGAATCGTGATGAACGATATTACAATGGCAAAAACTGGAAAGGTTCTGCTGATCTTGATGGAGGAACATTGTTTACTCAGTTCTCGCATTTCATAGATATCATGTACTGGCTTTTTGGAGACATTACAAATATCAATGCAAAATTCAGCGACTTCACACATAAAAAAACTACTGCCTTCGAAGATTCCGGAATGGTGAATTTTAATTTCATCAACGGCGGATTAGGTTGCATCAACTACTCTACTGCTGTCTGGGATGCAAATCTGGAAAGCAGCATAACTATCATCGGAGAAAAAGGAAGTGTAAAGATCGGTGGTCAGTATATGAATGAAGTTGAATATTGTCATATAGAAAATTACACTATGCCTAAACTCGCTCCGGTTAACCCTGCGAATGATTACGGCAATTATAAAGGCTCTGCAGCAAATCATCATTACATCATAGAAAATGTAGTGAATACTTTGAAAGGCAGAACTACAGTTACAACAAATGCTCTGGAAGGATTGAAAGTGGTCGATATCATTGAACGCATCTATTCTCTTCGTCCGGCATCGTTACTTAAATCGAATTAACATCCATTTTTTTCCATGCATCAGGAATTATTACAAAAAAAGAAAAAACTTGCTGTCCTAGGCTTAGGCTATGTAGGATTACCAATTGCACTTGAATTTGCAAGTAAAATAGAAGTGATCGGTTTCGATATTAACGAAGAACGATTAGATAAAATGCGTAAAGGCATTGATCCAAGCGGTGAATTGTCTGCTGAGCAATTCAAGAACAAATCTATTGAATTCACATCTTCTCTTGATAAATTAAAAGAAGCTTCATTTTTCATAGTAACAGTTCCAACCCCAATCGACGAACACAATCTGCCGGATTTAAAACCACTGTTGAGTGCAACTAAATCGATCGGCAAAGTTTTGAAGAAAGGCGATTACGTTGTTTATGAATCAACAGTATATCCCGGATGTACTGAAGAAGATTGTTTACCAATTCTTGAAGAGCTTTCAGGATTGAAATGTAAGACTGATTTTAAGATCGGCTATTCTCCTGAAAGAATTAATCCGGGTGATACAGAACATACCATTACAAAAATTCTTAAAGTAGTTTCAGGATGTGATGAAGAAGCATTGAATGAAATTTCAGAAACATATCAGATCATTGTTAAAGCAGGCGTACACCGTGCTTCATCGATCCGTGTTGCAGAAGCAGCAAAGATCATTGAAAACACTCAGCGTGATGTGAACATTGCCTTGATGAATGAATTAAGTATCATTTTCAATAAAATGGGAATTAATACTTATGATGTTCTTGAAGCTGCCGGAACAAAATGGAACTTCATCCGCTTCCAGCCGGGTCTGGTAGGTGGACATTGCATAGGAGTTGATCCGTATTATCTTACTTACAAAGCACAGGAACTTGGATATCATGCACAGGTGATCAACAGTGGTCGTTATGTGAATGACAGTATGGGATTTTATGTTGCCAAGCAAACTGTAAAGAAAATAATTGCACTTGGAAAAGATGTTTCCAAGTCAAAGGTACTTGTACTCGGTGCTACATTTAAAGAGAATGTTGAAGACATCCGGAATTCAAAAGTTGCTGATGTAGTCAAAGAACTTATTTCTTATGGTGTAACGGTTGAAGTGAGTGATCCGCGTGCCAACAGCTCAGAGCTTAAACTCGAATACGGATTTGAACTAACGAAAAATATCGGCAACGATTATGATGCCGTTATTATAGCGGTCAATCATTCTGAATACAAAAATTTCGACGAAACCTGGTTCTCAAAAGTTCTTGGCAAAGACGGATTGATCATTGATATAAAAGGGATTTATAAAGGAAAATTTTCAAAGACTCATTACTGGAGTTTATAAAATGAAAATACTTGTTACCGGTGGTACCGGCTATATCGGATCTCATACCGTTGTTGAACTGATCAGCAAAGGTTATACTCCCGTTATTGCTGACAATTTCAGTAACAGCCGAAAAGATGTTCTGGCGGCAATTGAAAAGATCACAGGGCAAAAATTAATATTTGTTGAAGTTGATATTTGCAATAAAGAAAGTGTACTGAAGATCTTCAAAGAGCATTCAATTGCTGCTACAATTCATTTTGCTGCATTCAAAGCAGTAGGAGAATCAGTAGAGCAACCTTTAAAGTATTACAGGAATAATCTCGTTTCGCTGATAAATTTACTGGAAGTATATAATGAATTGAAACTTGATAATTTTGTTTCTCTTCTTCATGTTCCGTTTATGGACAAACGCAAGAGTTACCGGTTTCAGAAACTACTCCCTTATCAAAGGCAGAATCTCCCTATGGGAATACGAAACAGATCGGCGAAGAGATCATGGCAGAAACTCTCAGGTTTGCAGAATTCAATGGCATTGCATTGAGATATTTCAATCCTGCAGGCGCACATGAATCAGCGCTGATTGGTGAATATCCATGGCAGCCGCCTAGTAATCTCGTTCCTGTAATCACACAAACAGCAATAGGTAAGCGTGAATCCACAACAGTATTCGGAAGCGACTACAATACAAAAGATGGAACTTGTGTAAGAGATTATATACATGTAGTTGACATTGCTAAAGCACATATTTCAGCAATAGAGTTACTCATAAAGAAAAAGAATTCTTCGAAGTTTGAAATTTACAATCTTGGATCAGGGAATGGCAATACTGTTCTGGAAGTAATCCAAACGTTTGAAAGAGTTACCGGACAAAAGTTAAATTATAAACTTGGTGACCGTCGTGCGGGTGATGTAGAGAAAGTTTATGCCGACACTACAAAGGCAGGCAAAGAATTAAACTGGAGAACAGAATTGAGTCTGGAAGATATTGTAAGATCGGCCTGGGCCTGGGAAAAACATATCAATGAATAAAATTTATAAAAAAACTATTTTGATTACAGGCGGAGCCGGATTTATCGGTTCGCATGTTGTTCGGTTATTTGTCAATAAATATCCTGATTACAGAATTGTAAACCTTGACAAACTGACGTACGCCGGGAATCTTGCCAATCTTGTTGATGTTAGCTCGAAGCCAAATTATACTTTCATAAAAGGTGATATTGTTGATGCTGAATTGATCAATAAACTTTTCACTGAAGAAAAGATCGATGCTGTAATTCACCTTGCCGCTGAATCGCACGTCGACAGAAGTATCTCCAATCCGATCGAATTTGTAATGACTAATGTAGTCGGCACAGTTAATTTACTGAATGCAGCAAGAAAATCGTGGAGTGATTTCAGTTCCGGAAAAAATCTGTTCTATCATGTTTCTACTGATGAAGTTTACGGAACATTAGGAGAAACAGGTTTGTTCACTGAAAAAACATCATACGACCCGCATAGCCCCTACTCCGCTTCCAAAGCAAGTTCAGATCACTTTGTGAGAGCCTATTATGACACTTACAAATTGCCTGTTGTTATTTCGAACTGCTCCAACAATTACGGGTCATTTCACTTTCCGGAAAAATTAATTCCACTTTCAATAAATAATATTAAGAACATGAAGCCGATTCCTATATATGGAAAAGGTGAAAATATCCGCGACTGGCTTTTTGTAGAAGATCATGCTTCTGCAATTGACACAATTTTTCACAAATCAAAAACCGGAGAAACATATAATGTTGGCGGCAATAACGAATGGAAAAATATTGACCTGATCAAGTTATTGTGTACGATCATGGACAAGAAATTGAACAGAAGTCCGGGTACCAGCGCTTCTCTGATTACCTTCGTTAAGGATCGTGCCGGACATGATATGAGATATGCAATTGATTCTTCGAAATTACAAAAGGAATTAGGATGGAGTCCATCATTAAAGTTTGAAGAAGGACTCGAGAAAACGGTTGAATGGTATCTTACGAATGAAGAATGGCTGAAAAATGTAACTTCAGGAGATTACTTAAATTTTTATGAGCAACAATATGTTGCCCGATAACAGTATTACAAAACGAAAAATGGCAAATAAATTTCATTCAGAAGATCTTAGCAAATTTTCTTTTCTCATCACAGGCGGATCCGGATTTATCGGATCTAATCTTGTAGAATATCTGATTGAAAATAATGCAGGAAAAGTTCGTGTACTCGACAATTTGCTTACGAGTTCGCGTATCAATATTGAAAAATTTATTGGCTTACCGAATTTTGAATTTATCGAAGGCGACATTCGTGATCTAACTACGTGCCATCAGGCATGTGAAGGCATCCATTTCGTTTCCCATCAGGCAGCTTTAGGATCTGTACCGCGCTCAGTGAAAGATCCGATTGCCACTCACTCTATCAATGCAACAGGTTTTCTGAATATGCTCGTTGCTGCGCGCGATGCAGGGGTTATGCAATTTGTTTATGCCAGTTCGTCTTCAGTATACGGCGACCATCCTGTACTTCCGAAAATCGAAGCTGAAACCGGAAATCCACTTTCTCCTTATGCAGTAAGCAAAAAAACGAATGAGCTTTATGCAAATGTGTTTGCATCGACTTATAAAATGCGCATCATCGGATTAAGATATTTTAATGTCTTTGGTCCAAACCAAAGTCCTGAAGGTGCATATGCAGCAGTGATTCCATTGTTCATGCAGGCAGTACTTGATCACAAATCGCCATTGATCGATGGTGATGGAGAACAAACGCGCGATTTCACCTACGTTGAAAATGCAGTTCAGGCGAATATGCGGGCTATGCTGACAAAAAATGAAGGCGCTCTGAATCAGGTGTACAATGTCGCAGTAGGCGAACGGATTTCAGTGAATGAACTATTCAGGTTAATAGCCAAATTAACTGATTCAAGCTTAAAACCAACGCATAGAGAAACCCGTCCCGGTGATATTCGGGATTCACTTGCAAACATCAGTAAAGCAAAGGAATTTCTCGGATATGAGCCCACTATCCGCGCAGAAGAAGGATTAAAACGTACCTTTGCATGGTTCCGTACATCCGGAGTTAATACAAAATAGCATGTCAATTTTTAAATCTCTCTTCGGTACAAAGAAAAAAGAAGAAGATTATCCGAAGCTAACCGATCTTTCTGTTTTTCACACAGACATTCACAGTCATCTTATTCCCGGTATAGACGATGGAGTACAATCACTTTCAGAATCTATAGAAATGATTCAGGGCATGGTCGATCTTGGTATCAAAAGGATCGTAACTACTCCGCATATCATGAGCGACTATTACAAGAACACACCGGACATCATCCGACGTGGACTTGATGATGTCAGAAAAGAATTACAGAAACAAAATATCAATATAGAGATCGACGCTGCTGCAGAATATTATCTTGATGAAGGATTTTTACCTAAGCTAAAACAGAAAGATATCATTGCTATCAAAGACAAATATCTTTTATTTGAAATCTCATACATCAATCCACCTGACAATTTACACAGTATCATTTTTGAGATCAATGTAGCTGGTTACATTCCTGTGCTTGCACATCCTGAGCGCTATCCTTTCTGGTATAATAAGTTTGAAGAATTTCAGCGTATCAAAGAAACCGGTGCATTGTTACAATTGAACACTAATTCTCTCACCGGTTACTACGGTGGCGGAGCAAAAGCCATTGGAGAAAAAATGATCGATCTGAATATGATCGATTTCATAGGCAGTGATCTCCACGGACAGCGCCACCTCGACGGATTAAGAAAAGTTGTTTCTGAAAAACACTTACATAAACTTGCAGCTATCGGTGTAAAGAATGCAGGGATATAAGTTGAATAGTGAATGGTGAAAAGTGAAAAGTGAAAAGTGAAAAGTGAAAAGTGAAAAAGGTATCTGCAAATGTTATCCGCTTACACCCCTTCATAGTCATTTACATTCTTTTCGTTAAGCCCAACAGCATCACCTACCCCAAGTCCCGTCAGGGACGCCCCCAAGTCCCGTCAGGGACGCCCTCTACACAGAACCACAACATCGTACCCCAAGTCCCGTCAGGGACGCCCTCTAGGTAACACAGAACCACAACATCGTACCCCAAGTCCCGTCAGGGACGCCCTCTAGGTAACACAGAACCACAACATCGCACCCCAAGTCCCGTCAGGGACGCCCTATCGGTACCACAGAACCACAACGTTGTATCCCAAGTCCCGTCAGGGACGCCCTATCGGTTCCTAGAAGTGCACAAGCCTGACCCGAGATACCACCTCACCCCTGCCAGCACCCTTAACCATTTCAACAAAGTAAAAACCTTTTCCTACACCTGAGAGATCAAAACTGATACTATTTTCCCCTATGTCTATTTTGCCTTTATACATTTTATAAACCAATCTACCGGACACATCAATTAAACTTATCTGAACATCCCTTGCATCAACAGAATTGAAATAGATCGTAGCAATTCCTGATACAGGATTCGGATAAACTTTTATTTGTAGGTCGTTTGTAATTACTGAAGCAACCTCGGTGATGGTTACTGACTTTGTTACTGCAGTACATCCCAGAGAATCAATTACCATTACATAATAATCACCATCCTGAGTTGGTAAAAAATATTGATTTGTCTCGCCGGGAATTGCAACGCCTCCATTATACCACTGATAGGAATATGCCGGAGTGGAAATGATCGTGTCTCCTGAAGTGGTTAAGAAAGGGATACCAGGACCGGGATAAACTGTTATATAATTTGGAAAGACAGTTGAATCACAACCAAAAGAATTACATGCTACAAGAATTACATCATAGGTACCTTGAGAAGTGTATGATATTGCAGAAGGATTCTGCAAGGAAGAAGAAGCAGGTAATGCACCAGGAAAATACCAATTCCAGGAAGTGGGATTATTTAATGACTGATCGAGAAAATCTATTGTACCATCATTGCAAATAGACACACTGTTGCTGGTGATCTGACCATCCGGCAATGCTCCCGGTGAAAAGCAGGTCATTTTAAAGAACACCGGTTGATCTGCAATTCCATTAATCTTCACCGGACCATAAGAGCCGGGAGTAACAGGAAAATCTTGCGAGTGAGTTGTTGAACTAATTAAGATTGTATCATTCACACCACCATTGTCAAGTATAGATACTTTCGGTGAAGGAAAATCATAGAAGCTACCGGAATAATCGGCATCACTTCCACCAACATAAGTTGATCCACCACACCCATAACCTGTTCCGCTTGCATTTAAGTTAACAACAAAAAAATCATATGTACCTGCATTATTTGGCTGCAGGCCACCGGGAGAGGTTGGAAAGAGATCTTGTGATATTCCGGAAATATAAGCTTCACCGACACTATTGATTGCTAAACCTGTTCCAAGATCACCCCAGTCACCGCCAAGAAAAGTTGAATAGACCAATCCTGATCCGGCGCTATTTAATTTTGTGACAAATGCATCGGTCATCAAAGCATGTACCGGTTGCAATGCTCCCGATGTAATTGGAAAAGTCGGAGTGTAAGTAGTTCCTGCAATAAAAACTTCATCCGTAGATTGATCTACAGCAATTGCATTACCTTCTCCTGGTCCAATGAAAGTAGAATAACTTATCGATACAGGCATTGTTGTCGACAATTTTGTAACAAAAACCATTGTTCCATCGATGCCTCCATTGAAGACGTTATTATAAGCTCCCGGAGAAGTCGGATATAACATTGGACTAGAATTATTAAATACAGTCCCGGTAATAAAAACATTTCCATTTGAATTAACCGCAATGCTTTTCCATGACATAAAGAAAACTGTCCTCCTCCTATTCGTGTGGAATAAACCAAACTATTATTTCCGGTTTGATTGATATCAAATTTAGAAACGAAAACATCATTATCACCGGTTGGAAAAGCCTGTGAATTTTTAACAGGAAAATTGCCTGTTGTTGTATATCCTGTAATATAAGCAATCCCGCTTGCACCTAATGCAATTCCATAACCGCATTCACCACCTGTTCCACCTAAAAAAGATGAATATACTAAACCTGTACCGTTGGGATTCAACACGGTTAAGAAAGCATCTGATCCGTTACTGTGAACAGGTTGATATGCATTAGCAGTTGAAGGAAAATTTGTTATGCCTGTTATATTCAGATCCACTATTCCGGTAACAAATGCGCGTCCAAGATCATCCACTTCGATATCGGTTCCGAACTCAGAGGAACTTCCCGGTAAATATGTTCCATATATCAAGGTAGTACCATCACTGGAATATTTAGCAACGAATATTTCCGGATAAACATTTCCCGGTCCTGAGTAGGCGCCGGGAGTAATCGGAAAAGTACCATCGACCATCCCCGTGAGAAAAACATTTCCTGCATTATCCATTTCATTCGCAAAACAGTAATTGATATTATTTCCACTGCCGGGAATATTTGTATAAGATGCCCACACCATTTGAAACAACGGATCAATTATAAGGTCATAGTGAATGTCATAGCCATTTGCAGCAGTAAAACCAAAAGTTGAATCATTCAGTAAAACATACCTGATATCTATAAATTGTTTGTTGCCATTTTTAATTTGCCATGCAACAGGTCTCCTCTGGACCTGCGTATGCCATTGAGTTCTTACTTCCAGCTCACCGGCACTATTAATAGTCAAAGCTTCTACCCCTTCATAAGCTGATTGAATAGAAGCGATCGAACTACCGGGATGCAGAATATAGTCATACTTCAGATCATATTGATGTCCATAAAATTTCAGGTCAATCTGATTGTAAATATTTTTATAATTTATTTCGGAATATTCCTCAGGATGAATCACCCAATCGGAAGGATCATTTCCAAAAAGATACGACAACTTACTTTCAACCAGTCTTTCCCCCGATACATTAATTGTCGCTGCAGCATTTAAGAATTTCAGATTCCAAACATAATAAGTATGAACTTCTGAACCATCAGGATTCTCTATTTCTTCGCCGGCATTACAAAAACTGATTCCATCGTTCAGCAATGAAACACTGGTAGCTGTATAAGATCCTTTATAAATAATTTCAGGAATCCACTGTCCTTGATTTTTGATAAAACTAACCTGAGAATTACTTCCCAAATTGTTGACGATCGGAGATCCGGCTGCTACATGAAGTGTTTCCATGAGCATCACAAATAAAATAATAATTGGTGTAGTTTTTTTCATAACGCAGGTTAAATGTAAGAAGCTTAATATTCCATACCTATGAGCTTATCCCATGTAGGTTAACGATGTAGGTGATTGATTATGAAGGCAATATTCACCTTTTAAATTAATGAATACGCTTAAAGTTGCTGAACGGGAATAATTGGGTTATGAAGAGTGAAAAGAAGTAGAATGAAATGAAATGAAGTGAAATGAAGTGAAATGAAGTGGAATGAAGTGGAATGAAGTGGAATGAAGTGGAATGAAGTGAAATGAAGTGGAATGAAGTGGAATGAAGTGGAATGAAGAAAAAAGAAAAAAGAAAAAAATCGGGTATCTACAAATTGCTTGGTATTAGTTCATAGTTATTAGTTATTCGTTATTCGTTATTCGTTAAAAAGTTTTTTTTTGAAAATTAAAGACCCAGTGGATATTGAATTTATCAATTAGAGAACCATATTTTCCGCCCCATGGCATATCATTCAGAGGTTCTGTGATTTTACCGCCGGGGCTTAGTTTTGCAAAAAGTGAATTAATCTCTTCATCGCTTGTGCAATTCAAACATAGATGAATAGTATTGCCTTCAGATCTTTTTTCCATATTCAGGTCAGAGGCCATTAAGACAATATCTCCGCTTGTAAGCATTGAATGCAAAATTTTGTCTTTCATTTCCGTTGGCATTTGAGCAGCCATTTCGGGCATCTCACTTACGGTTTGTAAAATAAGTTCTCCACCCAGACATTCTTTATAAAAGTTCATTGCTTCCCGGGTATTCTCAAAATTCAGATAAGGATTAAGTTTTGCCATTTGCCTTTCATATTATTTATACAAGAACAAAATTAATCATTGGCAATTAAAATCGAATGGACAGTAACGACAATTTGAGGGGTTAATTACGACAAACAAAATTATCCGTTTTACCAATCATGCGAAACATACACATAGCGTAAATCCAGTTTCGGATTTTTAGCAGGCAATTGCAACGATACTAATTTCTTGTTTGATCTTTTGTCTATAAAAGTTACTATCTGGTAAGTTTCTTTCAATTTCTGCTCCTCCCTCTTTTCAATATCCTTCTTTGCAGCATTAAACTGAGATTGATTTTCAAAGCCAAGCCATGGCTGATCCTGATCATACACAATTTCCTGTACCGGTTTTATTGCCGAATAATTTAACAATATCGCATTGAGAGAATAATAATAATCAAGTAAATCGTAGTGATACATTCCAGCGGTTGAACTGCTATAATAGTGAGACAATACATCTACTGAGTCCCCCATTACATAAAGTTGAAACGGAAGAAATGCACTATCAGCTTTAGACTTTTCCTCTATGAACCCTGTATCGGAATAGGAAAAATATCTTTCTGTAATATTAAAAACACTATCCTTTGCACAATACTTTTCTTCAACAAGCACGACATCATAATTTATACTATCCAGTCTGGCATATAATTTTTTTTCTTCCCTTTGAGCAATCAAACGATTGAAATACTGATTGTAATTTTTGTCTGTCATTTTCAAATGACTCTTCGTTAAAGAATCTACAGTAGAGGATATAGATTGAGCACAGGCAAAATCATAAATCAACAGAAACAATAAACCGAAATACGCTTTTCTCATGAAGTTGGTATATATAAGTCGAAAGTTGCACCCTGATCTACTTTACCATGGGCTTTTATTAATCCGTGGTGATTGTCAACAATCTTTTTCACAATCGCCAATCCGATTCCTGTTCCCTTATATTCTGATCTGCCATGTAAACGCTGAAAGACTTCAAATATTTTCTCACTGTATTGCTGTTCGAACCCAATTCCATTATCAGTCAAACTGATATGACAATATTCTTTTCCACTTATCAATGCAGGTTCATTAAATTTATTTGCAAGGCCAAGTTCACCCATTACAATAATTTTTGATAGACGTTTTGCATCCGAAAATTTAAGCGAATTACTGATCAGGTTATAAAGTAACTGTCTAAACTGAAAGGGAATTACTGAAAGCGTTGGTAAAACGTTTGACTCCAGTACTGCCTTTTTATTATGAAATTCTTCTTTCAGATCTTCTTTAACTTCATTAAATATTTTATTGAGATCTGTGTAGACAAATTTTCTTTCGCTGGAATTTGTGCGTGAGTATGAGAGTAAATCTTCGATTAAAGTCTGCATCCTTCTTGCGGCATTTTGCATCCTTTGAAAACTGTCTTTCCCTTCTGCAGAAAGATTTGCCTCTTCCTTCTCCATGATGCGGGTAGAAAAAGTCTGAATTTTACGTAACGGCTCCTGCAGATCATGACTGGAAATATATGCAAATGACTGAAGTTCCCGGTTGATCTTTTCAAGTTCTGCATTCTTTTCTTCAAGCTGCGTCGTTCTTTCTACGACTAAATTTTCAAGTGAATTAGATAACTCTCTGAATTTTTTTTCACTTTCTTCAAGTTCCCTTTGGTGGTTTTTTAAATCTGTAATATCTCTGATTGTTCCAACTAACTTTTCCGGTTTTCCTTCTGCATCATAAAACACTTTTCCTTTACCTTCCATATAGTGAATTGTTCCATCACTCCAAACCAATCGTGATTCATAAAATAAACTTCCTGTTTTAAAAGCTTCTGCAAAAGCCGCATCTCTGATTTCTCTATCATCAGGATGCAGATGTGATAAAAGCTGTTCGTGTGTCAGTTTTACATCCTGATCGTAACCAAAGACTTTTAAATATCTCTTTGAATATAGAACATCTCTTGTTCTCAAATTAAGTTCCCATGTTCCCAATTCACTTGCATCAAGTACAATATTCAATCTTGCTTCACTTTCTTCAATCTTTCTTCTCGTCAATACTTGCTCAGTGACATCGGACGCAATTACAAGAATTCCGGATATTGTGCCATCAGATTCCCGATAAGCATCATATATAAAATTTACAAACTTTTCCTCAATTTTCCCATTGCGCGGTAGACCAACTGATCTTTCAGTTCCTTCATACTTTACACCAGTGGTAAAAACACCAATAAGAAGTTCATCGAAACCTTGTCCTTTCACCTCAGGCAGTCCGACAAATAAAGGTTTATTCATTACATCATCCGAAGTTTTTCCCCAAAGCTCCAGCATCATGTTATTTGCAATTTCGACAACAAAATCTTTTCCACGCAAAACACACATTGCAACCGGTGCCTGCTTGATATTATTCAAGAACCTGTTCGTACTCTCTTCAAGAGTTTTCAATGCTGTAACTTTCCCTGTCGTTTCAGTACAGGTTACGAATACACCTCTTGGCTTACCCGACTCATCTTTTACCGGACTATAACTGAAAGTCCAGTAGACATCTTCCATCTTTCCATTGCGATAAATCGGGATCAACTGATCTTCACTCCATGTAGCATCACCTGTTGTTAAAACCTTATCGATCAAAGGACGAATAATATGCATGATCTCCTGCCAGTAATCTTCTGCACGGCCACCAAGGATATGCGGGTGCTTTCCATCATTACCCAAACTTGGGCGATAGGCATCGTTATAAAAACAAACTAACTCTTGTCCCCAAAACAGGAACATCGGAAATTTAGAATTTAATATTATGCTGATAGTAGTACGCAGACTTTGCGGCCATCCTGAAGGATCCCCGACAGATGTTTTACTCCAGTCTTTTTGTCTGGTCAGCTTACCCATTTCACCACCACCGGAAAGAAACTGGAATTCAGTAGTTGTTTGCTCCTTCTGCATAATAAAAAATTACGGTTTGAGTATAAAATCTTCTCGCCCAGGTTGCAAATTGTCAATTTTCGCTGAATTAACCAAAGCCTTTTGGATAACTTTTTTAAATTTAGAAAAATCACCCGGTTTCTGAATATAGTATGTTGCACCTTTTTCATAAAGTGTTTGTACATATTCAATGTTAAAAAATGTAGAGAAAATAACTACAATCAGATTTTTCAGATTTTGATTCTGACGAATTTCCTCCAGACATTCCAATCCCGATTTTATTGGAAGATTCAGATCCAGAAATAAGATATCATAGGAAGAAGCGCTAGTGCTGCTTAACAGATCCATCAATTGCACTCCATTTCTGACAACCTTTAGTTTTGCCGAATAAAATAATTCATCAAGGGCAATTTGAAAAAATGTGCTGTCCTCATCATCATCATCTGCTAAGATAAGATTATTGATTATTTTTCTCATTCGAAAATCCAATTAATCTGAACAGGGTAAACTTTCAAAAGAATTGCATAAGAACTTATGCGTATTTAACCCTTCAACCAGAAACAACAACAAATGAGCACATCTTTACTCAAAGTGTGTTTCATAATTTACCCAATATATTAAATTTAATAGAAAGGGTCAAATTATCCCTTTAGGTATATAAATATCAAAAGTTGCACCATGTCCGGGCCTGCTACATGCTGTAACAATTCCATTATGATTATTAACAATCCGTTTTACTATTGCTAATCCAATTCCTGTTCCGGCATATTCATCTTTACCATGGAGTCGTTGAAAGACACCGAAAATTTTATCTTCAAACTCTTTCTTGAAACCGATACCATTATCTGAAATCGAAATTAAATAATATGAGATCCCTTTCATTAGATTCTTTTGTGGAACCGTTTTGGAATTCACGATCTTCGAAGAAATAAGTATTTTTGGAATAGTATCAGGCAAAGTAAATTTCAAAGAATTACTGATCAGATTATACAATAACTGACGAAACTGAAATGCAATAACTTTCAAAGCAGGCAAATTCTTCAAGACAATTTCTGCTTTCTTTTCTTTGATCTGAAGTTTTAGTTCAACCAAAATTTCTTCTGCAACTTTATTCAGGTCACATAATTCAAATTTTCTTTCTGTCGTATTTAAATGCGAAAACGTTAACAAGTTTTTTATAAGTGTTTGCATTCGCATAGCTTCCTTATCGATGATCTTAAAATATTTCAGACCATTCTCCGACATCAGGTTTTTATCAATTTCTATGATCCTTTTTGAATAGGTTTGAATTTTCCGGAGCGGCTCTTGCATATCATGACTGGAAATATAAGTGAATGCTTCAAGTTCCTTGTTGATGGTCAGCAATTCAGCATTCGTTATTGCTAAATTTGAATTTGAGGCCTTTAACTCATTTGTTCTTTGCAAAACAGCAGCTTCCAGTTTTTTTTCTTCCGCTCTATGTTCCAGAATTTCTCTATCATACAATTCCTTTTCTTTTGCTTTGAGAAGTTTTGTTTTCGTCCGTAACTCAGTAATGTCGCGGATCGCAAGCAGAATAAGTGGTTCCCTATTCGTCTTCTGGATGATCCGGTTTGCATTAAGCAACATCACTTTCTCACCTATATTCGGAAAGATATGTGAAACTTCATAATCATGAAAACTGGAATTCTTCGGAATGATCTCTTCCAGTAATTTCCTCAGATGGGGAATATTCCATTGGCGGTTTCCAACATTAAATAACTGAATACCTCGCACTTCATCTTCTTTCACATTAAATTCCTTGTAAAAAGAACTATTAGCCGACTTAACACACAAATTTTTATCAAGTACAATCATTGGCTCATGAATGGTTGCTGTAATCGCTTCTGAATAATTATACGACTCATCTAAAAGGTCATTTCTTGTCTGCAGTTCCTGATTTGTTGTAGTCAACTCTTCATTTGCACTTTCAATCTCTTCCTTCGATGTTTCTAATTCTTCGTTAAGTGTTTGCAACTCTTCATTACTCGAAACTACTTCTTCATTTGCACTCTGTAATTCCTGCATGAAATTTTCCTGTTCGTGAGAAAATGCCAGCGCATCCGCATGTGCCAATGCAAGTTCTTCCTCTAATTTTTTAATTCGTTTATCCTTTATAACCGAAGATGCCTTTTTACCTGAGATTTTACTATCTGTTATTTCAGGTGCTGCAGTTAATGTGAAAACTACAAGTAACAATGGTTCTTCCCATTCTATTGGAACCGGGAGAATTTCTAATTGAAGTAAATTATTTTGATTATTGATCAAAAATTCTATTCCGGATTTTATGACTCTATGCTTTGTTCTGATGACTTTAGAAATAGTATTTCTTAACTCAAATGCTATTTCCGGTTTAGCCATTTTCAGGATATTGAACGTCGCTTTACCGGATGGATTTGCCAGATAAAGTTCCGTCGGCCCTTTAAAATGCTGAATTTCCATGTTGTAATTGATGGTAACATTCGCAGGAATAAATTCTTTTAACAATACTCTATCAATAGACGTTTCAAGATTACTCAATGCTGTGGCAGTTTTCTTCTTGCTCCCATTAAAAGAAACTTTGTGATTTATTGGAAGTTCAAATGTTCCGGATTGATTTCTTGCAAGCCGTGGTGAAAGAGCCGGAAGAGAAGCAACACCAATGTTCTTCTTCCTTACATAGATCTTGAATTTTTTATTGAAAGGAACAAACAAGTTTGTAGACAGATCAATAGATTCTGATTTACCAACCATTAAAAATCCATTCTCGTTTAAAGAATAGTGGAAAGTTCTGACTGCTTTTTTCTGCGCAGGATTATCCAGATAGATAAACAAATTACAACAACTCACAAAATCCAATCTTGAAAAAAGCGGGTCGGAAAGCACATTATGCGGTGCAAAGACACACAGATCCCGAACTGATTTTATTATGCGGTAAGCACCTTCTGATTTTGTAAAAAAACGCTGAATTCTTTTTGGAGAAATAGACTCAAGATCTTTTAAAGTATATAATCCGATTCTGGCTTTAGCAATTGCACGCTCACTCAAATCAGACCCGAATATTTGTATTGGAATATCAGCAGAAATATCGTCCTGAAGTTCCATCAGCATCATAGCAATAGAATACGCTTCTTCTCCAGTAGAACAAGCCGGCACCCAGATCCGCAAAGTTTCACCGTCCTTCTTGTTTTTTATCAGGCGTGGAAGCAATGATGATTTCAAATATTTATAAGTGTCCGTTTCTCTGAAAAAACTTGTAACGTTAATCAATAAGTCCTGATATAAGATCTCAACTTCTTCTGTTTTCTCATTCAACAACTTTACATATTCTGAAATTGTTTTTATTCTGTACAACAGCATTCTTCTTACTATCCGACGCTTGATAGTATTCATCTTATATAAAGTGAAATCTCCACCGGTAGTCTTATGAAGTAAACCAAGAATTTTCTTAAGATCAGGATTATCGTTTTCTATCAGGCTTTCACTTTCAACTTTTATTTTCCTGTTTTTTACAAATGGATGTTTACTTAAATGAATAAGTTCAAGTGCAATTCCTTTTGGCGGCAAAATAAAATCCACTGCTCCGGCAGCAATTGCAGATTGTGGCATGCTCAGAAATTTAGCACTTTCATTTTGCGCAAAGGTCAATCCGCCCTGGTGTTTAATATCCCTCATTCCGGAAGTTCCATCATTTCCATTTCCACTCAATAGTACTCCGATCACTCTGTCATTTTGAGCTTCAGCTAAAGAAGAAAAAAGAACATCAATTGAAACAACAGAACTTGTTTTCGAACGAGGCAACAATTTTATGTGGCCATCGGTAACTTCAATTCCTTTGTTGAATGGTATTACAAATACATTGTTCGGTTCGATGAGATCCATGTTATCGATCTCCTGCACTTTCATAGCAGTAGTCTTTGAGAGTATTTGAACAAGCAAACTTTTATGATCCGGACTTAAATGCTGAACATAAATAAATGCCATCCCTGTATCAACAGGAAGATTCTTGAGTAATTCGGTAATAGCTTCGAGTCCACCGGCAGATGCTCCAATTGCTACAATTGGGAAAGACGCTTTTTTAATAGCTTCCTCTTTAGTCATAGACTTTGAAGAAGTTTTCTTCGCAACTGATTTAATTTGTAAAGCAGATTTTTTCTTCTTAGATTTTTTATCAGTTTTTTTTACTGCAGATGACTTTTCTTCAACGCTTTTCTTTGAAATATTTTTTTTTCCGGATGTTTTTTGTAAAGCGACTTTTTGTAAAGATTTCAATGAGGATGATTTAAACTGTAATGCAAAAATGCTATTATCGTGAAGATAACCTTTCTAACTGAAAAACCCTATAAAAACAAGTTTATTTTTAGCTGGAGCTATTAAAAGGAAAACTTCATGCCAAACAACTCCAAATCGGTAGATTGCAAATGAAAGAGGCAAGAATATGATATATTAACCCGTTGTTCGAAATTCAAAACGTTCGCCCTTCGACTTCTCTCAGGGACCGTTGGGTTTTGGGCAGATATGTGTGAATTTTTTGCGAAGAAAATTCCCTTAAAATTGAAGTTAAATTTTCTTCGCAAAAAATTCACACATTACCACTTATAAGACGCTCCCCGAGCGAAGTCGAGGGGCAATAATTTCGAAGAACGGGTTATATTATTAACTTTAGTTCTCATACATTTCCATCTGCAACCTTGTTTCTTCCAGATCAAGTTCCCGTTCAACCTTTCTCAAGATCTCTTCACTGGCCAATCCACTTCTGTGTAATCCTTCAATTGCTTTCCGTTCAACCTTTATGAGGTCGATCTGCATTTTTGAAAATTCATTAAAAACACTTTGCGGCAACTGCTTTCCTTTTCCAAAGTAATTAGCAGGCAATTCTGTTTTTTGCAAACGATTATATTTTACTTCATACTTACTCTTGATGTTTTGCAACAATTCTTCAGAGGTCATTGCAAGATTTTCTTCGATGTGAGAAATTGCAGTAGAAACTATTTGAGTACGGACAGTATATTCTTCCAATACTATGGAATGTGGCTCGATCTTTAACTTTCTGATCAGCCATGGCAATGTTAGGCCGAGTAATACAAGTGTAGAAAGTATCACACAAAATGTGAGATAGATGATCAGATCTCTATGCGGAAAAGTTTCACCATTTGGTAACGTTAATGGCAATGCTAATGCAGCAGCCATCGATACCACACCTCGCATACCGGCCCACCCGAATACAACCATATTCCTGGGATCAAATGGTTCTGTTTCACGGATACGTTTGCTTAGCCAGCGAGGTAACATGGCAGATGGATAAACCCAGATAAAACGAACAATAATCACTGCAAAGCTGATCACTAATCCATACATCAAAAGTTCCGGAATCGAATAGTGATTGATTCCTTTCAACACACTTCGCAATTGAAGTCCGATCAGGATAAAGATCAGACTATTCAGAATATAAATGATCACTTCCCATACTGAATATGCCATTATCCTGCTCTGATGACTAAGCGCTTCCCCTGAGCGAAATGAAATATATAATCCGGCAGTGACGACTGCCAGTACTCCGGAAAAATGAAAGTGTTCCGCTAATAGATATGCAGCAAATGGCGTAAGAACTGTAAGTGTAACCTCAATCACAGGATCACAGACCCAGCGTTTATGTACTTGCAAAATGAGATAAGCCAGTGTTAGACCTAAGGCAATTCCGGCACCGGCAACTACTATGAAATTTAATCCGGCCTCCCATAAAACAAAATTTCCGAGTGTAATTGCAGCCAGTGCGTATTTGTATGCGATCAGACCACTGGCATCGTTTACCAGACTTTCGCCTTCAAGTATTGCAATTAACCGTGGACTTAATCCTAATCCTTTCGTAACAGATGTTGCTGCAACTGCGTCCGGAGGAGAAACAATAGCGCCAATCAAAAATGCAAATGGCCAGCTTAATCCGGGAATGATCAGATGAGCAACAACAGCAACTAAAGCAGTTGTAAAAAATACGAGTCCAATGGAGGCCAGGCTTATTGGTCTGATAGCTGATTTGAATTCATGCCAACTTGTATTCCATGCAGCTGCATAGAGAATTGGAGGAAGAAACAACAGGAAAACAACTTCCGGACTCATTTCCACAACAGGTAATCCCGGAATCAGACTGATCATTACACTGGAAATAACCAATGCTATTGGAAATGGAAAATTATATTTCTTACTCAGAATTCCCAAAAAAGCAATCCCGAAAAGCAGGATGACAATTATGCTGACGTTATCCATAAATGTTTAAGTTGTGTGAAAAAACAAATATAGGTTTTTAGAAATTACTTTTTATTTCTTAATAAAAAGCAAATAAAACTATCAGATTGAAATATCATTTCTTAATTATTTTCGCAACTTTTTTTATGTCATTTATGTGTACTTCAAGAAAATAAATTCCTTTTGAAAGAAAATCAAGATTGATCTCTTCGTCATCATCAAGTCTAAAATTTTCGGTCATTTTCCTGAATACTTCTTGTCCTAAAACGTTTCTTATTAGTATACATGAAGTGGTATTTGTTCTTTCATCCAATGAAACTAAAACTGAGCCGGTAAATGGATTTGGAGAAACTTTCAGCCCATCATTAATATTCAAATATGCATTGACACCAAGACCTAACGAAACATAACAAGTATTTGTAGCAACAGGATCATTCAAATCAAAATAAATAAAGGCAGTATTTTCGATCTGGTCGGTAATTGTAGTTGACGAAAGTGCTTGAATCCTGTACATAATATTTCCATGACTAAGTGCTTCATTGGTTCCGCTATCAACAAGATTTATATTGGTAAATCTAAATTCAATAACCCTATTAGGATAAAATATAGTCCGATAATTATGACTCGAACTTACAACTTCAATTGTAGATATATCAAGATTAACATCTATTGTATCCAGAATTCTGATCTCATATGCTAGATCGTTACCTGTATTTTGAAAATGAATTGTAAAATCAATATAACGATTTGTTGACGACAAAACTGTAGCAAGATCAGTCGGTGATGCAGTTTTGAAATTTGGATCAAATGAATTTGAAACAAGATGGTTAGTGATCTTTATATTATCAGAAGGCATTATATCTGTTCCACTGGCAGTAACTCCTGCAACATACTCAACATAAGAACCACTTATCAGACCAGTTGGTGCAGTAAGGCTGATTATAATATTAGAGGATTGCATTAACGAAAGTCCTGAAAAACTCCAGATAAGTGAATCCCCGCTAAGACTATAACCTGGAACAGAAACAGAATCAATAATAAATCCAGTTGGCAGTACAAAATACACTTGCCCGTTCTCCATTGCAGGTCCTTTATTAGAGTATGTTAAAGTAATATTTATTGGCAAACCAGGTCTGGTAGTATTCCGACTCAATGCACACGAAACCTGCATATCATGAACTCCAGGTATTGGTTGTATAGCAAAATCTTGACCACTCAGTGTTGCTCCACTACCTGAGAAATTAATTGTTCTGTTAGCAGGAATAGATGTAAAATAGCTTGGCAAGTTAGCTACACTTAATGTATAATTACCTGTAGGAATATAATCAGAGAATTCTCCGGTGCCCATACAACCGGTATAATATGGAGGAGCATTTAAAAATCCATTCGAGTAAGGTAAATCACCTATGTCAAAAACTGAATTAGAATTCATATCCAGATAAACCCGGCCTGAATATATATTGCTTCCGCGCACATAAAACCCATTTAGCAGTTTCATTGAGTCATCAAGCGCATTATAAAAGTTCACGTCATACAAACCAAGTGGTGCAATAAAAGGAATTGTAATAAATGCAGCCTGATAACTATCATCATCTATTGAGAAATCCCGTCTCCTTGAATAATTAATTGTGTATGATCCCTGGTTAAGGGTGAATTGCATTGTCCTTGTAGCTTGCCGAAAATGTGTATTAACACCGGAAATAGCCGGAAGTAAGGTCTGACCTTCATAACCATCCGATGGAGTTATCCCAGTCAGTTGAGGAACATTACTGGATGTTATAGAAAAAGTATTTGACCAGGGCTGAATCGGTCCTCCAAAAGCGTTTTCCCTTACCCGCCAATATGAAGTACCATTAACTGCAGTCAATGTTACTTGAGTGTCAAAAACATAAATTGTAGCCTCCGGGATAAAAGCAGGAGATTTACTTTGTTGAAATTCATAAGAGAAAGCTGAAATATCAGTCCATTCATAAACTACTAAACCTCCGGGAACGGTCAGACCGTCAGCAGGAGCTATCAGTGTTGGTTGGCAAATTCCGTTTTCAATATTTAGAAAAACAAGAAACAAAGCTATTATAGTCGGAAAGATATTCTTCATTAAGTACTGCTTTTAATTAGTTTAAGAATTTTATAAATCTATAAAATAATAAAGAATTCACAAAATTAAAATAGAATTAATGAATGAAAATAACTAAAAGTTAAAACACACGCCCTGTGTAAATACCACTTTTACACTCAATACGATAAACATATACTCCTTCAGGAAGTCTGAAGTCAAATTCGTTCGTATTAGTGCATGAAAAAATTATTCTTCCATTCATATCAAAAACAGTTACCTTAAAATTTCCTGACATATTATTTACAACATAGCTGTCTGTCCCTTGCTTAGAAATAAAAGGCTTATCGTTCTTTTGAACTTCAAGATCAATAAAATTAATCAAGCCATTATCGTCAGCTTTTAAAAAATACAACTTTGGGTAAGATGCGGTATGTTGCACCTGACCACACACTACGACTGAATGATCAGATGATTCAATAATTGAATTCCCGGCACTCGCTACACAGCCGATTGGACCTGGCAAGCAATAATCACGTTTCCATAAAAAATTACCGATTGAATCTGCATTTATAATAAACAGATCAACATTGTTAGATTGATCAATCGTTTTTCCGGTAATATAAATTCTACCATTCTGAAATATATCGAAAGACGTTGGTATATTATCATTTGATGTTGTCAGTGTCTTTCTCCATACTACATTTCCTGATGAATCAATTTTCATTAAACAAACTTGTGTGAATCCAAGCGTATCGAACGATTGTCCGCAAATTATAAATCCATTATCAGACGATTGAATCCTTATTCCACTTATTTCAGTTGCATAATCATATACTGAAGAGTCAACAACAATTCCTGACATATCAACCTTTCTGACGAAGGTTTTAGTTGCACCGTTCAAGACACCAACTCCTAATACATAAAAATGATTATTCTTAAATACCAGATCACGCACTGAGTAAACATCCGGTATTCGTGAGAAATTTTGTATCACGGTAACATTTCCTGCAGAATCAATTTGAAAGAACAATACACCGGTTGAAGTCAGATTATCAGCAAACCCCGTGATCAGATTGTTATTACCTATTACTAGCTTTGTATTCTGAAATTCCTTCAATGAATCCGAAATTATTGCTGTCCAGATTTCGGTTCCGGTAGAGTCAACATATTTAATTGCAACTTCCTTGCGAACATTCGACATATTGAAATGATCATATGTTACAGGAAAGATGAATCCACTTTTGTATGGAGTCAGTTCACCTACGATCTCATCAATTGTTCCATTGGAAAAATAGTTAGTATGGAGAACATTCCCATTCTGATCAAACTGAGTAAGGCATTCCGTCGAAATACATGAACCACAATCATCAGACAATGAGGTAACATAAAATTTTCCGTTTAACTCTGCAACCGAGACACCATACTGTTTAATTCCGATCTGCAAATATGAACGCTCAAAATTAGACTGTGCAATTGTGGGTGACCATTTGCAAAAGATTAAAAGAAATAAAACAATTTTCAATTTCATAATACGATGAATTTGGCACCACTAAATCTATTAAATTTATCAGTTAAATTACAAAAATATATTCCCGGCGACAAATTTTGCAATGAAATACATTTATTTGCTGAACCGTTATAAATTATCCTCCCACTGAAATCAAAAATAGATAGTACTTTATAATTTTCAGAATCCCGAATATTCAATACATTCATATGTTGATCGTAATAAAAGAAGTTTCATTCTGAACATCTGATTTTTCTCCTGACGTCCGATAAATACCATGGTTGATAAGGATCGATGAGGTAAACCACATAAATCCTTTTATACGATTATCTCCATTTGTAAACGAACAACCACAATTTGAGCAGGAAGAAGCTGTTGCGGATAAGAGATTTGTATACCAGGTATTTTCAACATCGTGGAGTGTAGTTAATGGCGATGAAAGATAATTTCCCAGAAAATCATCCCAGTAGTTTCCGGCATTTGGATAATTAGCACAAACAGCTTTCGGGAATGTGGAAGATTCTGCAGACATCAGGTTTAGAATTTCAGTTCCGCTCCTACCCGATGGCTGACCGAGCCAATAAAGATTATCGCAATTATAACCAAACAATACATTTGGATTCTGATGATAATCCACAAGCAATATTCTATCGACAAATGTGAGATCGATCTCATCAGCCTGTCGTTGCGGATCAGGAACGGTAACCAGGGGTGAATTAAATTCCTTCAATCGAAGTTCCATCTCTGATCTTAGATTCCCATATTTCCCAGCACAGATCACATTTCTTCTGATAAAATTCATCAGCTCCAGGAGATCCTGATACGCATAATACTCTTTTGAATAAACAGCATCATCACTATAGGCCGGGTGGTCGGAATAAAAACCGGATGTCCAGTATTCGTATTCAACACTCAGGTAATCAATATAGCCGCCAAAATATGCCGATGTCGAATTATAGTTTGCTATTCGTACCGCGGCTTTAGCCATTTCACCTTTAAGTAATTCCCTTCCTTCGGAGAATTGATTGACATTTGCAATCCGCATTGCATCCGGCGGAAAACAATCCGTTCGAACCACCAATTTTCTCCAGTTGATTCGTGGCGTGAATGTATATTGAACAAAACTTTTATCGCTGATCACAATTCCGACCTTAATATTGCGTGCATGAGCAGCATTCACAAAATAAAAAATGTCAGGTTCAAATGCAGGATCACCGATCACATATCCGTTTGGAAAATCAGTCGAATTAGAATTGTGGTCGAGGCCGAACAGTGCAACATAGGTAATGTTTCTGTTTCGGATCTCATCCAGAAAATCAATTGCTGCAATCGCATTTCCTACGTGAATCTGATAGATCAGATCCTGAGCACAATCAACATAGGTACCACGGATTCCAACGGGAGGTTGTGACTGAGCGAATGTAGAAACAGCAATTAAAATAGTTATGAGGAATAGTAATGATCTTTTCATGTTGATTGAGGTTTGCAATTGTTTATGCAAACCTAATGTCACATGATTTTTTTTACAACCAATAAAAGCAGGAACTTATATGCAGAGAATATAATTAGCCGTTCTGATTCAACTGAATTAATAGTCCTGACTCTTAAATTTTGGATGGCACTACATTCTCCGCACTAGCATTCAGAGAATGTACAACAGAATAAACAGCAATACTGATCACAGAAGCAAAGAAGCACCAGACAGAAACCAGATAATCATTATAGAAAATAGTTGTAATCACATAAGAGATCAGAATTGCAAATCCTAACATCCACATCCGCTTTATTCCTGAAAAGAATGGTGGAAAGATCGTTGCCAGCACATATAAAATTCCACAAACAAAAGCAGCTGACTGCGGGTATTGCTGATCGTATGCAATGTGCATTCCATCGCTCTGTGCATTTACCGGATAATTTAGAAGGCAATAACCTAAATAAACTGAAACGGCTGTCCCACATAATAATAATATTTTTCCGAATGATTTTCCTTTACCTGTATCATTCATTTTCATCACAGCAAATGGAACCCAAAATGGCCAGACGATTTGTGCAAAGAAAAGAAATATGAAAGTCATGCTTACTTTCAACTCTGCAAATGCTGGTTTGGTCAATGATAACCATAGAAATCCTTCCGAGAACTGTTGAATGGCAAATATGATTGGTATACTTGCGAAGAAAATCTGTGATGGCACTCTGACTTTTCGAACAGAAATAGCACCGATAACAGTCAATACAGTTCCTGCAGTGAAACTGGCATTAGCAGAAAAACACATACTCCGATTTTTAAGTAAGCTACAAAATTTTTCTGATAAAAATTATTTTTCTGAAATAAACTACCTGTCAAGTTTGTCTAATGAGGAATTCCAGCCGGCTGTACACTCTTTTATCAATTCAACCGGTATTCCGGGCTGTTCAATTGTCATTTTTGTTTCACCATTCGCTTCTTCAAATGCAACATGGACCTTTACATTCGACCAATCACCCGGCATATTGTAATATTCAGGAGAAACAATATTACCATCATGGTCAGCGAAATAATCATTGTAAAAAATTTCTTTCATCGGATTAATTTCTGTGATTTTGCATATAGACCAAATCTCTTCGCCTTTTTCCGAAACCATATTCGCAAAGATCTTTCCTCCTGGCTTGAAATCAATTTTACAACTTGTGCAATCATACTCTTCCGGCCCCACCATTTTTTGAAACTTGCAGGTTCTGACCATGCTTTCCATACTTCTTCTAATGGCAGATTGAAATTTCTCGTGATCTTAACAGTACCGGTCTTTCCATCTGTTGTTGTATCGTTCATTTTTCTTTCCATGGGTTCTTGATTTAATTTTCTGAAAGGAAAATATATGCCAAATGAATAAAACACTAAGTCCACTAAAAATCGTCACAAGAGCACTTATGAAAAAAAGCCTCACTTGTGCTCTTGTGCTAAAAACTTAGTGATCTCAGTGTTAAATTATTTTAATCGTTAATGGCAAACCACCACTCTCTCCACTTCAATCATTTCATCCGCAAAACATTTCACAAAATAAACTCCATCAGGAAATCTTCCCACATCAATTGATTCTCCATTAAAATTATCATCCTGATAAACGATTTTACCAATTGAATTAAAAATGCTGATCGATGAATTTTTATTTGCTTTGAAATTAATAATATTCAGATTTTCATTCGCAGGATTTGGAAAAATTGAAAAATCAAGATTCGATTCATTCTTAATATTATTGAACAAAGGATTTCTGATCACATGAATATCGGCCCGGTTTCTATCGTGTGCAATAAAATAAACTGAACCATCAGGAGCAGCGCAAACATCTCTTACTCTACCGTATTCAGAAGTGAGATAAAAGGTCTTTACTAGAACACTGTCGTAAGTTGCGTTCATTGTATACGCTATCAATCCCTGATTAAATCCTGTAACTGCCTGAATGAGTCCGTTGAATTCCGGAATTGCAGCATTGTTATAGAAATCAATTCCTGAAGCCGGATTCCTACCTACATCAATCGGAAAAACTGCGATGCTGTCATAGTAATCGCAACTGTCTGAATTATTAAAGCAACTGTCACCATCATATATCCACCAGCCATAAAATCTTCCAGCTTCAAGCAGATTCACTTCATCATACTGCATTCCGTATTCGGAAACAATTAAATTTCCATTGGGAGTTTGTACAATTCCCTGCGGATTGCGGTGACCATAAGTGAAAGTATAATCAGCTCTCGGATTATCTATTGGAACGCTTCCATCAGGATTTACACGAAGTACTTTTCCGCTATTATTGAAGAGCGTATCAAACTGAGAAAAGTACTCAGCCGTTGCAACATATAATTTATTGTCATCACCAAACAAGATGCGGCCTCCTGAATGTTCACCGCCATGATACCAATCCAGAATGAATTGCGGGTTGTAAAGTGAATCGCCTGTGAGACTGTAATCATACTTATAAACCTGGATGTTGTTACCGGCAGCATAATAGTATGCAGAATCAATAGCCAGGTAAACGAATGGATTATTTTGAAAATCATGATGAGTAGCAACACTCATAATAAATCCTGAATCGATTTGAAGAATGGTATCGACAATATGAGTTGTCGGATCATAAGTGCAAAGTCTTGTCTCATTTGTATACCAGAGTTTTTGATCCGGTCCCCAGAAGATATCCCATGGACCGCTAAAATATCCACCGGTAAAATGATTCGTATCTACGGCTACTGAAATTTCCACAATCGTATTGCCGATCGTATCAGTAACTGTTTGTGCTTTTGATTGAAAACAACAGAACGAAATAATAATCGTAAAAATTAGAAGGTGAAAGTTCATCTTTTTCATAGGATCAATTATGGATAAATCACTCTTTTATAAATAACAGCGAATGAATACCCTGATCAACAAAACGAATAATATAAATCCCTGAACTCAGTTCTGTAAGATCTGCCTCAACAATAGAATCATTTGTCTTTCCAATTTTCATTGTCATAACAATTCTACCGGAAAGGTCACACACTTTAATCTCATCGCTTATGTTTGCGAAGTTACCGGACAAAACCACTCTTCCATCAGACGGATTCGGATACAGAACATATTGATTTAAACCTGGATCAGCGCCAATTCCACCAATGATTTGTCCTACTCCTGCATCACAACTTCCAGATGAAACATTCTGCGTGTGATCCACATAGACATAACCGCTGGAATCAAGATTACCATTGATATCGTACGTATACCAATTAGTAAGGTCACCTGAGGTACATTCATGCATTATTTCTTCAATTAATAGTCCGCTGGCATTATAAGTAAATGAGGCAGTATCAAGATAGCATTCATCATAACCAAATGTTGAATCGATCCACATATCCCAGTCATAAGCTACCAGTTGATTTCCTGCATTGAAGTATTGCTCCTTTTTTACATAAGGGTGGTTAATCCCACCATTATCCCACACAAATTGCTCTTCACGGATCTGATTCAAGTTTGCATCATAAGTATACTGAACAAGTAAAGAGTCAACAGACCCTGAAGATTCAAAATTTCTGAAATAATAATCGACCAGATTATTTGGCAGGTAAGTATAATAATACGATAAATTATATGTCGAATAGTTCTGTGAAATGGATTCTATAATTACCCTGCCGGCAGAATCATATGTTACAATTCTTCCGGTTGCAGGAATAAAAACTGAATTTATTACAGCACCGGAAATGGTTGTAATAGAATTAGCGACCGAATCATAGATGAGAGAATCCATACCAGTCCCATTATATATAATCACTCCATCCCGTAATTTAGTTCTGGTTGTAATTCTAATAAGAAGATCACCTGTAGAATTGTAGATAGAACGTACTGAATCAATATGCTCATCATTATTAACAGTACCAAGTGAAGTATTTACGATACAATGTTCCGTAAATACAGAATCTACAACTGTGTTTTGCGCGAAGAGATTCAGGGGAAGAAGGGCAATAATAAAGTAAAAATATTTCATGGTTTTTGAGGTTTTAGTAAAGATAAATAATAAACAATATTGTGAATGTAATATTATATGAATTTTGGCCAATCCTCTTAAAATCCGGATGAATATATTACGCAAATTCTGAACGAAATCGCATAATAAGGGCATGAGTTCTTCAAAAAAAATATGTACTTTTAACCTTCCTAAAAAACAAAAAAACTTATGTTAAAAAAGCTATTATTCTTACCAGTCATTGCATTTCTATTAGTAGCATTTAATGCAGCTACAACAACCTGGAAACTGGATACTGCGCACTCCTATCTGGGATTTTCTGTTGGTCACCTTTCTGTTTCTGAGATCAAAGGTTCAGTCGTGATGACAGAAGCTACGATCACAACAACATCAGAAGATTTCTCTGATGCTACTGTTAGCATGAAAGCCGATATGAATACGATCGACACAGACAATGAAAAAAGAGATGCACACTTAAAAACAGCAGACTTTTTCGACACAGCGAAATATCCTGAGCTTACATTTCAAAGTACTTCATTTAAAAAAACAGGTGCTGATAAATATGTGATCAAAGGCAACCTTACAATGCATGGAATCACCAAAGAAGTGACATTGGATGCAACAACAAAATCAGGAACAAATCCAAACAACAACAAACCGATCACAGGAATGAAGATCACCGGTTCCATCAACCGACTTGATTTCGACATTTCAAAAAGCGCACCTGAAGCGGTGTTGACGAATTCAGTGGCGATTGAGGCGAATTTGGAGTTTGGGAAGGAGTAAACTTATTATCCTACAAATTCTATTCGACGACTGACGTGTTCATTAATTACCCAAAGAAAAAATGAACCGTTGTTGCTTAATAACCGAAAAGGTCCCTACTTGATGACAGAAGTGTTTCATTCAAATCGAAAGTAATAAATGAAACGCAGTCTCTTAATAACCGAAAGGGTCCTTATAGGATGACAGAGGTGTTTTATTAGCAACGAAAAAAATAAATGAAACGTCCTCGCTTAATAACCGAAAAGATCCCTCCTGGATGACAGGTCAAGTAGACAATATATGAAGCGGGGAAAATAAAAAGTATTTTTGGCATAGCCAAAAATACTTTTTATTTTTTCCCGCTTCGACATAAATGATAAGTAGCAGGTGTCATCCAGGAGGGAACTTTTCGGTTATTAAGTCAATAGCTTTGTATAAAACATTTTCATTATTAAAAACTACTTTTTCACTATAAGACCGATCACAGTAATGAAGATCACCGGTTCAATCAACCGACTTGATTTCGACATTTCCAAAAGCGCACCGGAAGCGGTGTTGACGAATGCGGAGGCGATTGTGGCGAATTTGGAGTTTGGGAAAGAATAACTTTACAGGATGACAGAGTTGTTTAAATAGCATCGAAAAAAATAAATCAAACGTCGTCTCTTAATAACCGAAAAGGTCCCTTCTGGATGACAGGTCAAGTAGCACAATAAGTTAAACGAACTCGTGATACAGGAGGGAACTTTAGGTTATGAAGTCAACACAGTTCAGAATAGAAACATTATTGATCATAGTTGTTCCAAGTTATACTTCCATCAGTCCACACCAATAATGATTTTCGTATGTTAATTTGTTTTTCGCATTGTAACTAAACCAATAATAACTCTAGTAAAACCTATAACCTCCTCTTACCTCCAAATCGAATCCAAATTCTGCCAATTAGATATCAGTTGACAATTATCGTTATCTCTTCAGAATTTAAGGTTTCGCCATTACAAATTATACTTATAGGTGCCAAGGTAATAGTCTCAGGTTTTAGAACTTTAAATTTATATTTCACAGATTGTACAGTAATCTTTTTACCATTAACGATCTCAGAACTTATAGAGGTTTGACTGCCGAGATACTCTGTAGTTTCTGAAGATTCAAACCGTTGATAGCTGTGGATTAAATCAGAACAATTATTTTGATAGGAAATCACAAACTCCTGTCCGGCTTTAACTCTAATAACTTTTTCAACTGCTCTGAATTCTGTTTTATCCGGATCTAAATCAATTTTACTCTCTGTATTGCTTTTAAATTCTTGATTAAATTCTTCCAGCTCCTTTTGAAACTTCCTATGAAATTCAGATTCCTTACTATTGTTCCATGCTACAACACTATCTGCAGCAGAGATTCTTTCATTTAGGACAAAAACACTGCCACCTTTCAACCTGTATTCTCTTTCATTCTTTGTATAAATCAAATCAGGCAAATTACATTTTCCGACAGTAGACGAAGACACAACCATTCCAATTTTAGTATTTTCATCCTTTGTTTCAATTGAATATCCAATTTCTTTTGTCTTTATATGAGTAATATTTTTCACCGATTTAACATGAAATGCACTGATGAATTTAGAGTACGAAGAAGAATCTTTTTCTCTTGCTTTATCTTTCTCACTAATTTTATAACCCTGTGAGTATTTCCCAACAAGGACATATGTTATTCTAAATGGTTCGTTGATCTTTACTGTGTCTTTCGAAGACTTGCAGCTTTCCATTTCGACTTTTATTTCTTTTATTTTAAACTTGTCATCGATCTTTATTGTCTTTGCCAATTCGGTGTATTCTGCCTTACAATCTTCTTTAAAAGGATCATCTATACAATTCATTTGAATATAAAATCCTTTGCACGGAATTGAAAATTTATGGCTTCTCAATTTATATTTTATTCCACTTTTAGTTTCTACTGTATATGTCATAACTGCATAAACACTTTCAATACCCGATATCATAATAGTTTTTGGTTCTTGAGAATATTTCATATCTATAAAAACACTAGATGCATCAAGGTTTCTATTATAAATCAGATCTTTGAATTCACTAAAATCATCAGAGTACTTTATTTTACTGTTAATAATGATCGTTGGAATCATACCATGGTACGATTTATTATACTTACAAAATGCTCCAACCATTTCCTCATCTTTACCTTGGAAATTTTTTTTAACTCCTCATAATTTGAAAAATTACCCAAGTTTGAATTTAGTTCTTTATTATTCGTTTCAATCCAATAAGCAGGTCTCTTCATCGAGAAACCAAAACGGCTATTCTCAAATAACTCTTGCGCATTAGTTACAGTGAAATTAAAAACAAGGATGAGTAGAAGTGGAAATTTATAGTTCATATTTCTTTAAGCCAATTTAATGAAACAATAATAACTAATAAAGAGAAAATAACTAATACAAAAAGCATTTGAAGAAAGCTTTCAATACTGCAAACTTAACAAATTGAAAAAATTAGTTCAACTGTGATTTACACCACCACCCCACTCATTACCCCCACAAAATCATCAAACAAATAAGTACTGTCATGTGGCCCCGGAGCTGATTCAGGATGGTATTGAACAGAGAAAGCAACACGGTCGCGGACACGCATACCTTCGATTGTATTGTCATTTAAATTGATGTGCGTGATCTCTACATCTTTTGATTTACGCATCTGGTCTTCGATCACGGAGAAGCCGTGATTTTGTGAAGTGATCTCGCAACGACCGGTGATAATATTCTTTACAGGGTGATTGATGCCTCTGTGTCCGTTGAACATTTTGTATGTACCGACACCGCACGCTTGTGCAAGTAACTGCTGGCCCAGGCAAATTCCGAAAAGTGGAATGTTTTGTTTGAGGATATCTTTGATGTTGCTAATAACATCTGTCATCGTTACAGGATCGCCGGGACCATTACTCATCATAATGCCATCCGGTTCCCAGTCGTGAATATCTTTGTATTTTGTATTGGCAGGAAAAACCTGAACGTAACAATCTCTGTCTACAAGATTGCGGATAATATTTTTCTTCACACCGAAATCCATTACTGCAACTTTACGTTTTGCATTCGGATTACCTGCGAAGTAAGGTTTCTTCGTACTCACTTTACTCGACAATTCCAGACCTTCCATAGAAGGAACTTGTTTCAATTTTGCCTGAAGAATTTCTATGTCAGTTGTATCAGATGAAATGATACAGTTCATTGCACCTTTAGAACGGATATGACGCACGATTGCGCGAGTATCTACATCTTCTATTGCAACAACCTTGTTCCGTTTAAAGTACTCGTCAATCGATTCCACTGCACTCTTGCGGCTGTACTGTAAAGAAAAACTTCTGCAGATCAATCCGGAGATACTGATGCCGTCGCTTTCTACTTCCTGCGCATCACCGGCACTAATACCATAGTTTCCGATATGAACATGTGTCGTAAGCAACATTTGTCCGAAGTAAGAAGGATCCGTAAAAATTTCCTGGTAGCCGGTCATGCCGGTATTAAAGCAGATCTCCCCCGTCGCAGTCCCCATAGCCCCCGCTGCCGAACCATGAAAAATGGTTCCATCTTCTAAAAGTAAAATAGCCGGGGATTTTTGTTGGTATTTCATGACGAGAGAAGTTTGGCGAAGGTACTGATTTTCTCCTTTCTGAGATCGGAGTGTTTATAAATTGATTCTTCTTGGGGGTTCAAAGGTTTTCAGGTTTGCAGGTTTACAGGTTTGCAGGTTTGCAGGTTTGGGGTTTCCACAGAATGTGCCTATTTTATCCCTTTAATTGTAATTAATAGATGGTAATAAAGAACAAATTTACCTACAACGCTAAACCTGCAAACCTTAAACTTGCAACCTGCAAACCAAAATATCAACCAAATTCCCATCCACTATAAATTCCGTATTTTGCGTCCAAAACAAAACCACATGGAATCCACTTTCGACCTTGCCCGCACCAGTCGCGGAACCCTTGAAAAATTTCTGACTAAATATTCTCTGGAACAATTGAATAAGATCCCGGCGGGATTCAACAATAACCTGATCTGGAATATAGGACATATCGTGGTTGTGCAACAGATGCTCATTTACAGATTATCTGGCTTACCGATGCTTGTAACTCCTGAAATGGTCAACTCCTACAAACGGGACTCAAAGCCGGAAGGCGATGTTTCGCAGCGGGAGGTGGATGCAATCAAAGCACTTCTTCACCATCCGATCGACAAAACTCAGGAGGACCTGAAAAACGGAATTTTTCAGAATTACACTGAATTTACTACCCTCACCGGCTATACCATCCGTAATGCTAAAGAGGCCATCATGTTCAACAATTTTCACGAGGCCATACATACCGGTGTGATGATGGGAATCAGGAAGTTTTTATAAGGGCTGATTTAAAGTTTGCAGGTTTGGCGTTAAAGGGGCTTTTTTCGAATTGTTCCTTTGACGGAAATTTCTCCTTTCAAAAAACTAAAGCTTTATGAATCTACGATTACAATTACCTGCAGAAGTAACTAATCGAACAAAGTATAATCCGGTTTTAAATTCACTCACATCAACCGAAGGGTTCTTTACGTTATCAAATTTTTTGTGATATATAATATTCCCTAAAACATCAGTAATACTTATTTCAGAAACTGATTGCTTCGTTGTAATATTTAACAAGAATGAAACCGGGTTCGGAAAAATCTGGACTTCATCATAATTAATATCCGGATTCGCTTTAGAATTAAGATCCAGTTTTGCAAGAATTACATTATAAGAACTGACACAATGTAAAGTGTCGGGTCCAAACACTCCCGGATCGCTTTGGGAAATTCCCACTACATTAAAATTATCATTTGAGTCATACACATTATCATAACCATTGTCATCTGATGTACCTCCCGCCTGAATCACCCAATTTACATCGCCGGTCAATGGATCTAATTCTGCAACATACAGATCATTCACCGGAGGTTGAGTAAAATTTTGCAGAAGCGTATTACCAAACATAATAGAATCACTGTTGAATGATCCGGAAATTCCAATCTTACCAGACGGACTCCAGTCTACTCCGAAGATCTGATCAACTGAGCTCCCTCCGATCTGAAATTTCCACTCTAAATCACCGGAAGAATTCATTTTTGTGATATAGGAATTTAATGTCCCTTTGTTTACTAAATATTCTGAACTATCTAAAAATAGTGTATCACACTGAAAGCTACCTATAAAATAAATATTTGAAAAGTCATCAGTAGTAACTCCAAAAGATTTATTATGATAACTTCCAGTACCTGAAAAATTTTTACCCCAAACTTCATTACCTGCGGCATCGTATTTCAAAGTAACCACATTTTGCCTTTGAATGTTATTAAACAGAGTATCGTTTGCAAATATAAAACAAGGGTCATAAACATCACCGATTACTATTACATTTCCGGAAGGATCGGTTGTAATTCCCATTGTCCTCACAGTAGACCCTCCACCATATGTACCATGGAAAGTTTTTGCCCAGACACACTCTCCTGAAGTATCTAATTTTGCAACATATCCATAACTTTGATTTGAATCAGCGGGAACGGTCAAATTGCCGAAATCTATCAATTCAGCATAACACGTTCCACCAATAAAAATATTATCTCCATCGGAGTAAATTGTATAAGTGTTAACCAAGGAATAACGAGAAGAACCTTTAATACTTTTCGCCCAAATAACATTCCCGGTTGGAGAATATTTTATCACAAAACCATTGTATCCGCCTCTTGATTCAATATCAATTGAATCGACAGTAAGAACAGAGTCATTGAAATTTCCTGCTGCATAAATATTTCCTGAGTTATCTGTACAGATCTTTAATATACTTTCAACACCATCTCCATGAACACCTCTTCCCCACAGAACATTTCCTGACGGGTCATATTTTGCAATGAATGAGTCGTAATATGTTCCTGACGCCGTATCATTCCCAAAAACAATAGTTCCATTCCAGAAAGTTCCTGAAACGATTAAATTATCGGAGTCATCGACAGCAATACGCGTATCTCTTATTTGTCCTGCCCCTGAATTTTGCCTCGCCCAGATCCATGAAGGAGTTTGCGCATCAGAAAAAGTGCTGATTAAAATAAACAACAGAAAATAAACACTACATATTCTTCTGATCATTGCTTGATAATTTTACTGACTACATTTGAATCTCCATCATTCAATTCAAGAAAATAAATTCCGTTTGTCAAAAACTCCAGATTGAATGTAGTAAATTCATTGCCTTTCAGATCAGATACTTTCTTACTGAAAACAATCTGGCCAAAAATATTTTTGACATTGATAATTCCTGAAAAGTTATCAGTTCGATTAAGGTTAAATGACATCTCTCCGGTAAAAGGATTTGGAGAAACTGTGAAGTCAGACTTACCGAAAAGTTCATCTAATCCTACACTGATTGTCACGTAACATGTATTAGTCATTACAGGAGAATTTTGATCAAAATAAATATAAGCAGTATTCGAGATCTGGTCTGCAAAGGTAAGAGTCGGCAACGCCTTTAAACGATAAGTGATATAGCCGTGACTCAGTGGTTCGTTTGTCCCGGTATCAGGAAGATTTATTCCGTTGAAATGAAATCCCATCACACGGTTCGGATAAAACACCACATTAAAATTATGACTGGAACTTATAACTTCAAATGTTGACAGATCGAGATTTGTACTTATTGTATCAAGTATTCTTACGAGATATGCAGTGTCAGTTCCTGTATTCTGAAAATGAATCGTGAAGTCTGCAAATTGTCCTGTCACCATCTGCAATACAGAAAGATTTTCCGGTGATACAGTCTTATAATTCGGATCAAATGAATTTGACACTAGCTGATTTTGTGCGTGAATATTATCTACAGGAAAAATATCTGAGCCGCTTGCTTCGACTCCTGCGACATATTCAATATACGCTCCTATGGGAAGACTATTTGAGACGGAAAAATAAATGACAATATCATCACTTCCTCCGATCGGCAATCCTGAATAATTCCAGAACATTGTATCACCGCTCATAGTATATCCGGATACAGATGCTGAATCAACAGTGAGACCTAACGGAACAATTGCATAAACACGTCCGCTTTCAGTGACCGGTCCTTTGTTTCTATATGTAAGTGTCATCTCAATAGGAAGTCCCGGACGCGCATTATTTCTGTTCAATGCGAATGAAACTTTTACATCGTGTACACCGGGTATTGGTTGAAGAGCGAAATTCAAGCCGCCTACAATAGAATCATTTCCAAGTAGAGTAATTGTTGTATCAGATGGAACAGAAACATAATATGAAGGAAGATTGGCTACATTCAAAGTATAAGTTCCTGCAGGAAGAAAATCGGAATAATTTCCATTCGGTAAAGTATTGGTATGAGTCGAAGAAGAGGTAGTAACGATTGCCTGTGAATATGGTATGTCACCAGCATCATAAACTGCATTTGAATTCATATCAAAATAGACCTGCCCTTGATAGATATTGCTGCCATGCACATAAAACCCATTATGTATAATCATTGGACCATCTATCGCATTATAATAGTTAACATTATACAAGCCCGTAGGAGCTCCTTGAGGTACCGTGAAAGAAGCAGATGGATAGGTTGTGTCTGTCGACCAATAATCATAACGCCTATAATAAGTGAAATTAAAATTTCCCTGGCTGAAATTAAACTGCAATGTTGAACTCGCTATTGCGAAATGTGTATTAACCCCAGATAAAGTAGGTTGAAAATTTTGTCCGACATATGCGTTATCAGGATTGATACCTGTCAGCTGAGGAGAACTTGTTGAAGTTACAGAAAAAAATTCGACCACGTACCGAAATAACCGCTCTTAACACGCCAGTATATTGTACCATTTATAGAGTTCAAGGGTAATTCTGAAACAGATGAATGGGCTTTAAAAACTGTAATAAATGTGCTGTCATAACTTACCTGCAAGGAATAGCCGGTCGAACCGGATACATCTGTCCAGTCAAAAAGTATCGTTCCTGCCGGAACAACTTGTCCATTTGCAGGACTTAATAATGTTGGCTGAGAAAAACTTTTTTCCGTTTTGCAAAAGATGAAAGCTAAACTAAAGATCAGTGTAATTATTTTTTTCATGTGCGGGTTTTTATTTTTTCTCTTTACTTCCAAACTATTCGATAAGCTAAACCACTTCAAAATTTGTTGTTTTTCCCTATGAAGAATTCTGATAGCAGAATAAAACAAATATAAAAAATTAAAAATACAATTCTGTTTTTTAATGAGTTGGGAGTCGAAATTTGTGAGTCGAAAAACGAATTATGACTCACAACTCACAAAAAAAAAGAGGACAGAACTTCCGCTCTATCCTCTCTTTCAAATTTTATTAGTAACCGACTACTCGTCAGATTTCTTTTTCTTCGCTGCTTTTTTAGGAGCTTCTTCACCTGCATCAGCTTTTGGTTTCTTTGCTGCTGCCGGTTTCTTTGCTGCTTTTGGTTCTGCAGTTTCAGCTGCATCATCAGTTGCTTTTTTCTTAGCACCACCACTACGGCGAGTTGCTTTTTTAGCAGGAGCTGCAGATGCTTTTCCTTCACCACCATAGATCGTGTTGAAATCTACCAGTTCCATCATGCACATTTCTGCATTGTCGCCGGGACGATTTTCAATCTTGATGATACGAGTATATCCACCCGGACGATCAGCAATTTTCGGTGCGATCTCACGGAATAATTCTGTTACAGCATCTTTGTCTTGCAGATAAGAGAAGACAGTACGACGTGAATGCGTAGAGTCGTCTTTACCGCGAGTTAAGATCGGCTCAACATATTTGCGGAGCGCTTTCGCCTTTGCAAGCGTTGTGTTAATACGTTTGTGCAGGATTAGCGATGCAGCCATATTAGAAAGTAATGCCTTTCTGTGGCTTTGCGTTCTGCCGAGATGATTGATTTTTTTACCGTGTCTCATTTTTCTATTCTCTTAAAGCGATCACCGTTCTGTTCCGGAGATCATACTGAATTATTTTTCCTCCGGATTATTTGCGATCGAGGTATTTACCGACATTCATTCCGAATGTTAGATTTTTTGAACGTACCAGTTCTTCTAACTCTGTAAGTGATTTCTTACCGAAGTTACGGAACTTCAAAAGGTCTGCTTTGTTATAAGAAACAAGGTCGCCCAGTGTTTCAACATCGGCAGCTTTCAGACAATTAAGTGCACGCACTGAAAGATCCATATCAACAAGTTTAGTACTCAACAGCTGACGCATGTGAAGTGTATTCTCGTCTAATTCTTCAGTCGGTGTTTTCTCTTTTGTCTCAAGTGTGATTTTCTCATCAGAGAAAAGCATGAAGTGATGGATCAGAATTTCTGCTGCTTCTTTCAATGCTTCTTTCGGGTGAATAGAACCATCAGTCGTGATCTCCATGATCAGTTTTTCGTAATCTGTTTTTTGTTCAACACGATAGTTCTCGATTGAATATTTCACGTTACGGATCGGCGTGTAGATAGAATCTACAGCGATCGTTCCGATTGGAGCACTGCTGTTTTTGTTTTCTTCAGATGGAACATAACCGCGGCCTTTGTCGATGTTAAGATCGATCGTAAGTTTCACGCTTGTTTCCATATTACACAATACTAATTCCGGATTCAACACCTGGAATGCAGTAGTGAATTTGCTGATATCGCCTGCAGTAAACTGAGTTTTACCGCTTACACTGATCGTTACTTTTTCAGTGTCTGTTCCCTGAATCTGTTGTTTGAAACGCACCTGTTTTAGGTTCAGGATAATTTCAGTAACATCTTCTACAACACCTTTGATGGTAGAGAACTCATGATCCACGCCTGAAATTTTGATTGAAGTAATTGCATGTCCTTCTAATGAAGAAAGCAAAATTCTTCTCAATGCATTACCGACGGTAATTCCATACCCCGGTTCTAGTGGACGGAACTCGAACACACCGTGACGGTCGTCAGAGTTAATCATGATCACTTTATCCGGTCTCTGAAATGCTAAGATGGCCATTGTATCGTTTGTATTTAAAGGTTTGATTGGTTAAAAATGGAAAGTATGTAATGAGATCTTTCCGCTCTCTGTAAACACGTAAGTGGTGAGTTGTAAGCAGTGAGTGGCAAAGCGAAACTGTGCTACTCACTACTTACTGATTACTACTTACTGTATAGTTCGACAATCAACTGCTCCTTGATCGATTCTGGGATCATGTCGCGTGATGGTCCGCTAAGGACTTTTCCTGTCATTGATGCTCTGTCCCACTCTAACCATGCATGACGGCTAGCTGAAGATGGAGCATTGCTAACGATCACCTCAAGAGCTTTTGATTGCTCACGAACTGCTACTACGTCACCCGGGCGACAAGTATAAGAAGGGATGTTAACTACTTTACCATTCACAGTGATATGACGGTGAGAAACTAATTGACGAGAAGCCATACGTGTTGGTGCAAGACCAAGACGGAATGTAACGTTATCTAAACGAAGCTCGATCAACTGTAAAAGGTTTTCACCTGTTACGCCACCTTTGCGGGAAGCACGGTCGAAAATTTTCGCGAACTGACGCTCCAGAATTCCGTACATGTATTTCACTTTCTGCTTTTCCATTAACTGGACAGCGTACTCGCTTTGTTTAGCACGTTTCTTAGTTTGTCCGTGTTGTCCTGGAGGATAGTTCTTTTTTTCAAGTACTTTATCCGGTCCGAAGATTGGCTCACGAAATTTACGTGCGATCTTTGAAGTAGGGCCTATATATCTTGCCATGGTAAATTATTTCTGATCTTTAATAAAACTAAATAAAATTATACTCTACGCTTTCCTTTAGGACGGCATCCGTTGTGAGGGATTGGAGTTAAGTCCATGATCTCAGTAACTTCGATACCTGATTGGTGAAGTGTACGGATAGCTGACTCACGTCCGCCGCCCGGTCCTCTTACGAAAACTTTCACTTTACGAAGTCCAAGGTCGAAAGCTGCTTTCGCGCAATCAGCAGCTGCTAACTGAGCAGCATACGGAGTGTTCTTTTTCGAACCTTTGAATCCCATTTTCCCTGCTGACGCCCAAGAGATAACTTGTCCTGAATCATTCGTCAAAGAGATGATGATATTGTTAAAAGTGGCGCTGATAAATGCTTTACCGAACGCTTCTACTTTCACCACTTTTTTCTTAGCGGCTTTAGTACTTTTGTTTGTTGTTTGTTGAGTTGCCATGAGGATCAATTACATTTTAGTTGCCTTCTTCTTGTTGGCAACAGTTTTACGTTTACCTTTTCTGGTACGGGTGTTCGTTTTAGTACGTTGGCCACGAACCGGAAGGCCATTACGGTGACGCATACCACGGTAGCAGTTGATATCAACCAGACGTTTGATGTTCAGTTGAGTTTCAGAACGCAGCGCACCTTCAACTTTTAATTCGTTGATGATTGTACGGATCTTCGTAAGTTGATCGTCATCCCATGCATCTACTTTCACGCTTTGGTCGATTCCGGCTTCATTCAGGATACGTTCAGCCGTTGAGCGACCGATTCCGAAAATGTACGTGAGGCCAATGACGCCTCTTTTGTGTTTTGGTAAGTCAATACCAGCAATACGAGCCATTTATTCTTGGTTTGTTTGTTTTGTTTTTATATCAGATGTTATCTAAAACCTGTCGGGATTACCCTTGACGCTGCTTAAAGCGTGGATTCTTTTTGTTGATAACATACAATCTTCCTTTTCTGCGAACGATCTTGCAGTCGACGCTTCTTTTTTTAATAGCAGGTTTTACTTTCATCTCTATTATTTTTGGTGAGTAGTAAGTGGTAAGTGGTAAGTAGAATCCTTACTCAAGTTCACTATTTGCTATTCACTATTCGTTTATGACTATTCGTTTTTGTATTCCTTTTTCAATATTTGTATGTAGTGCTACTTACTACTTACCACTCACTACTTACTTATATCTGTAAGTGATTCGTCCTTTAGTAAGATCGTAAGGTGACAACTCCACTTTTACTTTATCACCGGGAAGGATTTTAATATAATTCATTCTCATTTTTCCCGAGATGTGAGCGATGATCTCGTGACCATTTTCCAGTTCGACTCTGAACATTGCATTTGACAATGCTTCAGTGATCGTTCCGTCTTGCTCTATGTTTGCTTGTTTTGCCACTCTCAGTTGGTAACTTTTGTATTTATGTTATTCTTTAATGCTTCTTCAATAAATTCGAATGAGCTTAGTATATCCGCTGTGCCTTTTCCTATTGCCACTGTATGTTCAAAATGTGCCGAAGGTTTTCTGTCCGCTGTACGGATCGTCCAACCATCTTTCTCATGAACTACTGCTTTCGTTCCCATGTTGATCATTGGTTCGATGGCAATAATTAAACCCTCTTTCAGTACTAAGCCGGTACCACGTTTTCCGTAATTGGGAACTTCCGGTTTTTCGTGAAGGTGCCGACCTATTCCATGACCGACTAATTCACGAACCACAGAGAAGCCGTGTGATTCTGCATATTCCTGAATTGCTGAACTGACATCACCGAGTCTGTTTCCGACAATGGCTTTTTCAATTCCTTTCAACAGCGACTCACGTGTTATTTTCAATAACTGTGCACTCTCTTCTGCAACTTCACCGATAGCAAATGTATATGCAGAATCGCCGTAGAAACCATTTTTAAGTACACCGCAATCCACTGAACAAACATCACCTTCTTTCAATACATCTATATTAGGGATGCCATGAACGACTTGAGCATTCATTGAGATACACAATGAATTTGGAAATCCATTGTAATTCAAAAACGCCGGTGTCGCCTGGTGATCACGGATAAATTCTTCCGCAATACGATCCAGCTCCAGTGTGGTAATGCCCGGTCTGATAGCTTTCGCTACTTCAGCAAGGGTTTTGGCAACAAGCAAAGAACTCTCTCTTACTAATTCAATCTCTTCTTTCGTTTTATAAAATAGCATCGTAATTGGATGTTATATTATTAAACAGCCGAAGCGGCTTGTGTACTTCTTCCTTTGATTCTTCCGGTCTTCATTAATCCGTCGTAGTGACGCATCAATAAATGACTTTCTATCTGTTGTAATGTATCTAATACAACACCCACAAGGATCAGCAAGGAAGTACCACCGTAGAAGTGAGCGAAGTTGTTGTTAATATTCATAAGAAGGGCAAACGTTGGCAGGATGGCGATGATCGCAAGGAAGATCGATCCCGGAAGCGTAATGCGTGATATTACATCATCAATGAATTCTGATGTACTTCTTCCCGGCTTGATGCCCGGAATGAATCCGTTATTCTTTTTCATATCATCAGCCATCTGATTTGCATTTACTGCGATTGCAGTATAGAAATAAGTGAAGAGGATGATCAATGTAGCGAATACGAAATTATACCAGAATGATGTGAAGTTTCCGAATGTTGCAAGAATACCTTGAGAAGCAGCTGCATCAGGGAAGAATTGAGCGATCGTTGCAGGAATGAACATGATCGCCTGAGCGAAGATGATCGGCATTACACCTGCAGCGTTTACTTTAAGAGGAATGTACTGACGTACTCCACCGTATTGTTTGTTTCCAACGATCTTCTTGGCAAAGTTGACCGGTATTCTTCTGGTCCCTTGTACGAGCAAGATGGTGAAAGCGATTACTGCACCTAAGGCGACGAGTTCTAAAAGAAGTACAACCATTCCACCATTTGAATTTGCACGTGACAGAACTTCATCACGGAAAGACTGTGGTAGACGGGCAATGATACCCACCATGATGATCAGAGAGATTCCGTTTCCAAGACCTTTGTCCGTGATACGCTCACCTAACCACATTACGAATATAGTACCGGCAACAAGGATAACGATCGATGTGAACCAGAACGTGAAAGGAGAAACCAGTTCAGGATTAGTTACTGAGATGATTGCATTCGGAACTTGTGCACGAAGATTCACGATGTATCCCGGAGCCTGGAAAGCTGTGATGACCACAGTTAACCAACGGGTAATATTATTGATTCTCTTTCTTCCTGATTCACCTTCTTTCTGCATTTTCTGGAAATAAGGAACTGCAATACTAAGAAGCTGGATCACGATCGATGCAGAGATGTATGGCATGATACCAAGTGCAAAGATCGAAGAATGCGAGAACGCACCACCGGAAAACATATCTAACAGACCCAATACACCACCAGAAGTCTGGTTTTGCAGAGCTGAAAGTTGATTAGGATCAACACCCGGTAACACGATGTGTGTACCTAGACGGTAGATCAAAAGAAAGAAGAGCGTATTCAATATACGTGTTCTTAGATCTTCGATCTTAAATATATTCCGGATAGTTTGTATCAGATTTTTCATACTTGAATTTAGATGGTAGTTGTAGAACCGCCTTTTGTTTCAATAGTAGTTGTAGAAACGCCTTTTGTTTCAATTGTAGTTGTAGAACCACCTTTTGCTTCGATTGCTTCAGTAGCTGTTTTAGAGAAAGCGTGTGCTTTCACTTCAAGTTTTGATTTTACTTCACCACGACCTAAGATTTTCACTCTGTCGTTTTTTGAAGCAAGACCATTTTTTACCAGCATATCAACGTCGATGCTTGACACTTTTAATGTTTCAGCAAGTGACTGAAGTGTATCAAGGTTGATTCCGTGGAATTCTTTACGGAATGGATTCTTAAATCCGAACTTAGGAATACGACGTTGCAAAGGCATTTGACCACCTTCGAAACCACGCTTAGAGCTGTAACCTGAACGTGACTGTGCACCTTTGTGACCACGCGTAGAAGTACCGCCGCGACCTGAACCGGTACCACGACCGAGTCTCTTATTTGTTTTTACTGAACCTTTAGCAGGTTTGAGTGATGATAGATTCATGATTAATGTCTTGTCAATATTAACAATCGCTAATGTATTGCTTAATTTTGTGTTACTGTTACCAGATGCTTCACTACGTTGATCATTCCTTTGATCTGTGGAGTATGTTCCACTTCAACTGAACGGTTCATTTTTGTCAATCCTAAAGCATTCAGAGTTTTCTTCTGATTACTTGGGCGATCGATACCACTTTTTACAAGTGTAATTTTAACTGTTGCCATTGGTTATGGTTGTTATATCATTAAGGCGATTAGCCATTAAATACTTTGGTCATTTTAATTCCGCGGTGTTGAGCGATAGTAGCAGGATCCCGCATGTTTGACAATGCATCTATTGTTGCTTTTACCACGTTGTGTGGGTTAGAGCTGCCTTTTGATTTTGCCAATACATCATGGATACCAACGCTTTCAAGTACTGCACGCATGGCACCACCTGCAATCACTCCTGTTCCGGGCGCGGCAGGTTTAAGGAAAACCAATGCACCGCCGTATTTACCGTATGATTCGTGAGGAACTGTTCCTTTCATGATCGGAACTTTTACCAGATTTTTTTCGCATCGTCGATACCCTTCTGCACTGCATCGGTTACCTCTTTTGCTTTTCCAAGTCCGTGACCTACAACTCCTGCTTCATCACCAACTACGATGATTGCTGCGAAGGTGAAAGCACGACCACCTTTCGTTACTTTAGTAACACGGTTTACAGTTACGAGACGATCTTTCAATTCGATCTCGCTTGACTTAACTCTCTTTACGTTTGTTGCTGACATAGTACTTTTATTCAATCAAAATGAATGATAATTAAAACTGTAGACCTGCTTCACGGGCACCTTCTGCAAGAGCCTTGATACGGCCATGATAAAGGTAACCTCCACGGTCAAACACAACGGCACTGATTCCGCTTTGCTGTGCTTTTCCTGCGATCATCTTACCTACTTCTTTTGCGACATCAACTTTATTTCCTTTTACGGTAAATTCTTTTGCACTTGAAGAAGCGGCAACTAATGTTACTCCTGCTACATCATCGATAAGCTGGGCATAAATTTGTTTATTGCTACGGAAGACAGATAAACGCGGACGTTGTGCTGTTCCTTTGATCGTACGACGAATACGTGTACGGATACTATTTCTGCGGAGCTGTTTTCTTAACATGATCTCAATTATTTTTTAGCGGCTGACTTACCGGCTTTTCTTCTCAGAACTTCGCCGCTGAATTTAATACCTTTTCCTTTGTAAGGCTCAGGAGCACGCAATGAGCGGATCTTTGCAGCAACTGCACCTAGTAATTGTTTATCTGCGCTTTCTAAGATCACAGTTGGGTTTTGCCCTTTTTCTTGTTTAGTAGAAACTTTAACTTCTGCAGGAATTTCGAAGATGAAATGGTGAGAGTATCCAAGTACAAGATCCAATAACTGACCGTTGTTTGTTGCTTTATAACCTACACCTACTAATTCCTGTTGCTTTACAAAGCCTTCTGATACGCCAATGATCATATTACTGATCAATGAACGATATAGGCCATGCAGAGCGCGATGTTGTTTCGCTTCTGAATCACGATTCACAGTTAGTGTAGTTCCATCGATAGCGATAGAAACTCCATTAACAAGTACCTGTTTAAGTTCACCTTTCGGGCCTTTAACATGCACGGTCTTCCCGTTTACTTTGACCTCAACTTTGGCCGGAATCGTTATTGGTAATTTTCCAATACGTGACATCTGATTTCTTTTTTAATGATTAATAAACATAACAAAGTACTTCTCCACCAACTTTTTCCGTCTTCGCTTCTTTATCGGTCATGACACCTTTAGAAGTTGATAGAATGGCAATACCAAGACCGTTGATTACACGCGGCATAGCTTCTACGCCTGCGTATTTACGAAGTCCGGGTTTGCTGATACGTGTTAAATTACGGATCGCAGGAACTTTCGTAACCGGATGATATTTCAAAGCGATTTTTATAAGGCCTTGTTTAGTGTCCTCTTCGAATTTATAGTCGAGGATGTATCCTTTTTCTTTAAGGATTTTTGTCATTTCCTTCTTTAAATTCGAGGCAGGTATCTGCACGATGCGGTGATTTGCTCTCACGGCATTTCGAATTCTTGTAATGAAGTCTGCAATAGGATCTGTCATTGTACTATTTTTAAACTTGTCCTTGTTTTAATTATTTATTACCAACTAGCTTTTGTAACTCCCGGAATTTTTCCATTCAGAGCCATTAAACGGAACACGTTACGTGATATCCCGAACGTACGCATGTAACCGCGTGGTCTTCCTGTTAATTTGCAACGATTGTGCATACGTACAGGTGAAGAGTTTTTTGGAAGTTTGTCAAGTGCTTCATAATCACCGGCAGCTTTAAGTGCAGCGCGCTTTTCAGCATAACGGGCATTCATACGCGCACGTTTCACTTCTCTTGCCTTCATTGATTCTTTTGCCATGAGTATATTTTCTTTAGCTGGATTATTAATTTGTTCTGAATGGTAAACCGAATTCTCTTAAGAGCTCCATCGCTTCTTCGTCAGTCTTTGCAGACGTAACAAATGTGATGTCCATTCCGGTTACTTTATTTACTTTATCGATATCGATCTCAGGGAAGATGATCTGCTCAGTAACTCCTAGTGTGTAGTTACCGCTGCCATCAAAACCTTTCGGATTGATTCCACGGAAATCACGGATACGAGGAAGAGAAACAGAGATCAAACGATCAAGGAATTCGTACATGTTCACATCACGAAGAGTAACACGTACTCCGATCGGAACATTCACACGAAGTTTGAAGTTCGAGATATCTTTCTTTGACTTTGTCGGTACAGGTTTCTGTCCTACGATCTGAGTCATTTCATTCAATGCTGAATCAATAAGTTTTTTGTCACTTACTGCATCACCTACACCTTGATTCACACAGATCTTTAACAGACGTGGAACCTGCATTGAGCTTTTGTAGTTGAATTTTTTTGAAAGAGCAGGTACAACTTCTTGTTTATACTTGTCTTTTAATCTTGGAACGTATGCCATTATTTGATTACCTCCTCAGACTTTTTAGAATAACGAACTAATTTGCCTTCCACTTCTTTGTAAGCTACGCGAGTAGTTTTTCCTTTGCCGTCGACCAGCATCACATTTGACATGTGAATAGGAGCTTCTTTTTTCACGATACCACCTTGAGTGTTTTTTGCGTTTGGTTTAGTATGCTTACTAACCAGATTGACCCCTTCAACCAGGACCTTACGATCCTTAGAGATCACTTCAAGGACACGTCCTTGAGAACCTTTCGAATCACCGGCCATCACTTTCACGATATCGCCTTTGCGTAGGTTGAGTTTGGGTTGTTTATTGAATTTTCTTTCCATTGTAAGGAACTATTAATCGTTAAATATTAAAGTACTTCTGGTGCTAATGAAACTATTTTCATGAATTGCTTCTCGCGAAGTTCACGGGCTACCGGTCCGAAGATACGTGTACCACGTAATTCGTCTGTAGCTGTAAGAAGCACTACTGCGTTGTCGTCGAAACGGATGTAAGAACCGTCATTACGTTTTACTTCTTTTTTCGTACGTACGACAACCGCTTTTGATACCGTACCTTTTTTTACGTTTCCTGAAGGAAGAGCATGCTTAACGGTTACTACTACTTTATCACCTAAGCTGGCGTATTTCTTTTTTGTACCACCCAACACCCGGATACAAAGAACTTCTTTGGCTCCGCTATTGTCTGCTACTACGCATCTGGATTCTTGCTGTATCATCTATATCAGTTGTTATTCGTTTATCGATGCGATTACTTTGAGGAGTAACCGGTAAATTATTTTGCTTTTTCTAAAATCTGTTTCAATCTCCAGTTTTTTGATTTACTGAGAGGGCGGGTTTCGGCGATCAGAACAAGGTCTCCGATTCCTGATTCGTTTTTCTCATCATGTGCCATGAATTTCGTGGTCAATTTGATGAACTTTCCGTATTTCTCGTGTTTCACTTTACGTTCGACAGCTACGACGATGCTTTTGCTCATCTTGTTGCTGACAACAACACCGATACGTTCTTTACGTAAACTGCGTTTTTCTGTTGAAGTATTTTCCATTGGTCTGATTACCGCTTTTATTAGTTAGAATCGGTTTTTTGACGACTCGTTAATTCTGTATGAATCATCGCTATGCCGCGACGTGTTGCACGAATCTTCATTGGGTTCTCGATTGGAGAAACCGCATGATTCATTTTCATTTTCAGATAGATCGCTTTCTCTTCTTCAAGACGTAAGCGAAGTTCATCTGTTGTTAATTCTTTGATATCTGCTATTTTCATTGCTATCAGTTATTATTCTTTTTTCGGATCAGTACAGATTATTGTGCTGCTGCTGCATAATCACGGCGAATGACAAATTTTGTATTCACTGAAAGTTTTTGTGCGGCTAAGCGTAATGCTTCGCGGGCGATGTTTTCCGGAACACCTTCTGCTTCGAATATCACAGTTCCCGGTTTTACAACTGCTACCCAGAATTCAGGAGCACCTTTACCTTTACCCATACGAACCTCTGCAGGTTTACGTGTGATCGGCTTGTCAGGGAAGATACGTACCCAGATCTGACCTTCACGTTTCATGTATCGCGTTACCGCTACACGAGCTGCCTCGATTTGTCTGCTGGGTAACCAACCTGTTTCAAGAGATTTTATTCCGAATGAACCAAAAGCCAATTCGTGACCGCGGGTTGCATTTCCTTTCGGAACCATTTTATGTTGTTTTCTGAACTTAGTTTTCTTCGGCTGTAACATGATCTACAGTAATTATTTCTGATTAACTCTTAGATTAAAATTTATTTGGGCTTATTTTCTTCCACCCTGGCCACCACCGCGATTTCCACCGCCCTGACCTCCACGATTTCCACCGCCACCCTGGCCACCGCGATTTCCACCGCCACCTTGACCACCGCGTCCGCCACGACCACCTCTGTCGCCGCCTCTGTTATCACCACCTCTTGATGGTGTACCAAAGCCTTTTCCTGAACCTGCACTGCTCGTTGCGTTTGAGCCTACGTTTGGAGAAAGATCTCTCTTTCCATAAACTTCACCTCTGCAGATCCATACTTTGATACCGATCTTACCGTAACTTGTTTGTGCTTCAGAGATCGAGAAATCGATATCGGCACGGAATGTATGTAATGGAACTCTTCCTTCTTTGTATTGTTCTGTACGTGCCATCTCTGCACCACCTAAACGACCTGAGACCATGATACGAATACCTTCAGCTCCCATACGCATTGTAGATGCAATTGACATTTTTGCTGCACGACGGAAAGAGATACGGGCTTCGATCTGACGAGCGATACCATCACCTACCAGTTGAGCATCAGTTTCCGGACGTTTGATCTCGAAAATGTTGATCTGAACATCTTTCTTAGTAAGCTTCTTGATCTCTTCTTTCAATCTGTCAACTTCCTGACCGCCTTTTCCGATTACAATACCCGGACGAGCAGTATGAACAGTAACGGTGATCAGCTTTAATGTACGCTCAATAACAATTTTTGAAACGCCGCCTTTTGCAAGACGTGCCATTAAGTATTTACGGATCTTTTCGTCTTCAACCAGTTTATCGGCGTAGTTTTTTCCACCGTACCAGTTGGAGTCCCATCCTCTGATGATTCCAAGTCTATTGCCTATCGCGTTCGCTTTTTGTCCCATCGTGTTTTATTCTTGATCCGCCGCGGCGGATAAATTTTTTAGATTTTGATAGTGATTATTTTGTTTCTGCTGCCGGAGCTTTTGTTCTTGCTGCAGTTGTCTTTGCAAGACGATTTGCAATTCCTACTTCTTTCTTCGAAGGTTTACGATTCTCCATGTTGTCAAGGATGATCGTTACGTGGTTTGAACGTTTACGGATCCTGTTACCACGACCTTGCGGTGCCGGACGAAGACGTTTCAACATTCTGCCGCTATCAACAGCAATTGTTTTCACATACACAGTTCCTTCATCGATCTTCTGACCACTTTTAATTTCCCAGTTTGTGATAGCAGACTGTAAAAGTTTTTCAAGACGTTTTGCCGGTAATTTGGCATTGTAGTGAAGTATGTTTATTGCCTTCATGACTTCAACTCCACGGATAAGATCCGATACAACACGTGCTTTACGTGGTGAAGTTGGCGCCTGCACATTACGTGCAATCGCTGTGGTCTTCAAGGTTTCTTTGCGCTTTTCTGCAGCTAATCTTTTTCTAACTCCCATGACTTAATTGAGTGTTTATTATTTTTCGTTACGGTTACCACTGTGACCACGGAATGTACGTGTTGGTGAGAACTCACCGAACTTATGACCTACCATGTTTTCGGTTACGTAAACCGGAATGAATTTATTTCCATTGTGCACAGCGAATGTGTGACCTACGTAATCCGGAGAGATCATCGAAGCACGTGACCATGTTTTGATCACAGTTTTCTTTTTACTCTCATTCATCTTTACCACTTTTTTATCTAAGTGATGAGCGATGTATGGACCTTTTTTTAGTGAACGAGCCATTGTTTTTTGGTTATTTGTCTGTGATGTTGCTTTTGATTATTACTTCATCACTCCGACTTTATACTTTATTTCTTACGTCTTTCAATGATATATTTATCTGTAGTCTTATTCTTGCGGGTCTTGAAACCTTTTGCAAGTAAGCCTTTACGTGAACGTGGATGACCACCACTTGCACGACCTTCACCTCCACCCATCGGGTGATCAACCGGGTTCATGGCAACACCACGAACTCTTGGACGACGACCAGCCCAACGTGAGCGACCGGCTTTTCCTAACTGCTCCTGCATATGATCTCCGTTAGATACAGTACCGATCGTCGCAAGACAAGTAGTAAGGATCATACGTGTTTCACCTGAAGGCAATTTGATGATTGCATATTTACCGTCACGGGCTGCAAGTTGTGCATATGTTCCTGCACTACGAGCGATATCTGCACCTTGACCCGGGCGCAATTCAATTGCATGGATCAATGTACCCAGTGGAATATCTTTAAGGAACATTGCATTTCCTATTTCAGGAGTTGCAGTTTCGCCGGACATGATTTTTTGTCCAACTTTAATTCCGTTTGGAGCTATGATGTAACGTTTCTCTCCGTCTTTGTAATAAACAAGAGCGATACGTGCTGTACGATTCGGATCATACTCTACCGTTTTAACTACGCCTTCAACACCGTGTTTATTACGTTTGAAGTCGATCAGACGGTACATTCTTTTGTGACCACCACCTACATAGCGCATAGTCATTTTTCCATCATCATTACGGCCACCCGATTTTTTAATCGGAACGACCAGAGATTCTTCAGGACGGGATGCTGTTATATCGTCGTATGAATCAACAATCGTGTGACGTTGACTCGGAGTAATCGGACGAAGTTTCTTTACTGCCATTTCTAGTTAGTATTAAATGTTGCTATAGAAGTCGATTGTTTCACCTTTTTTCAAAGTAACAACGGCTTTTTTATAAGAACCTGTACTTCCGGTTGTAACACCAGTCTTAGTATAACGGGTCTTAATTTTTCCCGGAACACGCATAGTATTGATGCGTTCAACTGTTACGTTGTACATTTTCTCGATTGCCAGTTTGATCTCGATCTTATTGGCTTTGTAGTCAACTACAAATCCATAGTGCCCAAGTTTTTCACCGGCTTTTGTCATCTTCTCAGTGATGAGAGGTTTTTTCAGGATACTCATTTGTCTAAGAATCTATTTTCGATAACTGATACAGAACCTTCGACCAGCACGAGCGACTGTGCATTTAGGATGTCGTAAGTATTCAATTCTGCTGCAGTAGTTATTTTTTTGCGCTCAAGGTTACGGCTTGACAAGTAGATATTCTTATCGTGTGCCGGTAATACAAGAAGAACTTTTTTATCAGTCAGATTAAGATTCTTCATGATGCTTGCGTAATTGCTGGTCTTTGGAGAATCCATTTTGAAATCTTCAAGGATCATTGCATTTTGTTCTTTCGCTTTGTAAGTAAGAGCTGAAAGACAAGCAAGGTGTTTAAGTTTCTTGTTTAGTTTGAAATGATAATCACGTGGACGAGGTCCGAATGCGCGACCACCACCAACGAATAAAGGCGACTTCATTGAACCTGCACGGGCACCACCGGTACCTTTTTGACGTTTCAGTTTCTTTGTAGTACGTGCGATCTCAGCACGCTCTTTCGATTTGTGAGTTCCCTGACGTTGATTGGCAAGAAATTGCTTCACATCAAGATAGATTGCGTGATCGTTTGGTTCTATTGCGAAGATGCTTGTATCAAGCTTTACCTTCTTACCGGTTTCTTTACCGGCTGTATTTATGATAGCTACTTCCATGATTATTTCTCCACAATTACATATGATCCAATATGACCCGGAACCGCTCCTTTGATAACCAAAAGATTTTGTTCAGCAATCACTTTAATTACTTCAAGGTTCTGGATCTTAACACGCTCATGTCCCATGTGACCACCCATACGCATACCCTTCATAACTCGTGAAGGATCTGAAGATGCTCCCAATGAACCCGGCGCACGAAGACGGTTGTGCTGACCGTGAGTCTGCATACCTACTCCACTGAAATGGTGACGTCTTACAACACCTTGAAAACCTTTTCCTTTTGATGTTCCGATCACGTTCACAAATTCACCTGCTGTAAAAAGATCAGCTTTGATCTCACTACCTAATTCAGGTGTTTCAGGAAATTCACGAAACTCAACTATTTTACGTTTAGCTCCTGAGTTCACTTTTTTGAAATGACCAAGTTCAGCTTTTGTAGAATGTTTATCCTTTTTGTCGTCAAATGCCAATTGAACAGCATCGTATCCGTCATTACTTTTTGTACGGATCTGGCTGACAACACACGGTCCGGCAAGGATCACGGTGCATGGAAGATATTTTCCATCTGCGCCGAAGACACTTGTCATTCCGATTTTTTTTCCAATTATTCCAGACATTGTTTTTTGTTTTTATTAGTCAGAGGTTTGGTTTTTACACCAGACATTCACTTTTGAATTCGTTATTCAGTTTATGATGCTTTGATTTCAACTTCTACTCCACTTGGTAATTCAAGCTTCATTAGTGCATCTACAGTTTTTGCTGATGAGTTATAGATGTCGAGCAAACGCTTGTATGAACATAATTGAAATTGTTCACGCGCTTTCTTGTTCACGTGCGGTGAACGAAGTACAGTGAAGATTTTTTTATCTGTAGGAAGTGGAATAGGACCATTCACTACAGCACCTGTGATCTTCACAGTTTTCACGATCTTCTCTGCTGATTTATCAACCAGATTGTGATCGTATGATTTTAATTTGATGCGGATTCGCTGAGACATTTTAAAGAACGTTTATTATTGATTATACTATCAGTTTCTAATTAAGCTTGTACAGATTTTGTTTTGCCTTTTGCTTTAGCAATTACTTCTTCAGCAAGTGAGCGAGGAGCTTCTGCATAATGAGAGAATTCCATTGTAGAAGATGCACGGCCTGAAGTGATGGTACGAAGTGTAGTCACATAACCGAACATTTCAGAAAGAGGAACTTTCGCTTTGATAACCTGAGCACCTGCACGAGTATCCATTCCTTCTAACTGTCCACGACGTTTGTTAAGGTCACCCATAACATCACCCATGTAAAGATCCGGAGTTACAACTTCCACTTTCATGATAGGCTCCATCAATGTAGCTTTTGCTTTAGGAGCAGCTTCACGGAAACCGATCTTCGCACAAATCTCGAAAGACAATGCATCTGAATCGACTGCGTGGAATGAACCGTCAAACAATCTTACTTTCATTTGTTCGATCTGGAATCCGGCAAGAACACCAGTGCCCATTGCAGAATCAAATCCTTTTTGAATTGAAGGAATAAATTCACGTGGAATAGAACCACCTGTGATTTCATTTACGAACTGAAGTCCTGTGTTTCCTTTTTCCAGCCACTCAGCATCACACGGAGAGATCTCGAATTGGATATCGGCAAATTTACCACGACCACCTGTTTGTTTCTTATAAACTTCACGGTGAGTTGCGCTACCGAATAGAGCTTCTTTATAGTTAACCTGAGGAGCACCCTGGTTACATTCAACTTTAAATTCACGACGAAGACGGTCAACGATGATCTCAAGGTGAAGCTCGCCCATTCCGCTGATTACGGTCTGACCAGAATCTTCATCTGTGTTCACACGGAACGTAGGATCTTCTTCAGCAAGTTTTGCTAAAGCCATACCTAATTTATCAACGTCAGCCTGAGTTTTTGGCTCGATCGCTAATCCGATTACCGGAGCAGGGAAAGTCATTGACTCAAGAACGATCGGGAAAGCAGGATCGCAAAGTGTATCACCTGTTTTGATCTCTTTAAAACCAACTGCTGCACCAATATCACCGGCTTCGATAAAATCGATCGGAGATTGTTTGTTTGCATGCATACGGATGATACGGGAGATACGCTCATTCTTATTTGAACGGGAGTTCAATACATAAGAACCTGCATCAAGACGACCAGAATAAACACGGAAGAAAGCCAGACGACCCACAAATGGATCAGTCATGATCTTAAATGCAAGAGCAGAAAATTTCTCTTTTGCATCAGCTCTACGCTCTTCAGGAGCATCTGTATTTGGATTGATACCTGAAATTGAAGGCACATCCATAGGAGATGGTAAATATTGGATAACGGCATCAAGCATCGCCTGAACACCTTTATTTTTAAATGCAGAACCACAAAGAAGAGGAGTGATCTTCATAGCGATCGTAGCTTTACGGATCGCAATACGAAGTTCATCTTCAGTGATGCTATTCGGATCTTCGAAGAATTTCTCCATCAAACGATCATCGAATTCAGCAACTGCTTCCACAAGATTAGCACGCCAGTGATTTACATCAGCGATCATATCCATTGGAATAGGCACTTCATCAAATGTTGCACCTTTAGTTGCATCATGCCAGATGATGGCTTTGTTCATGATAAGATCTACAACACCTGTAAACATATCTTCAGCACCGATTGGTAATTGAAGAGGAACAGGATTTCCATGAAGACGTTCTTTTACCTGAGCAACAACGTTAAGGAAGTTTGCACCGGCACGGTCCATTTTGTTAACGAAACCGATACGAGGTACCAGGTATTTATTCATCTGACGCCATACTGTCTCAGACTGAGGCTCAACTCCACCTACAGCACAAAAAAGAGCAACGGCTCCGTCAAGTACACGTAATGAACGCTCTACCTCTACGGTAAAGTCAACGTGACCCGGAGTGTCAATGATGTTTACTTTATATTGTTCGTTTAAATAATCCCAGTAAGTAGTCGTGGCAGCCGATGTAATTGTGATCCCACGCTCTTGCTCCTGAACCATCCAGTCCATAGTAGCAGCACCTTCGTGCACTTCACCGATCTTGTGTACTTTTCCTGTATAGTAAAGCACACGTTCAGTTGTAGTAGTCTTACCTGCATCAATGTGAGCAGAGATACCTATGTTGCGAGTATGTAATAATTCTTTTGACATTTGATTATTTTTCCGTTAATCATAACGATAGTTTTCTTTTCGCGATAACAGGACACTTTGAATGATCATTTTACTTTCAGCTTTCGCTGCGACATTCAGTTATCCGGTCTAATTCCTTGCACGTTACTGCGGCAAGTCAGTGGTTATCTTAAAAAAAAGAACTACTTGTTATTTTGTTTTTCCGTTTCCCTTTTACCGGCTCCGGCACTCTCTCTGCCCACTGGCAGATTTTCACTCTTCACTTTTCACTCTTTCGATTCTCTTCACTCTTAACTCGAATATTATGCTCTGAAATGCGAGAAAGCCTTATTCGCTTCTGCCATTCTGTGCGTATCTTCTTTTTTCTTTACTGCTGCACCTTCACCTTTAGAAGCTGCGATGATCTCTCCTGCCAATTTTTCCGCCATTGATTTCTCATTACGGTTACGGCTATAAGAGATCAACCATTTAATTGTTAAAGCAACGCGACGATCAGGACGAATTTCGCTTGGGATCTGGAATGTTGCTCCACCTACACGACGGCTTTTCACCTCTACTGTAGGCATTACGTTTGTCATTGCCTTTTTCCAAACATCAAGACCTGTTTCTTTAGTCTTTTCTTCAACACGGTTGATAGCTGCATAAAAAATTCCGTATGCAGTACTTTTGTTCCCACCGTACATTAGGTTATTCACGAAACGTGTTACCAGAGTATCATGAAAAATGGGATCCGGTAATAAAATTCTCTTCTTTGGTTTCGACTTACGCATTTACTTATTTATTGAAGTATTCGGTTTACTTTAATTTAATTATTTCTTTTTTGCCGGAGCTGCCGGTGCACCTGGTTTAGGACGTTTAGTTCCGTATTTACTACGTTGCTGTCTGCGGCCTTCAACACCTGCTGTATCCAGAGTTCCACGGATAATGTGGTAACGAACACCCGGTAGATCTTTAACACGACCACCACGGATCATTACGATACTGTGTTCCTGAAGATTGTGACCTTCTCCGGGAATATATGCAGTAACCTCAAATTTGTTCGTTAAACGAATACGGGCAACTTTACGCATCGCCGAATTCGGCTTTTTTTGGAGTCGTTGTGTACACACGTGTACAAACACCACGACGCTGTGGACATGAAGCCAAAGCGGGTGATTTACTTTTATCAATCAGTTTTGAGCGTCCTTTGCGAACTAACTGCTGTATCGTAGGCATTCTTCGAGGTGATTACTGTTAAACTCTGTTTAATTATTATTCGAAATCCCCCTTTTTTGGGGAATGCAAAGGTAATCTTAAGTTCTTATTTACCAAATAGTGTTGATAAAATATTTTAAACAAATTGAAAAGAATGAATTAGTGCCACTTTAAACGATAAAAACGCCATAATTCAAAGTCCTGAATTCTAAAAAATATTTTGAAAAAATCAGAAAAAAAGAGTTTTGCTGAAAGTTGAGTAAAAAGGAAAAGCCGGCGTCTAAAATTGCCGGCTTTCTTTTATAGTTTTTGTACAAAAATCGATAAAAAACGGAATGTGCTGATTTTAAGCTACTTTCAGTTTATTTGCATTCGTTTTAGCAAATTTTTCTTTAGCATAAGCCAGGGTTACTACAAATTCTTTGGAATTGCCTTTCGAAGTAGGTAATTCAAACATTGCATCCAATAAAATGGCTTCACAGATCGATCGCAATCCACGGGCTCCCAATTTGAATTCGAAGGCTTTATCAACAATAAAATCGAGTACGCTTTTATCCAGCTCCAGCTTAATTCCTTCCAGATCAAACAGTTTCTCGTATTGTTTCAATAATGCATTTTTAGGCTCCGTCAATATTGAACGCAAGGTCACTTTGTCAAGTGGATCCAGATGAGTAACAACCGGCAAACGACCGATCAATTCCGGAATGATTCCAAATGATTTCAGATCGACCGGACTGATATACTGGAGATAATTGGCTTTATCGAAATGATCACCATCACGACCGGTTTTATAACCGATAGCATTGGTCATCAGACGTTTGGCGATTTTTTTCTCAATTCCGTCAAAAGCGCCTCCGCAAATGAAAAGGATATTATGAGTATCCATTGCAATCATCTTCTGCTCCGGATGTTTACGACCTCCCTGCGGTGGAACATTTACTATGGAACCTTCAAGAAGTTTCAGAAGTGCCTGTTGAACCCCCTCACCGCTGACATCTCTGGTGATCGATGGGTTATCACTTTTGCGGGCGATCTTATCGATCTCATCAATATATACAATTCCACGTTCAGCAGAAGCGACATCATAATCTGCCGACTGCAACAAACGTGTTAAGATACTTTCAACATCTTCACCAACATATCCGGCTTCAGTTAAAACTGTAGCATCAGCGATACAAAACGGTACGTTCAGCATTTTTGCAATTGACCGGGCAAGTAATGTTTTACCGGTACCGGTCTCACCAACAAGAATGATATTCGATTTTTCAATCTCAATTTCATCCTGCTTTTTGATCTTGCTTGAAATTCGTTTGTAGTGATTATAAACTGCAACCGCTAAAACTTTTTTCGCATCATCCTGTCCGATCACATATTGATCAAGAAACTTTTTTATTTCGACAGGCTTCAGCAAAGTCATGTGTGAGTTGATAGTGTTTTTCAACTTACTATTCATCTCATCATTCAAAATATTCTGGGCTTGCTGAATACACTGATCACAAATATGACCTGTAATTCCTGCTATAAGGACGTAGGTTTCGCTTTTATCGCGACCACAAAATGAGCACTTTATTTCTTTCTGATTTTTCATTCGAACAAGGAACTTTTTTCAACAGTAAAATTAAACGCAATTTAGTCAAAATAGTTTGAATACCTCAAAAAAATAGCCTTCTCTCATACACTTTCTTCAATGTGTTGAGTTTTAAACAAAAACAACATCTAATACTGTGTTATTTTTTTTGTTTGGGGTGTTTCTCTCCCCCCCCCCCCCACCCCCCCCCCCCCCGCGCGGGGGGGGGGGAAACCCCCCCCGCGGGGCGTTTTTTTACTCCCTTTGGCATAAAACTATTTACAAAAAGACCCCCCAAAATCGTTTTGAAATAATAAAAATTATTTCTTTCTTGTCAACACCTCATCAATCATTCCATATTCTTTTGCTTCTTCAGCTGTCATCCAGTAATCACGATCAGAATCTTTCCATACTTTATCGAACTCTTGTCCTGAATGAGATGCAATGATCTCATACAATTCCTTTTTCAATTTCTGAATTTCTCTTGCTGTGATTTCAATATCGGAAGCTTGTCCTTCAGCACCACCCATTGGCTGGTGAATCATGATCCGTGCATGTTTTAATGCAGCACGCTTTCCTTTAGCACCTGCACACATTAATACAGCACCCATAGAGGCCGCCATACCTGTACAGATCGTTGCAATGCTTGGTTGAATAAATTGCATTGTATCATAGATACCAAGACCTGCATAAACAGATCCACCCGGACTGTTCAGATAGATCTGAATATCTTTCTTTGCATCGACTGATTCGAGAAATAAAAGTTGTGCCTGAATGATGTTAGACACATAGTCATTGATTCCCACACGAAGGAGGATGATACGATCCATCATCAGACGTGAAAACACATCCATTGTTGCAATGTTCAACTGTCGTTCTTCTATAATTGTAGGAGAAATGTAATCTGCTCTGACTGCAGAAACGAAACTGTCAACTGAATGGCTACCTATTCCACGATGCTTAACAGCGTACTTACGAAATTCATCTGCGTAATTCATAATTTGTTTTTTAAGTTTATTCTGAAATTAAAGACGGCGAAATGACCAAAATATTTCAGCAGTCCAAAATTAATTAGCCGATCAAGACTGTTTGCTGAAGGGGGAATTAGTTTTCAACAGTCCTACGCACGATTCAGGTTGCAGGTTGCAAATAATTAGGTTTGCTGGTTTCAAAGGTTAAAGGTTGGCTTTGCGAACCTGTCAAGCCAACTTTGAACTTTGAACTTTGAACTTTGAACATAAAAAAAGGCCGATACTCTGTACCGGCCTTCCTTTTTTCTCTATTCTCGACTCTTAGTGATGATGTTCCACTTCATGTTGTGTCTTCTCATTCATCTTATCGACCCATTCCTGATATGGCATTTCAATCATATCAAGTTTGATTTCTTTTTTCAAAACATCAAAGACCTTATTATCGCGGATGATACGTTCAACTCTTTCGCCGTTATTTTCAGACTGGAGATAATTATTTGCCAGTTCCGTAAGTTTTTCATCTTCGGGAGCCGGTACGCCATATTGTGAGAATTGCTGAATAACCATTTGTTTTGCGACTTCATTTACTTCTTCAGGACTTACTTGTACATTGTTTGCACTTGCAATTTTCTCCTGAACAAGGTTCCATCGAAGATCTTCAGAAATATGGTAATAGTCGTGATCAAAAGTGTGCTCATCAACTTCTTTTTCCTGATTTGCTTTCAGCATTCTTTTCAGAAATTCATCCGGCAATGGAAAAGAATTATTTTCAAGATACATTAACTTCATATCCTTACGAAGTTTCTTATCACTCTCTTTTTCGAAATAAGATGCAATACCTTCACGGATCTTCGTTCTGAATTCATCTTCAGTCGAAACAACTCCCGGACCGAATAACTTGTCGAACAATTCCGGATTCAATTCTGCTTTTTCAACTTTATTAACAGTCATTATTGTAAAGCGATATGCAGAATGCAATGCAGGACTGTCTTTATCCACTTTCAACAATGCTGAAACTTCAGCTTCGCTATTGAAAGTATCCACTGGAGTAAAATCAATCGTATCTTCTTTTTTCAAGCCGATAAATTTCGATCTTTTGTCTGCATCGGTGATCATTTCTAAAGATAAAGTAGTCGTTGTTTTATTTCCACCTTCTTTTATTTGTCTGTCTTCATCAAGTTCATTGAATTCACCATAAAATATAGTTGTCTCATCCGATACTTCCGGATTAGAGAACTTACCATAACGACGGCGAACGTCATTAATATCGTCTTCTACCATTTTATCATCAATCTTAACAAGGTAGTAAGGGATCTTTGTAGCAGGAGTTACGACATTGAACGATGGAGCCAGACCCACTTCATATTCAAATTTAAAATCGCGGCCATCTTCAAAGATGATCTCGCTGGAAGCTCGTTTAGGAAGCGGCGAGCCAAGGACTTCGATCTTATTAGAGTAGATATATTTCCCCAGTTCTTCACTCAGCATGCGGTTCAATTCTTCAACTAAGACAGCCTTACCATACATTTTTTTCACCATACCAATTGGCACATGTCCGGGACGGAATCCGGGTACTTTTGCTGTCTTAACATAGTTACGGAGAACATTATTCACCCGACCTTGATAATCTTCAGGCTTTAGTTCAATGGAAATGATCGCATTTAAATCGTCGATCTGGCTTTTAGAAATATTCATGATGAATGGGTTTAAACACAAAATCCCGAAATATTCGGGATTTTTGAGGTTAAAGTTAGTGCGGGCGGAGGGAGTCGAACCCACACGGTTGCCCGCTAGATCCTAAGTCTAGTGCGTCTGCCAGTTTCGCCACGCCCGCGATTAACAATATTATTTAGAAGAACGTTTCTTTCAAAACGGGACGCGAAGATACATTAAAATAATCTGAAACTCCAACACATAATTTATGGAAAAAATGATTTTCCCGATCTTTCTATAAATTGTATCATTGACCGAACGTTACTTATAAATAAACGCTACTGATTTTGAGATTTTTAAGGTCAAAAAATCCATCTTTACTTTCAGATGAAGAACTCATCACTGATTTCCGCAAGACAGGTAATCCTTCCATAATTGGAGTATTATTCGATCGTTACAGTCACCTTGTTTATGGAGTAAGCTATAATTACCTGAAAGATGAAGAAGATTGTAAGGACGCTGTTCTGCATATTTTTGAAAATCTTGGTCGCGACCTGAACAGGTATGATATCAAAAACTTTTCTTCCTGGTTACATGTCGTTACAAAAAATCATAGTTTACGTCAGCTTTCAAAACGTAAAGAAACTACACCTCTCTCCTATCAGTCTGAATTGGTAGAAGAAGAAGAATCTATTCCTGAGTTCAATGTTCATTTGCCGAACCTATCAGTGGCAATCGATCAACTCAACTCTGAACAAAAGCTATGCATTGAATTATTCTATATACAGGAACTATCGTATAAAGAAATTACAGAGAAGACAGGATTTAATCTTAATCAGGTTAAAAGTTTTATTCAGAACGGAAAAAGAAATTTGAAATTAATCTTATTGCATAAAAAATAAAGTGGAGAATCATTCATCAAAATATCGTCACCTAACCGGAGAAGAGATCTTTGCTTATCACAGCAAACAGCTTTCACCTCAGGAAATGCACCGCATGGAGAAACACATGCAGGAGTGTTCTTTCTGTGAAGAGGCTATGAACGGTGTTTCACAAATGGACGATTCACTTAAGTCAGCCAACATCATCCGTGACCTCCGCAAAAAAGGAAGAAAAAAATTCAACACAAAGAAAAGTGTCTTTGACTTTATCGGAATAAACAATTTGATCGTTTTGCTTTTTGTTATCGGAATGTTGATTTTTGTGGCTGTGCTTCTAATGCGGCTTAAGTAGTTTCTTTCAGACGGTGATTTTATTGTCTGCATGGTCCGGACTTGTGTGGTAAATCAGGTCAAAGGTCAAAGGTCAGAGGTCACGCGTTGATGTGATGTTATTACTTATTTTAAAATGTCACTAAAAGTCAGACTACTCGAAAAAAATTTTAGTACCCATGACCTTTGACCCTTGACCTCTGACCTTCTAACTAAATACTCAAGCATTATCCAACAAAATAAAATCGGCTTGTAACTTATGACTTACCTTACCATGCACCGCACAATTCCGTATCTTCGCATCACCAAAAAACATTTATGTTTAAAATTGATCCCAAAGAAATAAAAACAGGAGTGCTGCATAGTTATATGTTGGCCGCAATTGCACCGCGTCCGATTGCATTTGCGAGCACGATCGATAAAGACGGCAATATGAATCTTGCGCCGTTCAGTTTCTTTAATGCCTTTGGGAGTAACCCGCCTACAGTAGTCTTTTCACCTGCGCGGCGCGTGCGTGACAATACAATTAAGCATACGCTTGAAAATATTTACGAAACAAAAGAAGTTGTCATCAATGTTGTGAACTATGCAATGGTGCATCAAATGTCACTTGCAAGTACAGAATATCCAAAAGGAGTTTCTGAATTTATCAAGGCTGGCTTTACTCCGGTTAAATCCGAACTCATCCGTCCATACAGAGTAAAAGAATCACCGGTTCAGATGGAATGCAAAGTTGTTGAGGTGAAAGAAATGGGTGATCAGGGAGGTGCAGCAAACCTGATCATTTGCGAAATACTATTGATGCATATTGATAAAAGTGTTCTGAACGAAGACAATAAAATTGATGCTCACAAGATCGATCTTGTTGCAAGAATGGGCGGTGATCTTTATTGCAGAGCTTCAGGAAATGCAATCTTCGATGTTGCAAAACCAAACAGTTCATTGGGAATGGGAATCGATCAGTTACCGGAATCTATTCGGAACAGTACTATACTTACTGGCAATAATTTAGGGCAGCTTGGAAACGTCATTCACTTGCCGGATCATACTGAAATAGAAGAATTCCGCAGACGTGATTTCATGAAAGAGTTATTTACAAGATATGGTCATGATGAAAGTACGCTGCAAAGGAAACTGCACGAATTAGCCAAGACCCTTCTCGAACAAAAGCATGTTGAAGAAGCATGGAAAGTGTTGCTTTGTTTGAACAAATAATTTATGTAGGTTTGAAAAATGTCAAACGGTTTTTTCACAAGTGTCCTGCTTCAACTTACAATTGAATACTGGTATTTTACATTGATTGCCTTGCTTCTCAAATTTGCTCTTATCCGTTTTATCACAACAGATACAAGTTTGAAGGCCACTGCTATGTTCTTCACAGGAACTTTTGTCTTCTTTGCATTTGCTTCCATAGGTGGTTTTATTTTTTCATCTGTCAATTTAATGCTGATCCCATTTCTCATGTTTGCTCTTGCGCTGACTATGGAAACTGTTGTATGCATTTTGGTTTTCAGTACTTCAGGTAAAAGAACTTTTACCCCACTTCTGATCTCTAATTTTATTTTGTTTCTGTTGCTCTTTAGCCAGGTGCTTTAAAAAATCTGCGCAAAATTTGCGAGTTCTGCTGGATTGCTCTTTAGTGTAGTGCTTAAAATGATCTGCGGAAAATCTGCGAGTTCTGCGGGATCTGCGGGAGAAAATTAAGCGCAATTTATTATCCCACAGATCTCGCAAATTCCGCAGGTTTTGCGCAGAAAACAGGTTTGCTGACCAACAAAAAAATCAACATTAAAAACTTTGGCACACGAATTGGAATTGCCCCCGAAACAATTAAAATCCAATTTTATGAAAAAGGTAATCTTTACTCTACTCATCCAGATTCTTGTAACAATATCTGTAGCGCATGCGCAAGGATCTGTATTAAATCTGCGCACGACCGGTAATTATCTTTTTGCTGTTCAGGTAGACCATCAACACGTAAGTGCTCCCGACAGAAATTTTACAATTCAAAATCTTAATCCGGGCAATCATTTTGTAAGAATATTCAAAACAAGAGCCGGACACAACTTACGAGAAGTATACAGTGGATATGTAAACGTCCCTTTCAATTCAGCAGTAAATGCAGTCTATGAAAGAACCGGAAGGATCCGAATCGTAAATATTCTTGCTCTTGCTCCGGCATATACTTATCCTGACAACCATTGCAACAATCCATACCAGACACAGGTAGTTTATCAAAATGCCATTACACCAATCTGTGATTCAGAATTCAATCAACTCTTGAATACTCTAAATAATATCAACTTCGATAGTTCACGATTGAATGTTTCGAAACAAATTATTTCTGATAAATATCTGTCAACAGATCAGGTAATAAGGATCTTGAACTTATTCACTTTCGATTCCAGCCGACTGGAATTTGCAAAATTCGCATACGGAAGAACAGTAGACCGTAACCGATACTTTCAGACCTACAACTCTTTTACGTTCAATAGCAGTGTGGATGAGTTGAGTGATTATATAGCGAGATATTCTTAAAGGTCAGAGGTCAGAGGTCAGAGGTCAGAGGTCAAAGGTCAAAGGTCAAAGGTCAAAGGTCAAAGGTCAAAGGTCAAAGGTCAAAGGGCAAAGGTCAAAAAAGATAAAGCCCGAAAAAATTTCGGGCTTTATCTTTTTTATTTATGGCTTAAGGTAAACGTATAAGGTCTTAATTTACTTGACCTTTGACCTTCTTTTTGACTCTTAACTTTGACCTTCTTAAAACAATCCGTTAATCTCAGCATTGATCTTATTGATGATCTTGCCCATGTCTTCCTGGTTGTCGGCGAAATTGAGGTCATCGATATCAATGATCAGAAGTTTTCCTGAATCGTAAGTGGAGATCCATGCCTCATAACGCTCGTTAAGACGTTTCAGATAATCGATGCGGATAGAATTTTCATAATCACGACCACGACGGCTGATCTGGTTTACAAGTGTAGGAACACTTGCACGCAGATAGATCAAAAGATCGGGAGGTGAAACGAATTTTGTCATCACTGTAAAAAGTGACTGGTAATTATTAAAATCACGGGTCGTCATCAGCCCCATTGAATGGAGATTTGGCGCAAAGATGTGAGCATCTTCGTAAATAGTTCTGTCCTGAATAACAGTTTTGCCACTCTGACGAATTTTTGCAATTTGTTCAAAGCGTGAGTTCAGGAAATAAATCTGAAGATTGAACGACCAGCGTTGCATATCTTCATAAAAGTCGTTCAGGTAAGGATTTTCATCAACATCTTCATAATGTGCTTCCCATTTCATGTTTTTGGAAAGAAGATTAGTAAGAGTTGTTTTACCGGCACCGATATTTCCTGCAATTGCAATGTGCAGCGGAGCTAATTGTTTTTTCGTTGGCGCATATTTCTCTGTAGATTTTACAGGTGCTGCCTTTGCAGTTGATTTGGTTGTTGATTCAGACTTCACGGTAGATTTATGATTCGTTTTCCGCAATGAAATGCTTTTAGAAGCCATGGGGATATTGTTTGGTTTGGTTTAGGTTAAGTTCGTGTCTATTCAGAATAAAGTGCTAAAGCTAAAAAGAATAAAAACTCAGTGAGTCACTTGTTAATAAATAAAGTTGCTGACCTTCGATTCTTGCATTTAAAATTGAATCATGAACCGGAAGTAAAACTTCCTGTTCAGCAGCAGTTTTGGAATCATATCTAAACAATTTATTCTCTTTTACAAAGAGAATATTCTGATCGATCACTTGAAACGACTTCAGCCCTTTGAATGGCAATAATTTGTAATATGTACCGAAAAGGTCAAATACTAAAATACCATTTTCCGGATCACTCATATAAACAAATCCGGAACCTTCTGTGAGAAAACGAGGTTGTACTTTGTATCCTAATACCTGTGTAAGATTACCACTCTGATAGGCGATCTGCAGATTGAGGTCAAGCTTTTTCAACTGATCATCATCGTTATCGTAGATCCAGTACCCGCCGTTTTCAGAACCACATGCCACAATTGGTTGATTGATCTCTGATGCTCTCAGATTGATTGAAGATTGCTCTGCAAGCTTATTGTTCAAGACAACTAATTGTGCAAAGTCGGGATAGAACATCAGAATCTTCATTGGGTTTGACGCATCAATACTTCTAATACTCCCGAGATTATTCCTGCTGAAATTTGCAATTGGCTTGCCATTTGGATCGAATTGCAGTAATTGATTTCCAATTATCACATAAGTGTTTCCCAGCTTATCAGTTGTCAGAAAAGAAAGATTTGAGAAAGGAATTGAATTTATCTGATGATAATCGCCGGTTGCGGCGCAACAAAGGACAAACAAAATTAATACCTGAATTCTTTTTACGAGCATCTGTCTGATCAAATATTTACTTTCTTCAACACGGCCTCAATTTCTTCAATAAAATCTCTGTCATTACTTAATCGCGGAACTTTGTGTTGACCACCTAACTTACCTTTACTCTTCATCCATTCATAAAACGAACCGCAAGGCAATAATTTAACAATTGGTAAGCGAAGTGCAATATCTTTATATCGCTTCGCCTCATAATCTGAATTAAGTGATTTCAAGGCATTGTCAAGAACATTTGTGAAATACTCCAGACTCATCGGCGATTTTTCAAATTCGATCAACCATTCGTGTGCTCCATTTTGTTTTTCAGAAAAGTATATTGGAGCAACTGTGTAATCTTTCACAATGGAACTGGTTTTTTCACATGCAATTCTGATCGCCTGATCTGTATTCTCAATGATCACTTCTTCGCCAAAAGCATTGACGAACAATTTTGTTCTTCCGGTAATTTTAATTCTGAAGGGATACTTTGATGTGAACTTCACAGTATCGCCAATTACATAACGCCATAGTCCGGCATTTGTTGAAATGACCAGTGCATAATTTTTATTCAACTCAACTTCACCAAGGGAAATTGTTTTTGGATTTTCTTTTCCATATTCTTCCATCGGCATAAATTCATAGAATACGCCATAGTCGAGCATCAATAGCATCTCTTCAGAATCAAGCTGATCCTGAATTCCGAAAAATCCTTCTGAAGCATTATAAGTTTCTACGTAATTGAATTTATCGGATGGAATGAGTTGTTTGAATTGATCCTTGTAAGGAGTAAAGCTTACAGCTCCATGAATAAACAATTCAAGATTCGGCCAGACTTCCAGAAGATTTTTCTTTCCTGTTACTTCCAGAATTCTTTTTGCCAGTACAACAGTCCATGTAGGGACACCGCTGATATTAGTTACATTTTCAGCCACTGTTGCAGCGACCATTTTTTCTATCTTCTCTTCCCATTTCTCCATCAATGCAATTGATAGTTCGGGGGTTCTGATCAGTTGTGCCCAGAATGGCATGTTCTGCATAAGGATCGCAGAGATATCGCCATAAAATGATTCTGTATTCTCAATATTCAAATGATGACTTCCGCCAAGGGTTAATCCTTTGCCTGAAAAAATCTGTGTATTGGGATTGTTATTGCAATAAATTGAGATCAGATCCTTTCCACCTTTGAAATGGCATTCTTCCATTGCTTCAGTGCTGACCGGAATAAATTTACTTTTTCCGGCAGTAGTTCCTGATGACTTTGCAAACCATTTTATATCAGAAGGCCAGAGAATATTTTGTTCTCCAGCCATAAGTCTGTCAATGCACGGCTTTATCGATTCATAATTCTGAATCGGAACTCTGTTTTTAAATTCTTCATAATTGTGAATACTTTTAAAATCATATTTGATTCCCCATTCAGTATTTTTTGCTGACTCTATCAATCTGAAAAACCAATCTTGCTGTACCTCCATAGGATACTTCATAAAAAGCTCAATCTGATGAATGCGCTTTTTCATGATCCAGCTAATGATTGAATTGATAATAGCCATACTATTTTTTAATTATGCACTGACAGCATCCATATCTTTACTGATCTTCTTTACCAGTCCCTGCAAAACTTTTCCCGGACCAACTTCAATGAAGCGAGTTGCGCCATCGGTGACCATATTCTGAATAGTTTGTGTCCATCGTACAGGTGCGGTAAGCTGAGCGATCAGATTTTCTTTTATTTTGGCAGCATCCGTTTCCGGCATTGCATGAACATTCTGATAGATCGGACAGACAGGAGTTTTTATTTCAACGGCAGCGATTGCAGCAGCAAGTTCAGCGCGAGCGGGCTCCATAAAAGGTGAATGAAATGCACCACCTACAGGAAGTACTAAAGCTCGTTTTGCACCGGCAGCTTTCATTTTTTCGCACGCTATATTAATTCCGTTTATCGAACCACTGATCACTAATTGACCGGGACAGTTATAGTTTGCAGCGACAACTATTTCACCGCTTGCAGAAACTTCAGCACAAATATCTTCAACGATCTTATCATCGAGGTTTAAGATCGCAGCCATTGTCGATGGATTTATTTCACACGCTTTTTGCATTGCAAATGCACGGGCTTTCACAAGTCTTAATCCGTCTTCAAATGACAAAGCTTTTGCAGAAACGAGGGCAGAGAATTCTCCGAGTGAATGTCCTGCAACCATATCCGGCTGAAACGAACTTCCTAACGAATGAGCGAGAATAACTGAATGCAGGAAAATTGCAGGCTGCGTTACTTTTGTTTGCTTAAGATCTTCTTCAGTACCGGAAAACATCAATTCAGAAATGGAATATCCTAAAATCTCATTTGCAGATTCAAACATTCCTTTTGCATCAGAATTTGACTCATAAAGATCTTTTCCCATTCCCGGAAACTGAGAACCCTGTCCTGGAAATAAATAGGCTGTTTTCATAGCTTGTTTTTGTTCTTGAATTGGTAGCTAAGATGGTGAAATTTTTGGAAGTAAGCAAGGTGGGAGTTACTTGTAAAGGCTTGAGGTGTTTTTTTTAAATGTTGCAGGTTACAGGTTACAGGTTACAGGTTGCGAACCTGAAACCTAAAACCTGTAACCTGCAACGGCAATAAATAAAGCCAAAAAAAAATGGCCACTCATCGCGGCCATTTTTAAAAACTTTTATCAAAAAATTATTTTCTTGAACCAAACAATCTCAGCAATGCTAAGAAAAGATTGATGAAATCAAGGTATAGAGTTAACGCACCCATGATAGACATTTTAGCAGTAGATTCTGAACCTGCTTCTGAAGTTGCACCGATCTCTTTTAGTTTTTGTACATCATAAGCAGTTAAGCCTGTGAAGACAATTACCGAAATGAAACTGATCACATACGACATTGTATCACTTCTGAGGAACATATTTACTACTGCAGCGATGATGATTCCAAACAATGCCATCATGAGCAGTGAACCCATTTTAGTAAGATCTGTTTTAGTTGTATAGCCAACTAATGCCATTAATCCGAACATTGCAGCTGATACTGAAAAGATCACATACACACTTGCAGTCGTATAGGCAAGGAATATGAAACTAAGACTCATTCCCATTATTACTGCATAGATCAGGAACAGTGCAGTTAATGCAGTAGATGATAGTCGTTGAAATCCAAAGCTCATCAAAAGCACAAAACCAATTGGAGCGAACATTACGAAATATCCTAATCCATTTAATTTTCCTGTTGCTTCATTGATCAGATAACTTAAGTAAGACATGTCTGTCCCAAATACATAAGCAGTAACAGCAGAAATTGCAAGTGCAACACCCATCCATGAAAATACACTCGCAATGAATGTTTTCGATACGGATGAAGTATCTACTGTTGATTGTTGCTGAATAGAGTTAAAACTCCAATTATTGTTTTCCATATTTTTGTTTGAATTTATCAGTTCAGATATTCGATACAAATATACAATTTGTAATTCTTACTGCATTTGTCAAATTTCGTTCCGAATGGCAGAATTATGAAAGTTTGGCAGAAATTAACCTGAAAAACTCAGCTCTGGTCTTTTCATGCTCAAATTCTCCTGTAAAAGCCGACGTAGTGGCAACGGAATTTTGCTTCTGAATTCCACGCATCAGCATACAAAGATGTTTTGCTTCAATTACAACTGCTACACCAAGTGGTTTCAATGTGTCCTGAATACAATCCCGGATCTCAGTTGTCAGGCGTTCCTGTACTTGCAGACGACGGGCGAAAGCATCTACGACCCTCGGAATTTTACTAAGTCCTACGATTTTCCCATCAGGAATATACGCAATGTGTGCTTTCCCAAAGAATGGTAAAAGATGATGCTCGCACATAGAGTAAAGTTCAATGTCTTTAATGAGAACCATCTGCCGGTATTCATCTGTAAAAAGAGCGGAACGCAGAATCTGTTCAGGATTCTGATCATAACCATTCGTTAAAAACTGAATAGCTTTTGCCGCACGTTCAGGAGTTTTAAGAAGTCCTTCACGCTGTGAATCTTCACCAACGAGATTAATAATTTCCCGGTAATGCTTAGAGATTGATTCAACGAGTTTCGGGTTGAAATGATCGATCTTGGTATAACCGATCGATTCGTCGTTTTCTAAATAGTTTTCTGCCATAATAGTTTCTTAAACACCAAAGTATTCAACAAAGTTTTTATCCGTCTCTTGTAATTTTATAGAATGCAAGGTACAGCCAAGTGAACTGATCGGTTTATGAATCTGATTCCAAAATTCAATGGCCAGAATTTCTGTTGAACTAAACTTATATTTCATAAAATCGACATCAGCATTTATATTCTTATGGTCGACTTTGTCGAGAATATATTGTTTTATGACCTCGCTTACATCAGTAAGATTGGTAACGAAACCCGTTTCCGGATTTACCTCGCCTTTGACCGTCACCCATAGGATGTAATTATGACCATGCCAGTTCGGATTGGCGCATTTGCCAAATACTTCAAGGTTTTTTTCTTCAGACCAATCTTTGCGTGATAATTTATGGGCAGCACTAAAGGTCTCTTTTCTAGTAATATAGATCATTTTGTAAAGATAACGGCTGCAAAGATAAACGTTTGGAATGAAGCTATGTTGAAACAGGCAACTATCTTTGCAGTTATGAAGATATTAATAGCGGCAGCTACAGCTGAAGAAATCTCGATTTTGAAGGAAATTGACACTTATGGACATGAAATCGACTTTCTGATCACAGGAATTGGCATGGTTCCGACGGCCTATATGATCACCCGGCAATTTGCAGCCAGTGAATATGATCTGGCCATTAATATCGGCTTAGCAGGTAGTTTTGACAGAAGTCTGGAAATCGGTGAAGTAGTAAGGGTTGAAGTCGATCATTTATCGGAAGTAGGTGCTGAAGACGGCGACAATTTTCTCACGCTTGAAGAAATGGGATTAGAAGGATTGTCATCTGTAAGTATGGAGATCGATTACCATTCTGATACGTTGAACAGTTTACCTGTCGTTTCCGGAATCACAGTAAACACTGTACATGGAAATGAAGCAAGTATTGAAAGAATTGTTCACCGGTTAAATCCTTCAATTGAAACGATGGAAGGTGCTGCATTTCTTTTTGTTTGTAAAAGAGAAAAGACAATGGCCATTCAGTTGCGGAGTATTTCAAATTACGTTGAGAAAAGAAATCGTGAAAACTGGAATATTGAGTTAGCACTTTCAAATCTGCATAGAACCATTATTCAGATACTTCAGGAAATAACAGAATGAAAAAATTACAGCTCGCATTTTCACCTTGTCCAAACGATACGTTTATGTTCGACGCCATGATCCATGGAAAGATCGATACGGAAGGATTGGAATTTGAAGTTGTTCTGGAAGACGTAGAGACTCTCAACAAGAAAGCACTTGCAGGAGAATCAGAGATCTCAAAACTTAGTTTCTACGCTTATACAAATGTGACTGAAAACTATCAGTTGCTTTCTTCAGGGAGTGCTTTAGGAAAAGGAGTCGGACCATTATTCATTTCAAAAAGAAAGTTTAATGATCCTGAAAACGAAATCAGATCGATTGCAATTCCAGGTAAGAATACTACAGCATATTTTCTCTTCCGGACATTTTTTCCGAAACTTACCAATGTAAACGAGATCGTTTTCTCCGATATAGAATCTGCTATTTTAGATGAAAAAGTTGATGCAGGAGTGATCATACATGAGAACAGGTTTACGTATGAAACAAAAGGTTTACTGAAGATCGCAGACCTTGGCGAAATGTGGGAGCAGAAAACAAAGCTACCGATTCCATTGGGCGGCATTGTTATCAGAAGAGATCTCGACGAGAACACAAAAAAGAAAGTCGAACGAATTTTACGTAAAAGTGTAGAGTATGCTTTTGCAAATCCCGAATCATCCGGCGAATATGTAAAATTACACGCACAGGAAATGTCACCCGAAGTCCGCAAAAAACATATAGACCTTTATGTAAACTCCTACTCTGCCGATCTTGGTGCGAATGGGAAAAATGCAATACATGAAATGTTCCGGATCATTGGCGTAAGTGACAAAAATATTTTTGTTTAAATTTAAATAGCGTAAGCGTAAAATCAGGAAATTAATTTTATTTGTACTATGATCATTGTAACAGGTGCCGCCGGATTTATCGGAAGTTGTTTAGTAGGTAAATTAAATGCTGAAGGATTTAACGACATTGTAGTTGTCGATGAATTCAGTCATTCTGAAAAGAACAAAAATCTGGAAGGAAAGACTTTTTCTCAAAAAGTGGAGCGCGACCAGTTTCAGCAATGGCTGAAAGACAATCATCGCTTTGTACAATTTGTTTTTCATATCGGAGCACGAACAGATACAACTGAATTCGACAAAGCGATCTTTGATAAATTAAATCTTAATTATACCAAAGAGATCTGGAATACCTGTGTTGAATTCGGCTTACCTCTGGTTTATGCATCCTCTGCTGCAACTTATGGTAATGGCGAATTCGGATATGACGACAATGAATCGATCATTGAAAAACTTGTTCCATTGAATCCATATGGCGATTCTAAAAATGATTTTGACAAATGGGCAATTGCTCAGGAGAAGAAACCCTATTTCTGGGCAGGATTAAAATTTTTCAATGTGTACGGCCCGAATGAATTTCACAAAGGCCGCATGGCATCAGTAATATTTCATGCTTTCAATCAGATCAATAAAACAGGCGGAATGAAATTATTCCGGTCGCATAATCCTGAATACAAAGACGGCGAACAGCTTCGTGATTTTGTGTATGTAAAGGATGTTACATCAGTTTGCATGTTCCTGCTGAATCACAGAAAAGATTCCGGCATCTACAATTTAGGATCAGGCAAAGCCCGTACATTTTTAGACCTTACGCGCAACACTTTCAAAGCAATGGAAAAACCGGAGCACATTGAATTTATGGATACGCCAATTGACATCAGAGACAAGTACCAATATTTCACAGAAGCGAATATGAAGAAGCTGAAAAGTATTGGCTACAATACTCCGTTTCATACATTGGAAGAGGGAGTTGAGGATTATGTGAAAGGGTATTTGATGGGAAATAAGTATTTGTGAAAGGGTTCAAGTCTTTTGGAGAAAATTTAAACACTGAGAACACAAGATCACAATAAGATCACGGAATTAAATTCATCCTCTGCGGATTTTCTGCGTATTCTGCGCAACTCTGCGGGAAATAAAATGCCCTTGCATTAAATCGTAGTCCTTCTACAGAGCTTCGAATTAAGGTTTCTACCGTACAATCCTCATCTCATCAATCAACCTCGTCGCTTTTCCAAATTTTTCTACGATAAATAAAAAGTAATGCATATCCATTGCAATGTTTCTGCAGGTATTCTCATCAAAGTAATAATCACTCATATTACCTTCCCACAGTCTGTCAAAATTAATTCCAATCAGCTGACCTTTTGCGTTTAGAACCGGACTTCCGGAATTACCACCTGTTGTATGATTGGAAGAAATGAAACCTACAGGCACAGAACCATTTATTGCATAAGTCCCGAAGTCTTTTTTTCGAATAAGCTCTTCCAGTTCAACAGGAAAAAAGAAATCAGGATTATCTCTGTCAATTTTTTCAAGGATACCATCAGTTGTAGTATTGAAAGCATAATACTTTGCATCCGCAGCTTTCATTCCGTTTACATTACCATAACCAACACGCAGAGTACTGTTTGCATCCGGATAGTATTTTCTGTTTTTATCTGTTTCGCGTAATAGTGCAATATATTTTCTTTGCAGCTTATTCAATTCAACATTCAGACCTGCTACTTGTACCGACAAATTGAGTGCAATTGATGAAATCTCTTTCCCAAATTTATACCCTTCATCTTTTAACAGACGTTTGATCTTTCCTTTTTTAAAATTGTCCAGATAACTGATCACAGCAGAAGAGTCGCTTAACAATGACTTTTCAAATATTTTATCCGTATAATTCTGGATCTCTTCGTCATTTTGAAATTCTGAAAAGAAAGAAGGTTTATAGTCTTTTGTTAACTGGCTATTCGCAAGTTTCAACATAGCGAAACAAACTTTTTTATCAGTAGGTTTCGAATAATTTTTATGGAAGCCCCTGTAATCAGCTTTCAATCGTATAAGCTCTTTATTCAGCGCTTCTTTACCAACGGTGTCATTTTGCGAGAGTGTCACAAGTTTTTGAAACTTCAATGCGAGCTGTGCAAATTCAATTCCTTGTAGTGCTTCAACATAATAATCCTGATTATGACTTAAAGGCTTGAGGCGACTATTGAAGATTGCAATACTGTCGATGATCGGTTTTGCTTTTCCATTTGATTCAGAGATTATCATTGATTCATACTCTCTTTTTTTCTCAACAACTTTGAAAGATTTCAGCCCAAGATTTTCTCCACGCCATTTTTTAGAATAATTGGAAATCGTTTTGAATTTAGAAGAGTATTTTAAGAAGATAGTATCGTTGGAATACATATCGGAACGCCAGTGATTAAGCCGTTCTTCCCTGATCTTTATTTTATTTGGATTGGTTTGCGAATAGATCAGATCTAAAGATGAAGCAGTGAGATATTGATTTGTCTTACCGGGAAATCCGTAAATAAAAGTAAAATCCCCTTCCTTCACACCTTCAATATTTATTTCCAAAAACTTTCCTGCTTTGTAGGGTACATTTGTTTTGGAATAATCTGCAGGCTTGTTAGTAGAATCACAATAGATCCTGAACATTGAAAAATCACCGGTGTGACGTGGCCATAACCAGTTATCAGTTTCGCCACCAAACTTCCCAACTGATACCGGTGGAGTTCCTACCAATCTGATGTCACGGAAAACTTCCGTCAGAAAAAGAAAATATTCATTGCCCCCATAAAATGATTTTACCAATGCTTTAATATTCTTTTTTTCATATGTCGCTATGATACTATCGCTTATAGCTTTGATAGTAGCATTCCGAACTTCTTCACTTTGACCTTCTGGAACCCGGCCTACTATCGAAGTAACGTCAATTATTTCCTTTATAAAAGTGACAGTTAAACCCGGACAAGGAATTTCTTCTGAATCAGATTTTGCCCAAAAACCATTTACAAGGTGATTGTTTTCAATTGTACTGAGTGCCTGAATATTTGAGAATCCGCAATGGTGATTTGTAAGTAATAATCCTCTGCTGCTGATAAGTTCACCTGTGCATCCGCCACCAAATTGCAAGATAGCATCTTTAAGGCTTCCGTTATTTACACTATAAATATCTTCTGCAGTGATCTTCATTCCCAGTTGCTGCATTTCAGTTTCATTGAACTCTTTCAGCAATTGCGGAAGCCACATTCCTTCTCTGGAAAATGCATTTAAAAAAAAGGATAATGCAAATAGGAGAGCAATTGATTTTTTCATGGCCTTTATGAAATTACAATTCAAGACACGGAGAATGTGATGACACCATCCGTATACTGAATTTGAAATTAGAAATAAATGATCGGTATGGTTACTTATCTTGCTTCAAGCAAAGTAAGGTCACGTTGCATTTCTAAAAGAGACGATTTTATTTTTGACAACGTATTCTTTAATGCAATTTTATTTACGAAGGCATCCTGATCTGCCTGAGATGCAGAGAAAATAGGAATGTCGATTGGATTATCATGTAACTGAACTTCGTTGCCATTAGCATAGAAATCAGGTCTTACTGTACGCTTATCTTTTAATTCAGTTTTTGCTCCTTTCAGAGTAAATCCTTTTTCTTTAACGAGGTGATAAATTTTCTTAAAATTTTCGATATCAGGTTGAGTGTACATCCTGTTACCTTTTTTATTGGTAGCCGGGCGGATCACATCAAATTCCTTTGACCAGAAACGGATATGAGAAGTATTAACGTTGAACATTTGTGCAACTTCACCGATGGTGTAGTATAATTTCTCGATTTCTTTCTCTTTATACGGCATTTGTGGTCCTTTTAAGTTTAGCGAATATAGAGTGTATGTTTTAAATATCCAACAACTTTTTCATGCAGGCAAAAAAAAACCTGCACCGTAAGATGCAGGTTTTCAGAAGTCTTAACAAATTACTCTTGTACAACCATTCTTGACTGATAAACACTTTTGCCGCTTATCATTTCAACAATGTAAATACCTTTCGAATAATTCTGCAAGTCAACCGGAATAATATTTTCTCCCGCCGTTGAATTATATTCCGCAGTCCATACAACTCTTCCATTCATATCATAAATTCTGATGTTGTAGATCTGATTTTCCATCGGGAAGAAACTCAGATTGAAAACACCCTGACTTGGATTGGGATAAACAGTGAAATCAATATTTTCAATTGATGAAACGGCTTCAATATCTCTTACTCTGGCAACACTTGGTGTTGTAAACGGAATACGTAACTGGTCAGCTGATTTTACATTGTTACAAATTGCTCTCAGATAAACAGAGTATACTGTTCCGGGAGTCAGACCTGTTAACTGATATGAGTTCGGAGTTCCGGCAGGTGTTGGTATAACAACAACTATAGAAGAACCTTCAGGCGATCCTGAAACGCGGTACTTCAATTGAAGTGAATCAGAGATTGCCGTTGTACTCCATGTGATCAATGCACTTGTAGAAGTAATGTTGCTTGCAGAACCACTTGTCGGAGGAATCGTACAATTATTTGGCTGCGCAGTAACACTTGTTGTCTGAGTAGCAGTACTTGCGCATGATCCACCTGAAACAGTATATGTAATCGTATATGGTCCACCTGTTCCGGCAGCCGATGGTCTGAAATAATTACCTGTCATGCCCGGACCGGAAAACACTCCACCTGCAGGAGTTCCTGTTAAAAATGCTCCTGAACCATTCGGTGCATAAGCCGGCGCAAGTCCTGTGAACGATACACTTTGTCCACTTCCTACCGTTACTGTAATTGTTTTTGTATCAGAACATGAACCGCTTGTACCAATCACAGTGTACGTAGTAGTTGTAGCCGGACTTGCAATGACTGTACTTCCTGTTGTTACATTTAATCCTGTTGAAGGAGACCAGTTGTATGTTGTTGCACCACTTGCAGTGATTGAAACATTACCACCGGGACATATCGTTGGGTTCTGAACTGAGAAGGTCACATTTGCTGAACCTGCTCCGACTGTAACGGTAATTGTTTTCGTATCACTGCATGAACCTGTTGTTCCGACTACTGTATAGGTTGTAGTCGATGCTGGATTCGCAACTACTGTACTTCCTGTTGTCGCGCTTAATCCCGTTGCCGGAGACCATGCATAAGTTGTTGCGCCGTTTGCAGTAATCGAAACACTTCCGCCCGGACAAATCGAAGGATTTTGTACAGAGAATGTTACCGATGGAGATGCAACGGTTACTGTTATAGTTTTTGTATCACTGCATGATCCTGTTGTTCCAACTACAGTATAAGTTGTAGTTGTTGTAGGATTCGCAACAACTGTACTTCCTGTTGTTGCACTCAGGCCTGTTGCCGGTGACCATGTATAGTTCGTTGCACCGCTTGCTGTAATAGAAATATTTCCACCTTGACAGATCGTAGGATTTTGCACAGAAAAAGTTACGTTAGCAGCACCTGAGCCAACAGTCACGGTTATCATTTCTGTATCTGTACAGGCACCCGTTGTTCCAACTACAGTATAAGTTGTTGTTGTTGCCGGATTAGCAATTACGGTACTTCCTGTTGTTGCACTCAATCCTGTTGACGGTGACCAGTTATATGTTGTTGCACCACTGGCAGTGATTGAAACATTACCACCCGGACAAATCGATGGATTTTGCACATTGAAAGTAACATTTGCACCTGCAATAGTTGTATTTGCAACAGGTAATGTTGTTGTTTTATAATTTACAGTTTCAGCAGCGCCATTATATTCTACAACTGAGAAATGATAATTTACTCCCGGAGTTAGTCCTGTTACGTTAGTATTATTTGCAGTTCCATCATACACGATAAAATTTCCACCACCAAGATCTGCACCACTACCGAAAGCAGCATTTGCAGAATAAACCATTCCATCAACAGGCAAAGCAGAAACTGCTGAACCGGCTTTAGCAATTACAATTCGTTTCGCACCATTACCACTGATCCAGTTTAATTGTGCACTTGAACATGTAGTTGTTCCGATAGTAAGTGATGTTGAAGAATTCGTTGGCTCTGCAGCAAATGCAGCACCCATTCTTGCAACAAAAATATCTGCAAGTCCATTTGAAGTTAATGTCGACGGACCAAAAGCTACAGTATTTTTAAAATCACCGGTAACATAAGTGACACCTGCTGAAGATGTAGTAATGCCGCGGGCTTTATCATACACTGCAGAACCAGCACCTTTTACCCACTTGATAGCCGCAGTAGCAGCATCATAACATGCAACAAATGCGTCCATATCGCCGGCACTTTGAATGTTAGTACCACCAAAATTCACCCAACCGCCAAACTCTCCGCAAACAAAAACGTTTCCGTTGTTGTCGGCACTTACACCACGGGCGATGTCAGCATAACCGCTTCCCATTTTTATAGCCCATGTTGAATTTCCATTGTTATCTGTTTTCAAAACAAAGCCATCACTATTCCATGAACTTGTCAGAGAAATTCCACCGAAGTTTGTTGTAAGTTTAAAGCTACCTGCCTGATAAAAGTTTCCTGCTGCATCTTTGAAAAGTGAATACACAACTTCATCCTCTGTACTTCCATATTTTTTAACCCATGAAACTGTACCGGTGCTTTGACTGGCTTTTGCAAAATAAATATCAGTTTTACCTGCGCTCGTCTGATTACCTGTTCCGAAATTTACCGTGTTTGAAAATACACCATTGATAAAAAGATTTCCGTTATTATCAGCAAGCACCTGATATCCTCTGTCAGCATTACTTCCACCAAAACGCTTTGCCCATTGGCATAGTCCGCTTGAATTAAATTTCGCAAGATAAATATCTTCGCCACCTGCATTGCCTGTAGTTGTTTTGTTATTACCAAAATTGGTAATTCCACTTGAAGAGAATCCTGTACAGTAAATATTTCCTGCTTGATCCAGACTCAATCCATATCCTCTTTCCTCACCTGTTCCTTTTATCGGGGAAACCCATTGAATATTTCCGCTTGAATCATACTTAGCTATGAATGCATCATTACCACCTGATGACGTAATTGAAATTCCATTTCCGAAACTGGAAGTAGCTTCATACTCTCCGCTGATGTAAACATTCATTGCTGCATCAGTGACAATACCATAAGCTTTATCGCCTTCCAAACCTCCGGCTTTTCTAACCCATAACAATGTTCCGTCTGCATTATATTTTGCAACAACAATATCGTGTTGTCCGGCAGCAGTCAAAACTGTTCCGCTGAAATTGGCTACGCTTTCCAGCATACCTGTGATCAGAACATTTCCGTTTGCATCGGTTGTTATTCCGACACCTTCATCATAAGTAGCACCGCCACCTGATACTGCCCATTTAAAATTTTGAGCATTTGCAGATGAGAAAATCAAGAGTGCAAAAACCGCGAATTGTAATTTTTTTAACATGTTGTCTTATATTAAGTTAAGTGGCGCGAAAGTACAGGTAATATTGAAATAATCCAATGGGTTATTTGGCAAAAGCCGCTATGGGCGCGGTAAAGCGAAGGAAATAGTTGAAAAAGTGAGATTGGAAGAGATTAAAGGGTTTACAGGTTGACAGGTTAACAGGTTTGCAGGTTGCGAACCTGCAAACCTGTCAACCTCCTATAACACCATGTAATTAATCAAAAGCTTGTCCGGCCTGAGAAGAAATTTCCAGCATTTTTCGTGTATTCTTCAGGAGTAAGATCATTATAATAGAAGTTGACCGGATTTACAGGATTTCCATTTTTCCGAACCTCATAGTGTAAATGCGGTCCTGTAGAAGTACCTGAGTTTCCAACGAAACCAATCAGATCGCCGCGCTTCACTTTTTGTCCAGGTCGAACATTAAATTTGCTCATGTGTCCGTATAAACTTTCATAGCCGTACCCATGATTGATGATGATATTATTTCCATAACCACGCCCATCCTTTTCAACCTTTACGACAGATCCATTTCCTGTTGCATAGATCTCTGTTCCGACAATAGCAGTGAAATCCATTCCTGTATGTAATTTTTCTGTTTTGTAGATGGGATGAATTCTCCAGCCATAACCGGAAGCTACGCGTGTCATATCTTTATTCGACACAGGTTGTATAGCAGGAATTGCAGCAAGCATTGTTGCTTTATTCTTTACCAGTTGCCAGACTTCATCGTACGATTTCGACTGAACATACAATTGTTTAGAAAGTTGATCGATTCTCTTTGTAACATCGACAATGAGATCAGCATTATAATAGTCACGAAGTTTATTGTAACGATCAACACCACCAAATCCCGCTCCACGAACACTAGATGGAATTGGTTCTGCTTCAAAGATGACTCTGTAAATTGTATTGTCTCTTTCCTGAATATCTTTCAGTACTTCTGCAACCTGATCACTTCGCTGCTTTAATAGTTCAAGCTGATAAGTGGTTTCTTCAAGTTGGCGTTTTAGTCTTTTTTCTTTCGGAGAATCAAAAAAGTTATATGCAATGAGCATGATAATAGCTCCAAAAACTACAGCCGTAGCCAGCCAACCCATTAAACGAAAAAATCGCTTCTTCCAGCTAACGATGACTCGTTCGTATTTCAGCGTGGCAGTATTGAAGTGATATTTTACGTTCGGCATTCTATAAAAATTCGTTTATCCTGTTTATATTCGCACGACTTTGGGCGTGCAAATATACGCTCTCAAGATACTACAACCAACTTAAAATACAATGATGACTTCGGCTCAAATCCGGACCGCTTTTCTTGATTTTTTCAAGAGTAAAGGCCACCATATCGTTCCTTCCGCACCAATGGTAGTGAAAAATGATCCTACGCTCATGTTCACCAATGCGGGTATGAATCAATTCAAGGATATTTTTCTCGGAAATTCACCGGCAAAATATGCGCGGATCGCGAATACTCAAAAATGTTTGCGGGTTTCAGGTAAACACAATGACCTTGAGGAAGTTGGAATTGACACGTACCATCATACCATGTTTGAAATGCTTGGGAACTGGTCGTTCGGCGATTATTTCAAAAAAGATGCAATTGCATGGAGCTGGGAATTGCTGACTGATATTTACAAACTTCCAAAGGATAGATTATACGTCACCGTATTTGAAGGCGATGCAAAAGAAAACCTTGCATTCGATCAGGAGAGTTTTGATCATTGGAAAAAAGTGTTGCCGGAAGACAGAATTTTGAGAGGTAATAAAAAAGATAATTTCTGGGAAATGGGTGCAACGGGTCCGTGTGGTCCTTGTACTGAAATTCACGTTGATCTTCGTTCCGATGAAGAAAGAAAAAAAGTTGACGGAAAAACGTTAGTGAATGAATCGCATCCACAAGTGATTGAAGTTTGGAACAACGTCTTCATGGAATTCAATCGCAAGACAGATGGAAGTCTCGATAAATTGCCTGCGCAACATGTCGATACAGGAATGGGTTTTGAACGTTTGTGTATGGCCATGCAAGGCAAGACTTCGAATTATGATACTGATGTCTTCCAACCGATGATTCAATTCATTGCATTGAATTCAGGAGTAAAATATGGCGCTGCAGAAAAAACAGATATTGCCATGCGTGTAATGTCTGATCACATTCGTGCAATTGCATTAGCGATTGCTGACGGACAATTACCGAGTAATAATAAGGCAGGGTATGTGATCCGCAGGATTCTTCGTCGTGCTGTCCGTTATGGATTTACTTTTCTGAATCTGAAAGAACCATTCATGAATAAACTGGCTCCAATTCTTGCAGAACAGTTCAAAGATGTTTTCCCTGAATTAAAAGCCCAGCAGGATTTTGTGATCCGTGTGATCACTGAAGAAGAAAATGCTTTTCTTAGAACATTAGATACAGGAATAAAAAAATTCGAAGAATACAAAGGCAAGAATGTGGATGGCAAATTTGCATTCGAACTTTTTGATACATTCGGTTTTCCAATTGACCTTACAGAATTAATGGCTCGTGAAAGAGGCATGGAAGTCGACATGGTTGGCTTTAATAAGAGTCTGGACGAACAAAAAGAAAGATCGCGTGCAGCAGCAGTGGTTGATACTGATGATTGGGTAATTGTTCGCGAAGGAGAAGAAGTTGAGTTTACCGGCTACGATGAATTTGAAGGTGATGCAGAGATTCTTCGTTACAGAAAAGTAAAAGCTAAGAACAAAGAACAGTATCAGTTGGTACTAAATCGTACTCCTTTCTATGCAGAAAGCGGCGGACAAGTCGGTGATACAGGTTTCATTGAAGCAAATGGAGAAAAGACAACCATTACAGATACGCAGAAAGAAAACAATCTGATCATTCACTACGTCGATAAACTTCCGAAAGATGTGAGTGCAACATTTTTCACTCAGATAAATGGAAAGCGCAGAAAGCAGATCAGCAACAATCACTCTGCTACTCACCTTTTGCATTCTGCGTTGAAACAAGTTCTGGGTTCGCATGTGAATCAGAAAGGATCGCTTGTTAATGAAGCTCAGACACGTTTTGACTTTTCACATTTTGCAAAAGTATCAGACGAAGAAATTCAGAAGATCGAAAAGATCGTGAATGAAAAGATCCGTGAAAATATTTTGCTCGATGAAAAGAGAAATGTTCCGGTGCAGCAGGCAATGGAAATGGGTGCGATGGCATTGTTTGGTGAAAAGTATGGTGAGTTTGTTCGCGTGATCACTTTCGACCCTTCCTACTCCATTGAATTGTGTGGAGGAACTCATGTAAAAGCAACCGGACAGATCGGACAAATAAAAATTGTTTCCGAAAGTGCAGTAGCTGCCGGTGTTCGTCGTATCGAAGCAATCACTGCCGATAAAGCGGAGGCATATTTCGAAGAGCAGCAATTGCAATTGAATTCCATCAAAGAATTATTGAAACATCCGAAAGATCTTGTACAACGAATCCAGGGGTTGATGGATGAGAACACAGCGCTTCAGGAACAGATCAATGTTTTTACAAATGAAAAAACACAGGTCATTAAGAAAGAATTGCTCGGAAAGATCAAGTCAGTAAATGGAATAAATTTCCTTGCCGAACAAATTGAATTACCGACTGCAGATGCTCTGAAAAATTTATCATTCGAATTAAAGAATCAGGTAGAAAATTTATTCTTCCTTGCCGGAGCCGAGATCGATGGCAAAGCATTGTTGAGTCTGATCGTTTCCGATAATTTAGTAAAAGATAAAAACCTGAATGCAACCAACATCATCCGCGAATTATCGAAAGAGATCCAAGGTGGTGGTGGCGGGCAACCTTTTTATGCAACGGCTGGCGGTAAAAATCCGTCGGGGTTGAAGAAAGCGATTTCGATGGCGGAAGGTTTTTTGGGTTAAGGCTTTAAATTTAGCGCGTAAAATAAAACACGGAGAACACATAAAAAAAGGGAGAAAAAGGAGAATATATTAATTCTCTTTTTTCTCCCTTTTTTTCTCTATGAACTCTGTGTTAAAAAAACTCACTAAGCGTACAGCTTAATCATTGTAAACATACCTAGTCCCAAAATGCCTATCCCTTCCCCCTCTCGTTGAATCCATTTCGTAATTCTGTTCTTCTAAAATATTTCCTTCGTCGTCATAGACAAATGCATTTCTTTTGATGAGCATTCCGTTTACATCGTAGATCTCTTGTTTTAGTAAACGGTTCTGGTCGTCGTATTCATTTTTTACATTCTTGCTGTAAAAATCTTTGTAGATCTTTTCAATGACATTGCCTTTGTCGTCGTAAATATTTTTTACTCCTGAGATCAATTTGCCTTCAGGGTTTGTTTGGACTGAAGTTAATTCATTTCCCTTTTCATCAAACGTATTCAATGTTCTTGAGATCATCTGGCCGTTAGCACCACTTTCAATTTCTTCAATTTGTGTTCCTGATAAATAATTGAAAACTGTTTTTGAAACGATTGATTTTTTATCATCCAGAATTGCCCGCTCGATGACTGCACCTTTGTCGTCGTACTTAATTTCTTCACGCGAAGCAAATTCGCCTTCTTCATCAAGCGTAACGATCGCTACAATGTTTTCCTTCGCATCGTATTCATAATTCGTTCTTGAACCTTCTTCAGTTCCATAGTATTTTATTTCGCTGACAACATTTCCTTTTTCATTTCTCTGCAGGACACGCTTTTCACGGGCATCATCGACTACATAATGCAGTTCATGTTCAATCAATTTTCCGTGGTCGCCGTATTTGTAGGTGCTTTGTTCTTCAAGCTCACCATCAGGACTGAATTTGGATTCAGTTACAACCCGGCCTTCAGAATCAAGTTCAACGGTTAACTCCAGATATTCCTCATCTGCCGTTGGAGTAAGATCAGAAAAATTAAAATTTTTATAATTTCTATTGTATCTGTGAATGCTTTTGTGCTTTGTCATACAAACTATTTTTTTCCTGCAAATTGTAATACTTCTTTTTCTGTAATTTTCTTATCCGATAAGATCACGAGCCGTTCAACAACATTTCGTAACTCCCGGATATTTCCTGTCCAGTTGATCTTCTGCAATTCTTTCAAAGCCTCCGCAGAAAATGCTTTCACCGGCATGCCGTAATCCTGGCAGATCTCATTGACGAAATAATTTGCCAGCGTTGGGATATCATCTTTCCTGTCGTTCAGTGACGGTACATGAATCAATATTACCGACAACCTGTGATAAAGATCCTCTCTGAAATTTCCTTTTTCAATTTCCACTTTCAGATCTCTGTTTGTTGCAGCAACAACTCTCGGACTTACTGTAATCTCCTTCTCGCCACCAACACGCGTAATTTTATTTTCCTGCAATGCGCGTAAAACTTTTGACTGAGCAGAAAGACTCATGTCACCGATCTCATCAAGAAATAAAGTCCCGCCCGAAGCTTGTTCAAATTTACCGATACGTTGTTTTATTGCTGATGTAAATGCACCTTTCTCATGCCCGAATAATTCACTTTCGATAAGTTCAGAAGGAATAGCAGCGCAATTCACTTCGATCATCGGTCCGGCAGAACGATTGCTCTTTTCATGGATCCAGCGGGCAACAAGTTCCTTTCCTGTACCATTACTTCCCGTCACAAGAACTCTTGCTTCAGTCGGTGCAACTTTTTCAATGATCTCTTTTATTTGAGCAATGGCAGGAGAATCTCCAACCATTTCGCGGGTCTTATAAATTTTGCGCTTTAGTGTTTTGGTTTCAGTGATCAATGAAGAACGATCTAGAGCATTTCTCACGGTAACTAAAAGTCGGTTCAGATCCGGTGGCTTTGAAATATAATCGTATGCACCTTTTTTCAATGCGTCAACTGCAGTCTCAATAGTTCCATGTCCGCTGATCATTACAACAGGCAGATCCGGATTCATTTCCTGAAGTTTTTGCAATACTTCAATGCCATCCATCTTAGGCATTTTGATATCAGATAAAACAAGATCGTAATTTCCTGTCTCTGCTTTTTTTATTCCTTCGGCACCATCATTTGCAATATCTACTTCGTACTTTTCATAGGAAAGAATTTCTTTCAGGGTATTACAAATTGCTTTTTCATCGTCGATGATCAGGATCTTGGCCATATACTTGTTTTGAGAGGGCGAAGATAATCAAAATGTTTGCAGAGTGCTTGTAGACTGTTGATCAAATCATACGTGTAGGCGTGATATTTTTTAAACACGGAGAAAAAGGAGAAAAAAAGGGAGAAAAAGGAGATCTCTTTTTTTCTCCCTTTTTTTCTCCTTTTTCTCCGTGTTTAAATTTTTTTTCTACAGCTACTGCTTTCAAGCCTTCCCCGAAATAACCATACTCAAAGCCCCTTCCTTCAGCGCATACTTCGACAAAGTCATCTTCTTAATATCGGTTTTATTCAAAACCATTGAAGTACAAATTGTAGCCATGACGATCATGTCAATCCGCATTTTAACCAGGCCTTTCATTAGATTTCTTTGCATTGCGGTTGAGTACAATATTTTCTCATGCAATTTTAAATACTCGTCAATTTTGAAACTATAGGAATTTTTATCGCTGATCACATTCCTGTTATAAAATTCATATCCTATCATTTCTGCAAATGTGTCAAACGATCCTGACGAACCGATCAGATGTTCCGGTTTAAATTTCTCAACTGCATCAACCATTATCGCAAGTTCATTGGAAAGAAATGTTTCAATCGAACTTATTTCAGCAGGCAAGATCGGATCTGATGGCCTGAACATTTCGAGTAATCGCGCTGCACCAATATTAAAACTGTGCTTCCAGAAGATCTTATCTTTATCTGCAATAATAAATTCTGTGCTCCCGCCGCCAATATCCATGATCAGAACCGGTTGATCATTCAGAGAAATGCATTGTCTGACGCCGAGGTAAATAAGCTCAGCTTCCTTTTCTCCGGAAATAACAGTGATCTCAATTCCGGTTTTCTCTTTCGCCATTGCAACAAAGTCATGACCATTCGTTGCGCCTCTTATCGCTGAAGTTGCAAATGCAAAAACCTTTTCAGGCATATGAATGTCGATGATCTTTTTATAATGTTCTAGCGCTTTTATCCCTCTTCGAAAAGGAATCGGCGCGATCTCATTCTTATGAATTGCACCTTCTCCCAATTTGACAACAGACTTTGATTTAAAAACTTTTTTCCAAACGCCGTTTTTATTTACCGAAGTGACCAGTAAATGAAATGTATTTGTACCAAGATCTAAAATTGCTATCCGCAAATTACATGTATATTAATTCTGAAAACGAAGCCATTTCCACAGCTCCTTATAAGTAACTTTTTTGCCGTACATTAAAATCCCTACTCTGTAGATCCGTGCTGCAATCCAGGTTGTAAAAATAAATCCTGCGATCAACAGAACCATTGAAAGAACAATGTGTTCCCATGGAACTCCAAATGGAATCCGCACCATCATTACAATCGGCGAGGTGAACGGTATGACAGAAAACCAGAAGGCGACGTTGCCCTGTGGATTGTTGATGACCGTTGCAGCTGCAACATAAGCAATAATGAGTGGTATCGTGACAGGCAACATGAACTGCTGCGTGTCTGTTTCCGAATCGACTGCAGCGCCTATAGCAGCAAACAATGCACTATAAAGCAAGTAACCACCAAGGAAATAGAAAATAAACATACCGATCAATAGCGGGAAGTTTATTGTTCCCAAAATTGAATCAAGCTTCATCATTTTATCGCCTTTGATCGGCGAGTCCTCATCAGCTTGTTGCATCGCTTCTTCCATTCCCGGTCGAGACTTCATGATCATCTCCGCTTTCTCTTTATCAGATTTTCCGGACATCAGTGACGATGTCAAGGCGAAAAAGACAGTCGAGCTAAGAATGACCCACAATAAAAACTGAGTTAATCCAACCAAAGCGACTCCAACAATTTTCCCCATCATCAATTGAAATGGTTTTACAGAAGAGATAATGACTTCCACTATCCTGCTCGTCTTTTCTTCCAGAACACCACGCATAACCATTGCACCGTATATAAATATGAAAAGATAGATCAACAGTCCTGCTGCAAATCCAAGTCCTGTAGTAAGAGGCGTACTTGTTTCCTTGTTTTCAAGATCCCGGGTTTGAATATTGACATCGGTTTTGATTGCTAAGAGTTTAGATTCATCAATACCCGCAGAAATGTATTTCTGTGTATTGATCTCCTTTTCAATCGTAAATTTTATTTTAGAAATTATATCAAATCCCGGTTGAGATTCAGAATAAAAGGTAACCGCTTTCTCCAGACTACTCAGATTTTCTGTTGCCGGTATAACCAATACACCAAAGTAACCGCGGTTCTTACTTTCGCTTCTGACTTTTTCTACATCTTCATTCAGATATTCAAATTTAACACGCTCATTATCTTTGAATTTATTTACAAAAATATGTGTGTTATCGATCACACCAATTTTCTTTACTTCCGTATCGACTTTATCGAGTAAAAAAGCAGAAACAAAAATACCACTCATCAGCAACGGCCCTAAAAAGGTCATCACGATAAAAGACTTTTTCTTTACCCGTGTCAGATATTCCCGTTGAATTACTAAAAGGATCTTATTCATAACAATTTGATTTCTGTTTAAACTAGTTTCTATTCTCGCTTACTTGTTTGATGAAAATATCATTCATACTTGGAACGATCTCTTGCAGTCCGATGATCTGTACATGCGGCATCAGCAATGAAAGCATATCATTCACTGTCAGATTGCCAAGCATTTTCACTTTTGCAGTACTGTGTTCTTCCTCTTCTTTAAGGTCGATCAATTCAAATCCTGTCCACAGCGCATTTGTAAATCCAATTCTGTTTCCGACATAATTGATTTCGAACATATGACTACGAAATTGTTTACGGATATCTTTCACACTTCCATTCAGAATAACGTGTGCATTATCGATCAAAGCAATATTATTACACAGCTCCTCCACACTTTCCATTCTATGCGTTGAGAGCACGATTGTAGTTCCTTTGTTTTTAAGTTCCAGTAATTCATTCTTCACAAGCTCAGCATTGATAGGATCAAAACCAGTGAATGGTTCATCTAAAATTAAAAACTCAGGTTCATGTAAAACAGTTGTGATGAACTGAACTTTCTGCGCCATTCCTTTTGAAAGTTCTTCCACCTTCTTTTTCCACCACGCCTGGATCTCGAATTTCTCAAACCAGAACTTCAATTTTTTCATTGCATCAGCGCGCGACATTCCTTTCAGTCGTGCAAGATATAATGCCTGCTCGCCTACTTCCATTTTTTTATAGAGGCCGCGTTCTTCAGGAAGATAACCCATCTGCAAAACATGTTCTGTACTTAAAGGCTGACCTTTAAAAAGAATGCGTCCTGAATCGGGCGCAGTAATTTGCGTGATGATACGGATGAGTGAAGTTTTTCCGGCACCATTCGGGCCAAGTAAACCAAACACACAATGAGATGGTATGTGAAGGGTAACACCATCCAAAGCTCTATGCGCTGCATAATTCTTTGAGACATTTTCAATTTCAAGAATATTCATAAGGATCGTAGAAGATGCGTAAATGTAAAAAACCCCGGCTGAATAAACAGTCGGGGTTTAATTTATTTTTACATTTCTTCGAACATAAAATTGTAGAGTCTTTTACTCGAAAAACTCTCTCACTCTGTCGCGGAATGTTTTATCGCTTTTGCCCGGATTTGGTTTAAAATTCGGAGAATTCCGGAGTTGCTCAAGCAACTTTTTTTCTTCAGCGGAAACATGTTGTGGTGTCCAGACATTGATATTCACCAACAGATCACCTCTGCCATAACTATTTACAGAAGGTAGTCCTTTGCCTTTCAAGCGTAATACTTTTCCGGCCTGCGTTCCTGCATCGATCTTGATCTTTGCTTTTCCATCGATAGTTGGAATCTCCAGCGAAATTCCCAAAGATGCATCAGCGAAATTGATATAAAGATCATGTAGTAAATTATTTCCGTCGCGCTGAAGATGCGGATGCTTGATCTCTTCAATTACAATATAAAGATCTCCGGCAATTCCACCACGCTCAGCAGCATTTCCTTTTCCGCTAACTGTTAATTGCATTCCTTCTCCAACTCCCGCAGGAATGTTAATGGAGATCACTTCCTCGCCATGTTGCAATCCACTTCCATGACACGACTTACATTTATTCTGAATCGTTTGTCCTTCGCCATTACAAGTCGGACAAGTTGCAGTCGTTCGCATTTGACCGATGAAAGTACTGGTCACTCTGTGTACCTGACCTGCACCATTACAAGTTCCGCACTTATGAAATGAAGAACCATCCTGAGCACCGGATCCTTTACAGGAAGTACATGAAATATGTTTGTTGACTTTTATTTTTTTCTCTACGCCTTGAGCAATTTCTTCAAGTGTTAAGCTGACTTTTACTCTGAGGTTTGTACCACGGTTAACTCTTCGTCCACCTCTGCTGCCACCACCAAAGAAACTTTCAAAACCATTTCCTTCGCCGCCGAAAATATCTCCAAAGTGTGAGAAGATATCTTCCATATTCATTCCACCTTGTCCACCACCGCCGGCGCCATTCATACCTCTGTGACCAAACTGATCATAGCGTTGACGTTTTTCAGAATTGCTGAGAACTTCATAAGCTTCAGCAGCTTCTTTGAATTTTTCTTCAGCCTCTTTATTTCCAGGATTTTTATCCGGATGGAATTTCAAGGCCATCTGCCTGTAGGCCTTTTTAATATCGCCTTCAGCAGCACCTTTTGCTACACCAAGTATTTCGTAGTAATCTCTTTTAGACATAATTTTTAAAGGCAATCTTAATTTCCAACAACAACTTTAGCATGACGGATTACCTTATCATTTAAAAAGTATCCTTTTTCAACTTCATCAATCACCTTTCCTTTTAGGTCAGGAGTAGGAGCCGGAATATTTGTAATAGCATCATGAAGATCTGCATCAAATGGTTTTCCGGTAGCATCCATCGGCTTGAGGCCTTTGCTTTCTGTAGTTGATTTTAATTTAGAATAGATAAGATTGATACCCGCTTTTATTGCTTCAACATCACTGGTACTTTCAAAAGATTTGATAGCTCTTTCCATATCGTCAAGAATAGGAAGAATTGCTAAAAACACATCTGACCCTGCAAGTTTTGATTGCTCAATTCTGTCGCGGGACACTCTGCGTTTATAATTCTCAAATTCAGAATACATGTAGAGATATTTATCTCTTGATTCTGTTAATTCAGCTTCCAATTTTGCGATTGGGTCAATTTCTTCAACATTAGCATCAGGAAGAGCAGCCTCCATTGGAGTGCTTTCATCCGTCAGATTTTCATTTTCCGCAGTATTATCCATGTCACCTTTATGGTCTTTCGATTTCATTTTATTTCTGATATTTTTAAAAATTGACAAAATTCAAGGGTTTTGAGCAAGCTTCAAGTACTTTGCCACTTCAATTTAGAGGTCAATTTGGCAGGCGCAAATATACGGTTTTCTGTCGGGCTAAAAGGCGAAAAACTTCAATTCAGCATAAAATTAGAAAAGTGAATAAGCGATCCGGTTTAGGAACTAATTAATGATCAAGGTTTTTTAACAACTAAATTCAGATTCAGGTTGTTTTCCATTAAACTATAATCAAGTGATTCAACGGAAAAATCACCATTGAGATCGTGATAATTATAGTTATTGAGAAACTGCGTCACGAAAGCCTGTAGTTCATTTAGATCAGCCATGGTCACTTGTCCATCTGCCACTCCTCCTGAAATTCCATTTGAAATATCCCCGCTATAAATAGCAAACACACCCGGACTTACTTGAATCTGATTAGATCCGAAAGCATTGCCTGCAGCTGTAGTGAAATCATAGCTACCACCGGAAGTAACCGAAACCGGATTTGCACTCCAGGTCTGTAAAGCATTTCTATGATTAATAACCACATAATATTGTTGTCCAATGGCAGCAGTTGGAAAAAGGAATGACCCATTGCCTGTAACATTGATTGTTCCTTTACTAAGATAACTCAAAGCATATGGAGAAACGGTATTGTGCAATTCCATTGTTAATGTATCACATAAAGTCGGATACAAAACAGGATTCACCGTGGCTCTCATCGTACTGCTTCCAACATAATAGCCTTGAATAAATACTTTTAGATTGAATGAAAATGCACAGTCAGAAATGGAAATATTACTGCCATTATTAGCTCCCGTTGTAACAGGCGATGACGAAACAATTCTTATTCTGAATCCTGAACCATTTACGACATTAGAAGGAATCAATGCACTGATCGTTCCGTTACTTATTGAAGTCAATGAACCTATTGGAACAACATTGGCAAAACTTCCACTTGAGTCACTGAGTTCTGCAGTAAAAATATTACCGGGATTATAATTACATGCAACAGTGAATGGAATATTGAATGGAATATTTCTGCACATGGATGAATTTAACGGTACCAATATCGTTGCCGAGTTTGGAATAACAGTCACAACCATTGTGTCCCTTGCGAAAATTCCCGAAAGTGCATGAGTTGCAGTAAGAATGTATTGTTGAGTAGATACTGGAGTAGCAACAGGATTACTGATCAATGAAGTTACCAATGTAGCAGCCGGGCGCCATGAATAATTTATTCCTGCAGTCGAAGCTCCTCCAATAGTTGTTGATCCTCCACTACAAATTGTTACATCCGGTCCTGCGATTGCAGCAACAGTTGCATTCACATTGATATTATCCAGATATAAGTTGTTTCCATATCTTGCTACATTTCTGAAGGCAAGAATAAAACTTTGACCTATGTATGCATTGAGATTGATTGTTTCTGTACGCCATTGAGTTGAAGTTGGCGTAAATGCTGACGTAGAATTTCCCGGCACTGTTGAAAGCGTTGCACCTCCTTTATTATAAACTTGCGTAAACGTATTTCCGCAATCTGTTGAAATTAAAACCTGCAAGGTGTCTTGTTCGGTCTGATTGGTATAGCTCCAGTAAGCAACATCAAATTTAAGTGTGATGGAATTGTATGACTCGCCATTCAATCGCGGAGTTCTGATCTCATCCTTCTTTCCTGTTGCATTCTGAGTCCAGTTATTAAAATAAATGGATTGTATTTCATTTCCAAATCCGCTCACTGCTGTACTCACTTGCCATTTGACTCCATCAGCAGCATCATCAAATTCAGTCCAGCTTGAAGGAGGGTAAATTGCTCCTTCAAAATTTTCAGCTAAAGGTATATTACCTCCTTTAGTACTGATGTAAGCAGTTCTTGTGAATGTATTGGTAGAAACTCCATTTGACACAGTGAGAGTAACGTTATAAGTTCCTGCAGACGAATAAGTGATCAGTGGGTTAGCAAGTGTTGAAGTTCCGGGTGTACCTCCGGGAAATGTCCACGCCCAGGATGTCGGGCTTCCTGTTGACAGATCTCCAAACTGAACAGAGCCACCTAAACAAGGGTAAAGATTATTTGCTGAAAAATTAGCTGTAAGAGTTCTTACACTTGATATAGAGGTTTCGAATATTCCGCGTCCATAAGTGGCAACTCTGAGAATCGAATTTGGTGTGCTGTCGTTGTAAATTGAAAGATCGACAACTTCTGTTCGAGTCGGTAAATTGGTATTAAAAATTGTCCATGAAGAATTAGAAGAATTTTTAAAATACACAGTATTACTTGTCGCAAGAAAAACAAGTTCATTTGATGAAAAATATTCATCCGCAAGAATCCTCACGTGATTAGTTGAAGGTAAATTCAAAGTGATATTGGTCCATGTTGCACCATTATCTGTTGACCGGTAAACCCTCGTATTACAAGTTATGTAAATTGTATTCGGTGAATTTCTGATTGAAGTAATGCTTGCTGCATTATTCGTATTATTCGGTAAAGCGTAGGATGTAAAGGTTGGTGTTGCGCTTAATGCATTTGTACTTACATAGATCATAGCATCGGCTGTGATAATGTACAACCGGTTCGGATCAGCAAAGGAACAATGCATTGCCATGATCTTTTTTCCAAGATTTGCAATCTGCGTCCATGTCGGTGTTGTTGCCAACAAATTGGTCGTTCTTAAAATTACTGTATCAGCAACAAATGCAAGATTTGTATTGCTTCGATGAAAAGTTATGTCCTGCAAAAGTGTAACGTTAGAAGGAAGCCCATAAGTAACATCATTACCTGTAACAAGTGCGCGTTGATTTTTACTATGGTAATAGACCATCGTACTTGAAGGTCTGTAATCAAACGAACATTTGCTCGACCAGTCACCACCGCGATTTGTAAACCAACCCGTACCTGTTGAATATAATTCACCATTATCCTGAGTACCTATACTTACAGTTTCTCTTTGCGTTGGACTGCAGTTACCATGATAAATTTCATAGCCATAAATACCATCACTCTTAGGAACCCAGTTTGCACCACCATCGGTACTTAGCCAGACACCACCATCATTCATATTGTAAAGCTGAGAACTGTTGTACGGATTCTGAACCATTTGATGCATGTCTGTATGTAACACCTGCGACCAAATGGTTTGTTGTATCCATGTTAATCCACCGTCTGTCGATTTATAAACACAGTGCGCTACATACCAGATTGTATTTGGATCTGTCCGGTCAACTCCGAATCCATGGTTATAATCACCTTGTCCGGAACTTGCTGAACTATTTGAGTAATAAGAAATGAAAGGAGAAGAAGTTGTTTTCATTCCGGTAAATGTTGTACCGCCATCAACCGATTTATAAACCATTCCGCCATTTGCAACCATTGAAAGGTACACCACATTGCTGTCAGCAGGTGTAACTCCAAGTCGAACACCATTTCCATTCGTAACACCTGATGGCAATACAATTCCTGCATTTATCTGAGTCCATGTATCTCCAAAATCAGTTGACCTGAAAAAAGCAGAATCAGTAGTCGCTGCAAAAAGAGTCCGGGTAGTTGAATTCGCTTTTGCCTTAAGATCATCAAAAGCTCTCGAAGCAGTTTTTAATGTCCAGGTAGAACCTGCATTAGTTGTTTTGTAAATACCTGTATTGGTAATTGCTACAATAGTATTTGCATTGGCAGGATCCATGATCATATCAATTACTAATTTGCCTGACAATCCAAGAGGAGCAAAAGTATTTCCTCCATCTGTTGATTTCCAGACACCGCTACCGCTATAGTAATAATTGTGATCACCTGTACCTAAATAAATGATCTGATCATTTGAAAAGTCTATACAAACCGATGCCAATCGCATCACAGGCATTGCATCAGTACCGGGAGCTATTGTCCAGGTTGTACCACCATTGTTTGAAATAAATAATCCGCCACGCGCACTTACTGCATAAAATTTATTTGGATTAGTTGGATGAAATTTCATCTGACTGATTCTGCTGATACCATGAATCTGTCCGCTTACATTAGTAGGAAATTGTGCAGGCAATAATGCACTCCAGTTTGATTGGGCAAAAAGAGAATTTGAAAACAGTAAGAATAAGAAGAATAAGTACAGTTTGGATTTCATCAGACTTAGGTGACACGAATTGAATTAGAAATTATTTTTTATCGGACGACTTTTTCATTTCTTCCTGTTGCCGCATCCAGATAGCCGTTCTTTCCTCCTGGGTCAGAATATGACCATTTTCCTGAACATAAGGTCTTACTTCTTTCTTCCAGTTTTTGAAACGTTTTATATGGTAAGCCATTTTTTCTTTTTCAACCAATTCCTTTCGTTGCTTGTCTGTTGTGATTGCTTTATCCTCACGCTTCATTTCTTTTTCGTATTCATCTTTCGCTTCCTGATCGCCGCCCATTAATTCCTCCTCGACTTCATCCAGTCTGATGTCGTTTAATTTTATAAAATCTTCGTACGCTTTTACGGCTTCAAAATAATTGACATTCGGATCTTCCATCATGTTGATCCAAACCGGATTTTCCGGATTTGAAACCGGTGTTTGACCGGTTTGAGCTGAGGCTTTAAAACTGACATAAACAATCAGTAGCCCTAGTATTATTTTAAATTTCATTTTTGTGTTGGCAGAATACAATACTACTCAAATATCCAGTGAAAACCAACCTTAAGAGTTAAGGGCAAAATGTATTCTTGGAATTTTCAGGATTAAAAGCGGCAAAGTTCAATTTTCAAATATTTTTATTGGGGTAAAAGAATTGCATAAAAAAAGCAGAGGTTTTTTTCCTCTGCTTCCTTATTAGAATTTGAATTCTAAATTAATTATTTCATTTGGCCCTGAAGAGCTTGGTCAAGTGCGGGACCACGAAGATCTCTGCCTACTATGATACCATTACCATCGATCAACCAGTTTGCAGGAATCGATTTGACGTTATAAATTGATGCTGCATCAGAATTCCACCATTTAAGATCACTGACGTGTGAAGTCCATGTCAAACCATCTTGTTTAATTGCATTTGTCCAGCTTGTTTTGTCTTTGTCAAGTGACACACCATACACAGTAAATCCTTTTCCACTTTTGAAATTAGAGTTTTTAAATTTTGTGTAAGCCTGAACTACAGCCGGATTTTCACGTCTGCATGGTCCGCACCATGATGCCCAGAAGTCAATCAATACCATTTTTCCTTTTAAACTTGAAAGCGGAATTGGTTTGCCTTCGGGAGACATATAACTTAATTCAGGAGCTTTGTTTCCTACTTCAATTCCTACAGTAGCTGTGGATTTTTGAGCGAAACTTACTGTTGAAGCAGTCAATATAACTGCCAGAGCGAAGATTATTTTTTTCATAATATTTTTTTTGCAGGCCTGATGGGGCAATTATCCTGCCATTTTGGATTAAAGATAACGCTAAATTGGGCTAAAAGTTTGGTATTTCACAATTTTTTAGCTGCAATTATTTAAACCCTGACAATTTTCGCTCCAATTGCATTCAATCGCTCGTCGATTCGTTGATATCCACGGTCAATTTGTTCAATATTGTGGATTACACTTTTGCCTTTCGCAGATAGTGCTGCGATCAGCAATGCCACCCCTGCTCTGATATCCGGCGAAGTCATTTGGATCGCTTTTAATGGAACTTTTCTGTTCAATCCGATAACAGTCGCGCGGTGTGGGTCACACAAAATGATCTGTGCACCCATATCAATTAGTTTATCGACGAAGAATAACCGACTCTCAAACATTTTCTGATGAACTAAGACAGTTCCGTTTGCTTGTGTAGCTGTTACCAGTACAACACTTAAAAGATCCGGAGTAAATCCGGGCCAGATAGCATCAGCAACAGTCAGAATTGATCCATCAATAAATGATTCGATTTCGTAATTCTCCTGACGGGGAATGAAAATGTCATCGCCCCTTAATTCCATCTGTATTCCGAGTCGTCTAAACATTTCAGGAATAATTCCCAGATGCTGATACCCGACTTCTTTAATTGTGATTTCTGATTTTGTCATTGCTGCCAGCCCGATGAATGAACCGATCTCAATCATATCCGGAAGCATTTTATGTTCTGTGCCTTTCAGAGAAGTCACTCCTTCTATCACCAGCAGATTCGAACCGATACCTGAGATCTTTGCTCCCATTCGATTCAACATCTTGCAGAGTTGCTGTAAGTAAGGCTCACATGCAGCATTGTAAATTGTTGTAGTTCCCTCAGCAAGAACAGCGGCCATTACAATATTTGCAGTACCTGTAACTGATGCTTCATCAAGTAACATGTATGCACCTTTAAGCTTTTTTGCTGTTACATTATAGAAACTATCCTGATCATTATAGTCGAACTGTGCCCCTAACGATTGAAAGCCGACAAAATGAGTATCGAGTCTTCTTCTGCCGATCTTATCACCACCCGGTTTTGGAATTCGCGCTTTACCATAGCGGGCAAGTAGCGGCCCAACGATCATGATCGACCCACGCAGAGCAGAAGCTTGCTTTTTAAAATCCGGAGTATCGAGATAATCAATATTGATATTCTTTGCATGAAATGTGAACTCGCCTTTCAGTACACCTGTTTGTTCAACCTGAACACCAAGATGTTGAAGAAGTTCGATCAGTTTATTTACATCCCGGATGTCGGGAATGTTTCTGATCACCATTTTTTCAGGAGTAAGGAGAACTGCACACAAGATCTGCAGAGCTTCATTCTTTGCTCCCTGTGGAACCAATTCACCTGAAAGTTCAAGCCCGCCTGTTACTTCAAAACTATTAGCCATAAATTAATTTTTAGTCGTCTGAAACGACACACGAAGAAAAAATACTTCCTGCAATCTTTGTATGTGAAGATACTAAAGTTTTGAACAGATATAATTGAAAGAGTTTATCTTTTTTTCTAATATAAGATGGATAATAAAACCTCCTGCTTCTATTGGATGCAGAAGTAATTCCGGCACCTCATCTTTGTAAAAAAAACAAGATGAAAAAAACAAATATATTCCTTGCCTTCCTGCTAATGGCAATAACTTTAAATGCCCAGATTGCACAGCAACATCAACCACCTCCATCCAATAATTTCCCTTATACGAGAGGAATGTTAGTTGACTGTACAAATGAGATCGTTGTTGATATGAAAAACGGAAACCCGCTTGGTGCTTTCGATGAATTAAAAACATATATCAGGGAAAATTTCATTGGATACATTGCTTTATACGATCTTGATCATAACCTGATCATTGGCAAACCTGTTTTAGAAATGTATCTGAAACAAATGATTACAGGGTTGAAATTCGAATTCCCGCAATTACGCATTGGAGTCGTTGGAAAAAAGTCTGACTATACTATCAGGACCAGAAAACTAAAGGCTAGCGATTATTTTTCACCAGTCATGTTTGGTAAACAGTCCGTATAATTTAAATCAATTGGATTCCATGATAAATTATGTGGGGAGTTCGGAAGATATGCAACGTTCCGAAACATTAAAATTTTTTCTCCGAACTGTCGACTTCACAAAAACCATCCCGAGCGACGGTTTGAGTACTTGCAAATCGGCTATTGACGTTTTCTATCTTGAAGATCGCTATTGGAAGGACGCAAGTTCAGGCACGTTGAATCTGGTTAAATCGAAATTTGAAAGTTATAAATCGGTCTTGCGATTTCTGCAGGCGTTGAAGTGTCCTTGTTATGATATCAGCATAGAATCCGAATTTGAACCTACTAATTATTTCAGATTGCAAGGATGGACAATTACAGATCAGATTGAACAGGCAGATCCGTTGATCGATAAAATGATGATTCCTTTCTACACAAGTCCATTTAATGCTAATGGAGCTTTTGACATCAATTGTAAATTACTGCATTTGCTATCCGATCAGTTTTCCAGAAACGGGACAACTTTTTATACAGGCTTTAGCGCACAGAGTAATTCATTCAGTTTTTGTAATTCGTCAACTACACCTTTGGAACATCTTGGCCGCTATCTGATGGGAATAATTCCAATGGCATCCGGCAACATGTATTCAGTAGAAAAAAGTTTTCTCGATAAACTGAATAACCCCGCTTATATGTGCGCAGGTTGTTCGTGTTACAGCTATAACGAAAACCAATATTCATCAGGCAATCCAACTGCAAATATGTGCGCCGGTTCAATGTGGTTTACTTATTCAATGCTTAAAAATAATGGACTGTTCAGAAATGGCTCACAGAAAGAGAACTTGGTTTCAAACAGCAAAATTGAACTTCAAATTATAATGGGCATTTCTCACATTGACATGTCCTTAACAAATGGGGAATTTTTTACTGTTATACTTTATGATAGCCAGGGGAGAAAAATTGCCGAACAAATATCAAATTCTCCATCGCACACTATTGAAATCTCCGGATTAAAAAGTGGCACATATTTTTTAAATGCAATCTCAATCAGTGGCAGACACTTCAACAGGGTCGTACCTGTTCTCCATAGATGATTCCCGTAAGAATCTGAATACCGTGCTAAATTGTGTTTCCGGATTTTCTCTTCAGTAGAAACCGGAACACAAAAAGCACATTTACTTTTTATGATCAGAGTTTTAATCTGTAGTACGAATAATTGAATTGAGAATATTTGCCGGAAGAAAAGGTAAGTCCCAGGGGTGTGAGAAAATAAGCGTATTGTTGAAATGCGGACTTGCTTTTTTATTCCGGTCAAAAAATTGCGCTAATATTCTTTCCCGCAGAGATGCGCAGAATACGCAGAATAGCCGCAGATTTTTTTGTTATCCTAGAAAATAATTGATATTTCTATTCCGCAGGAATCTCTGCGGTTTTTCTGCGTATTCTGCGCATCTCTGCGGGAAATAATTTTTTTGTGCTTTTTCTCTCAAACCTCGTAAAAACCCAGGATACATACAGAATGAGGCTCATTAAAATTTGCATTAAATAAATCACATTTTGTAACATAAAAAAAGCCACCCGGTCAGGTGGCTGTATTTTTTTAATCGCTATTGCTAACTTAATTACTCAATAGTATTTCACCGGTTGATCTTCAAACTTCAACGATTTCTCTTTTGAATTTTCATCACGCAAAATGCGGCTATGCAGGGTGATCTTGTTATCAAATAAAAACCGGAAAAATAATTTCGTCCAGGAAGTATGTGACTTAAGTGTATCATAGAAAGCGGGTGCTTGCTTTTTTAATTCCGGAAGTTTATTCCATGGAATGGAAGGAAAATCATGATGTTCATTGTGAAAACCAACATTGAAGGCAACATTATTAAAGAACCCATAGTAACTGTATGTTTCCTGCTTTTCATCGAGTACTAAATAATGTTCCTGGATCCATCTTGCGCCCAATGGATGAAATCCAACAGAAAAGAAAAAACTAAGGGCCATAAATGCCATCGCTTTCCATCCGAAGAAGTAAATGATTGCAAAATCAAAAGCAAACTGAACTACCCAGTTTACTATTACCCAGCTATCAATTGGCTTTATGTATTTTAATCTGAACGTACGTTTTAACTGAACAAATGGAAACAATAATAACCAAAGCGCTTTGCTGAAGAAATTATTTCCCAATATACGTGCTTCCCAGAAATCTGGTAAGTCAGCATCCAGATCATGATTTCCCTGATGAACATGATGCATTCTGTGATATCTAGTAAAAGAAATCGCACTTGGCAAAACATGCGGCAAGTTGGCAGTCATCGATGCAATGTAATTCGGAACTTTTCCCTTGAACAAAAGATTATGCGAGCATTCATGGATCATCACAAACAGTGCATGATTAGCAAAAGCTCCATAAGTGTAAGCTACCAGAAACACAAGCCACCATGAACTGTCTTTCAGCAAATAAGAAATTACGATCATTGAAATCACTATTCCAACAAGAGGAATTATTGTAAATGGATTTTTACCTATTAAATTCCTTACTTGAGGGTATTGACTTAATATCTGTTTGGTACGGGCCTTATGTGGTTCGGGTTCGTGGGAGTAACGAAACTTAGAATTTGACATTGATGAACTGATTATTTTTTCCTTCTGTTATTATTACTATTACTGTTTTTGTTCTTATTCATTTGCTGACGAGACTTCGGCTTAGGAATATGATTGTCACGTTGCTTTTCTTTACTTAAAGCAAGGATTTCATTCGTATGATTCAGTCGAACTGTTTCGTGAAGTTTCACCGCTCCTTCTGTTAACTCTTCCATGTGTTTGAAGATCGTTGCATCATCAACAGTGTCTTTATTCCATGTCAGATAAGACATCTTCATAAAGTTTGCGAGATTCTGAATGATCTGCTCTTTCTTAGGGCTATCTTCCAGATCAGTAACTTTTCTGATCATGTCTTCCATTACTTTACCGTAGTATTTGTAATGAATATCACTTGTCGGATAAGAAACCGGCAATGGCTTTGCGTGAACAATAGATTTTTCGGGAATTGGATAAGGACTATCCACATCCAGTTTAAAATCGGAGATTATGAAAAGATGATCCCATAATTTCTGTTTGTAATCTGTAATCTCGCGAACAGATGGATTGAGCATAGACATTGCGTTAACAATAGTCACTGCTACTTTGTTTCTTTTTTCACGATCTTCAATCAGAATTGCAGCATCAACCATTTTCTGAATGCTTCTGCCATATTCCGGAATTCTCAAATGATTTCTTTGAGTGTTATATTCAAGATGTTGAATATCTGTAAAAGTCTCAACTTCAGAAGTTGATGATTTTCTTTTTAATGCCATTTAAAATTTTTTAGGATTAGTACGGACTAAAAAACGAAGTTCCGTTGCGCCCGGCTTTAATGTGCCTGTCAGTGATGCAAATATAGATAATGGATTGATACTAGCCAACTATGCGTAATTTAGCGAATCTGAGCAGAAGTTGCTTATTTCCAAAGCCCGGGAAGGTAACCGTAGCTTTTCTGTCACCGGGATTGCCCTCAACCTTTATCACTTTTCCCAGGCCGAACTTCACATGTTCAACTTCCATACCTTCGGCAAGATTAGCAGTATCATCACCTTCGAAAGTCGGAATATTGTCAACAGTTGCAGTATTTAACTTCTTCAGGCTTCCGTTATTCAACTTTTGCTGAATATCGAGTAAGGTTGGTTTTGAACTTGTTGATGTGGTCGAACGTTCCCATCTGTCAAATGGCATATCTTCGAATGCAAAATTATTCTTGGATGGTCGCTGAATAGTTTCTTCAATGAACTTCGGATCGATTTCTTCAATGAAACGCGAAGGTTCACAATTGATCAGATTACCCCATTTATAACGCGAGTTTGCAAAACTGATAGTCAGTTTTTTCTCCGCTCTGGTGATGGCAACATAAAACAATCGTCGCTCCTCTTCAAGATCTTCTCTCGAATTCATCGACATCTGCGATGGAAATAAATTCTCCTCCAATCCTACAACATGCACAGCCGGAAACTCTAAGCCCTTTGCAGCGTGAATTGTCATTAAGGACACTTTATCATCGCTTCCCTCTTCATCATCATCTGCATCGGTCAACAATGCAATATCCTGCATGTATCTGTCAAGTGTCCGTACAATTGTATCCGGATCCTGATTTACATCTTCATCGCCATCCGGAGTGATACTTCTTCCTGTATCTACGAATTCTTTGATACCATTCAGTAATTCCTGAATGTTTTCATAGCGACTTAATCCTTCGGGCGTTTTGTCCTGATACAGATCACGAAGTAATCCGGATGATGTTGCAATAGTATTAGCCAGATCAAATGCATTATCAGACTTCAGTTTCACCTCGAAGCTTCTGATCATAGTAACGAACTCATTGATCTTTCCATGTGTTCCTGAATTAAAGGCACACGGATTTTGAAACGGATCGATGATAAGATCCCAGATACTTTTATCTTGTTCGGAAGCAACAACAATCAGTTTTTCAATCGTCGTTTTTCCAATTCCTCTTGTTGGAACATTTATAATTCTCTTAAGAGCTTCTTCATCATTGTGGTTGATGACCAAACGGAAATAAGCAAGTAAGTCTTTAATTTCTTTTCTTTTGTAAAACGAAAGTCCGCCGTAAATGCGGTAAGGAATTCCCATTTTCCGCAAAGCTTCTTCCATTGAACGCGACTGTGCATTGGTCCGGTAAAGAATTGCAAAATCCTTATTGTTCCACTGCTGATGCATCTTTGTATCAAAGATGGAATTCGCAACCATGACACCTTCTTCATTGTCGCTTAAGGCGCGCATCAATTTTATCTTATCACCTTCGGCATTATGCGTCCAGACGTCTTTCTTAAGTTGATTTTTATTTTTTTCTATGACGCTATTCGCAGCATTAACGATCACTTGAGTTGACCGGTAATTTTGTTCGAGTTTAAAAACTTTCAGATCAGGATAATCACGTTGCAGTGAAAGGATGTTCTGAATGTTTGCACCACGGAATGCATAGATCGATTGCGCATCATCGCCAACAACACAAAGATTTTCATAGGCTGCAGCAAGTTTTTTTACGATCGAATACTGAGCAAAATTTGTATCCTGAAACTCATCTACTAAAATGTATTTGAATTTATGCTGATACTTGTGGAGTATCTCAGGATATTTATTGATCAAGACCCAGACATTGAAAAGAAGATCATCGAAATCCATTCCCGATGCTTTGAAGCATCGTTTAACATAGAGCTCATAAAGTTGTCCGAGTTTAGGCCGGCCTGAAGAATAATCATCACCAACAAATTCAACATTCTTCTGATATTCACTCCATGAGTACAGATTATTTTTGGCTGAAGAAATTCTGTTCAGCACAACATCAGGTTTATATAATTTGTCGTCGAGTCCTTGTTCTTTGATAATGTCTTTCAGCAAACTTTTTGCATCATCCGTATCATAAATGGTAAAGTTGGAAGGGTATCCGAGTTTTTCAGCTTCTATTCTGAGGATCTTTGCAAAGACGGCGTGAAAAGTTCCCATCCAGAGATTCTTCGCTTCACTCCCGGTGATCTTTTCGATCCGGCCCCGCATTTCTTTGGAAGCTTTATTGGTAAATGTGAGCGCAAGAATATTAAAAGCATCCACACCTTTATGCAAAAGATGTCCGATTCGATAAGTAAGAACTCTTGTTTTCCCTGATCCGGCGCCGGCAATGATCATAACCGGGCCATCGGTATGGATTACCGCGGCTTGCTGGGCTTCATTAAGTTCTGCTAAATAATTATCTTTCATCCGGATCTGTGGAAAACACTATAAAAAAGCCGGTTTCAGCCGGCTAAATGTTTCTCAAAAATACCACTTTTCAGGCTTCAAA
>JADJSV010000002.1:300000-552651 GCA_016711505.1 Bacteroidota bacterium | reverse complement strand
CACGCTTACCAGGCCAGAACAAACCAAAATGCTCTGCATCCTGTCCATCTTCTTCAAGTTGATCACCCAAAGATTCCTTAAAGTTTCCCAATTAATTTTTACCATCAGCAAATGCTTCCGGTGCAATTTGTTTCAATTGTTTTATTCTTTCTTCGTCAAAAATAAATTTTGGTCTCAGCTTTTCTATTGGCATATTTAGTCTAATTCATCTGCTGCATTAGCAGATATTTCTAATTGTTCATTGTTAATATTTCCTTCAAGCCATTCTTCTTGTTCAAACGTCGGAAATCGGATCTAACCCAAAATTGTTTGAAGTTGTATAGATTTTTCCCTAGTTTGAGCAGCGTATTCACGGTAGGAAGAGCAGGGAATATCGCGCTCACAGTTTCGCAAACTCGTGTAGCATAATTTTCCTTTGAGAACCTCAACGGCTTTTTTCTTTTAATTGCTTTAAAGATGATGGACTAAACCGACTGTTTTCGATATCGTCTACTACAGTACCAAAATCATTTATGAGTAAATTGATTCTTTCTTGTTGCAATTTGATCTCTACCAATGGATTCCCGTTTATCCATCTCAGCTTTTCGAAATTTTCATCGCCGGAACGAATTGCATCTTTTAGTCGGGCGGGGATAGCTGTAGAGATTATACATGAATGATCGAGCCGATTACCACGAAGTCCTTTCCAAATGTGAGCGTAAATATTCAGCTGTTTCTCACATAATCAATGTTGTGCCTAATGTAATCGAGGTCATGTGTCTTTAAATCATACATGTAGGTTTCATTGTCTTCACGAACAATATCCACGACACCTCAATATTAAATCTTCGTCCTTCAGGAGAAACCTGATCCGGTAATGATAACTTCACTTCAGTTTCAGTAATTCTTTCGGCAACATCTGCATTTTCTCCAATAATAAAGAACTTGTTTGAATGCAAGCTCACGAATATCAGCCGTGATGTCGTGACCAGCTTCATATCTCATCATCTCATAATTGAGCTCGGAATAATCTTTTATCCGTTCTTCGACATTCATGCAGTCACAGATTTAGATCGTTGATGAATGATAAAGTTGTGAAGATCTTCAATAGTTTTATGTACCAGCGATCCGAAAAACATCGTTTTGATCGCGATGGAACTAACCGTATTGATTGAAAATCATGTATTGACGCGGACATTTTTTATATTGCAGATAGTCACCTGTGAAAGAATAGTTTTTCCCAAGATCAATTTTATTGATTTCCGCATCTGGTAGTTCTTTTGTGTTAATTAATCTTAATTCCGGAAAAGATGTGTTTGCGAATAATTGTTTAAATTCATCAGTGCCGCCGTGCAGTACTTTGTATTTTGGAATCACTAACAAGTTTTTGCACGTGATAATGCAACATAAAACATTCGCATGTTATCGAAGATACCTATTCGGTCAAGTGGTTCACCTTTCTTTTTTAAAATAGTACGAATGATTTCCTCTACCGGACTTGCTCCTCGATCGCGTTTATAAACACTTCCAAGTACAACCACAGGAAACTCCAGCCCCTTAGCCTGATGGATAGTGAGAAATGGGACTCGACCTTTCGGAAATGGATCTTCAGGATCTTCATATTCTGATTCCTGAAGACGGTATAAAGCATATAAATAAGAATTGAAAAATAATTGAACAAAGCGATCCTCCTTCATAAATCTGCCGGTAATCACCGCAGAGTAACTTTCAAGATATCTGGCAATATACTGCGAGATCAATGCAAGATTACAAATTGGTCCTTCATCTGTGCCGTCCTCCGCCAAATCAATCATCTTCTTGAAGTACCCCAAACCACACAGTTGGTAAAATAAATCCAGTACGCTCCAATCCACACAAGTAGCTCGATTCAAGACATAGCTAAGTCTGATTGGTTTTCCTTGTTTTTCTCTGTTCTTGATCAACTCTCGAAAGGAATGTCGGTTCAGAGTGGTGATGGCTGCTTTGCTCAGACCATTTACTTTAGCCATTTCCAGCAACTTTCCAATCGTAACGGTAAAGATTCATCCCATTTTCTCTTTTCAACCAATTTTTGGAGAAGCATAAAGTCATTAGCGATTTGATCTAACTGTGATTTTTCGCTCTTGGATAAATGCACTAAGCTGCTTATCAGGTTTAATAATTAAATCTTTACGTTATTGTGTGCGCCATTAGCCAACCTTGAAACTGTCGCATACTACCGCTTGCAGAATGATTAAAAGGTGGCTTTCCAAAGACATGTGTCATTAGTCCGAAAACAGCTTCTGATTCTTCTACTGAGAATCTACCGGCACGAGGTACATAAACAGAATATCCTCCGCTTCAAGTGCTTCTTTCAAATCTCGGACTTTGGCATTTCCCTTCATTGCGGGAAAGAGAAAAGCAACTTCATTGTAGTCGTTTATTTTTTCTCACTTTTTAATTTCTTAATGAAGTGAGCAAGTTCCAATTCCAGCTTCGTCCGGCATTTGATGTAACAGCAACCGAAAAATTCTTGTCTTTTGAATGAGGGTTAATTATTTTATCATGGATTCTAAATTGAGAATTTGGATCACCATTATTCGTCCAATCAACCAGTTTAATAAAATGGTTATAGGTATCAACAATTTTTTTCTTCGAACGAAAATTTTTGACAAGATCGATGCGGTGAGGTTTTACACCGATAAATACATCACATCGTTTTGGAAACTCAACCAGGTTCTCAACTGTTGCGCCGCGGAACCTGTATAAAGCCTGATCATCGTCACCAACAACACATAAATTCTTATGACCCTTTGCAAGCTCAAAGAATATTTTTTCCTGAATGCTATTTGTGTCCTGATACTCGTCGATGATGATATGTTTGTAAACATGTTTTCCTTTATCAGAAGAGATTATGGACCGAAACGCTTCAAGTTGCAAAAGCGAAAGATCAACAGTACTGATTCTATTATGTTGCTCTTTCAGCATCTTTAAATACTGAGCATACATTTTTAAAAGAGAACGCAGCATTTGATCCTTCGTTTTCACTTTATCCGGTTCTATATGTTCCTCAGAAAATCTATTAAATACTTTTATAATATTTGTCGCAGCTTCATGCCTGGATGAGCGATTACCGCTGCCCATAAAAACATTGATCTCTCTTTGTGCCTCTTCTTCATCCTTGAAGTTGCCTTCACCAATTAATTGGATCCAGTTATTCCGATTGTAGATAAAAAGATATTGGTCGAGTTCGTCAAGAACTTTTGAGGATTTCTTCTTTCTCCATCTGCGGAGAATTTCCTATCACTGATAATAGAATTACAAATAGAATGAACGGTACCAATTGCCATTCGGGAAATATCGAAAGGCTGATTAGTCTCTTTTGTTGCTTACCATAGCCAAGAGAGTACGCAACCATCTTTCAGCTGTAGGGCAGCTTTCTCTGTAAACGTACTAAGGAAGATTTCTTCCGGCTTACATTCTGAAATGCTAATAAATTTAAAGTCCGCCATAAGAGAACTCGTTTTTCCGGAGCGGGACCGGCGGTCAAAAAGAGGTCCATCAACATATGAAATCGCCTCTGCCTGTTCATCAGTGGGTGTGAATTTGGCTTTTTTAAAGAAATATTTAAGGTCTTGAGTCATATGGTGGTCCAATATGGGTAAAAAACTTTAAAAATGCAATATTTGATTTAATCAAATTAAAAAGACCTGACATATGTTAAAATTATTATAGACTAGTTGATTTTATTTGTTTATTTGTTTGATTTCCTTTTCGAAATAAAATCGAAATGTATTTTTGTATTGCCGTAAGATTAACCGCAAATAAATTCACTAAGTGATTTCAGGTAAGAAAACAATGTTATGACTTTTAAAGATAATTATTCAAATATATCTAAATCAAATGGATTTATTATGAGTATGGCTGATTCCGATTGGACGATTGTAAATAATGGTGATGAATTAGAAAAAAATTCATCAGAGTTCGTGCATAAACACTTACAGCATTATGAAAAAATATGGTCAATTTTCATTGGCCACTCCGGTAACGGACTTATGGCAAATATGTCTGTAAAAGGCAAAGAAAATATTCCAGATCAAATCCAAAAAAAGAGTTTCAATTTTCTGAACATCACTATACAATACTTGAATCTTTATGTTCTTTAGAAGAATTAAAAAAATAGGCTTAAAGATGCTGTTCTGTCATTTGATGATTATATGGATTTACAAAATTATCTGGCAGCAATTGGAACTCACCTGGTCGAATTATGATAATTGCGAATCTTGCTTTTGCTACCCTATTAGACTATGTCGCAAAAGATTCAAGCCCTTACTTGGAAAAAATTAAAAGTTTTATTATCAAAGACATATTTTTGTTCATGGAAAATACTGTTCAAAATCGAGAACTCGGCTTGTTGTTAATTCCTGAGTTGCGTAGTGAAGGATCTTTAGCAGGTTGGGACAGAGACATCATGGGAAGATGCTAATGGATCAATTTACAATTATTTATTTGACTTTTGGACGTGCAATGAAAGATTTGTATATTATCATAAACGATTTTATGGGATCATGGTACAATAAAGTTCAACTTTTGATTAAAGAAAATAACTTAGTAATGGATTCACCTCCTGAAAAATCAGAAGGGCGTTCTCTGATTTAAAGGTCCACTATCTGGAAGTACAGAGTCAAATAGTTAAAGTAATGTATACTTTATTGGCAATCCGAAATGAATAAAAAGCTTATTGAATTTCTAAATTATCCCAGACCAGATATCTATTCCATATTTATTTTTAAGTGATTCCAGTTCCTCTGAACTTTGTCGCATCTGATCTTTATCCCATAGAATTTTTCTGATGCTAAGTCAAACTTTTGCAATCTCCGAAGCCCTAACATAAATGTCCCAGGTGAAGTTTGAACCACAACAGAACTTTACTTCATATATTTCATATTTTTCACGAATGAGGATGGTTTTATCGCAATATTTTCGAAAGACAAGTTTTGTTTAACACTGGGATAGAAAATAGCGTCGATCGATCCATTTTCAAACCGGTTAAGAATTACATCTGAAAAATGCACTAATGAGATAGTCAAGATGATTAGATGGAACAGGTCGTGTAAATGCATCTGCAATAAATTGAACCAAATCTTCTATTTGTTCCTTTAAGTAAGGTTCAACATTAACCAGTTGTTCTTCGTATAATTTATTAATCTTCCATGTCCGTTCGTTAAGAAGATTGTCAGGATGATTTATTAACTCCTCGATGGTTGGTACATATCCTGTTAACCGACTCGTGGTCGAGGTTGATTCTTAAATATCGGTACATATTTCTGTGGCATGTCATGTTTTACTCTCCATTTAGAAACTGTTATGATGTCACCTATCCCAGGCCGGAGTTCACTTTAATACTGTCATACGATTAAAACCGCCATATAATACTGATTTGATCGGACGATTGCATCTCCCTTATCTTGTAACTTTCTCCGCAGGAGGAAACTTAACTGTGAAATATTTCTTATGCGCTTATTAGACCCGACGACATTTCGGTTAATCGTTAATCTCTCAACGTAATCAAAGATATCTTCGGTACAAATTGAGGAGAGAAGAAAGGAAGGCTATTCTCTAACATGGTTAATAACGATGGTTCAATCAGAGAAGTTATCCCTCAACAGTTAATTCTGAAGTTAGAAGAAGATTTTTAAATTTTTACATCTTCCGGTGTTTGGGTTGGTATCATATAATTCAAGTTAATCCTTTAATTGACTTTCCAGAGTTTCAAGCATAAAAACACTTAATGTTCCGGATAAATTAACCGTAAGTTCAGCATGTCGCCTCAACGGTTTTAAAACCCTCGTCTTTTCCCATGCGAATCGGATATTTATTGCGAAGTTCTGGATACCTTCAATTGCTGTATAACATCCATTGAATATTCGCATGAATGCTTCCTTTCGTTAAAGGATCCGGAGAAACATTCAACGCTCCAATGGTAAGTTTGCAGAGTTTCGGAAGATCGGTATCAATTTCAAATGGGATAGATAATTTCTTCAGAATGAATTTGCATGTTGTTTCAACCAGTGTGCGTGCGAAGAGAGCGCCGTCAGGATCACTCTCTATTCTTCCAATTCCTTTATCCAGGAATCATAAATATAAGTTTCTCGAAAACTTCAAGTTTATCAGTAATTGATGTCTGGCCAATAACTGATGGTTTACTCTTGAAGATATTTCAATGCAGGTTTGAACGAATCGCATACAAAAGCCTTCCGTTGATCACCATTTCCTTTTTTCTTTTATCCATTGGTAAAAGCTGCTTAAGCTATGAATATCCGCCAACCAATCAGGTAAAAGATTTTCGGCACGGCAGAATTATAAAGATTTTTCCGACGAGACTCAAAACATCATCTGCATATAAGGATTGTGACCCTGGGTAATAGTTGTAATAAGGTATTCTTGAAGTTGTACGATCTGATCGTACATAAACTCTGAGTTCCAATTTCATGCCAAAATTACAAAAATAATATTATCGTCAAGTTTTAAGGAGTTATAAGATTTATTTGATATTACAGTTAAATTCTGCATATTTGTATTATGCATGGATTCAAGAAAAGCTTCTTTTTATCAAAATCAATACAATTGGCAAAGATGAGCCTTAGAGAAATGGCTTCAGCTATTGGTTTGCGAGATGAATCACCGCAGAAAATCAAGCATCATCTACAACAACTTGAAAAACGAGGTTTTCTTTCCATTGACCGAGGAAGGGGGCCGGATCGTTCGGAGCCTTCACTTGGTTGGGCAAAGAATTCTCGAATCTACCGCAAGCATTTTTCCAATCCGATTTTAGGAACTGCAAATTGCGGCCCCGCAATAATTTTTCTGAAGAAAAAATCAGGGCTTTTAAGAGTATCAACAAAATTAGTAGGGCGATCTCAGCCGGATGGTTTGTATGCAATCAAAGCAGACGGTTCATCAATGAATCGAGAGGAGATAAATGGAAAGCGAATTGAAGATGGAGATTATGTAATTATTAATGCAAATGATAAAAATGTTTATTCCAAAGATGTTGTATTATACAATTATCGACGGAAAGGCTACTATAAAGCGATTTATAAATGATAAGCAAAATGATCAATTTGTATTAATGGCAGATTCGTCTTTCGATTATGAGCCAATTTATTTACATCCATCTGATGACTTCGCAATTAGCGGTAAGGTCGTGGCCATAATTAAAAAACCCAACCTCACATCATGAAAAAAATATTATGTATTGATGGAGGTGGAATTAAGGGAGTTTTTGCTGCTTCATTCCTTGCTACAATCGAAAAACAGATCAATGGAATGGTTTCTGATTATTTTGATCTGATTGTCGGTACTTCAACCGGCGGGATCATTGCGTTAAATTTAGGATTAGAAAGTACTGCGCAGGAAACTTTAGACTTTTATAAAAAATATGGTAAATCCATTTTTGCCGGTAATCAGAATCTCAAACGTTATCGCCACTTTCTATACTCGAAGGGTAGGATCAGGGAGCTCTAATTAGCCCTGGAAAATACTTTCGGTGATAAAAACTTAGCGATAGTAAAAAACTTGATTAGTTATTCCAAGCCTGGATCTGAATACTGGTAAAATATATATTCATAAGACGGCGCATCGTGAACGATTTCTCGCAGATTATCGTTATTAGGGATATTGTTGATGTGGCGCTATCAACATCTGCTGCCCCAACTTTTTTCCCGGCACATTTATTACCATCAGAGCACCATTGGTTGACGGTGGTATGTGGGCCAATAATCCGACCGGAATGGCAGTGGTTGAAGCATTGGGTATTTTAAATGGCCCTGGAATCGTATGTATTTTGAGTATCGGCCGCCTTCCAGCCCAATTAATAAAAGGAGATTTGGTCGGGGTAAACCTGTTTGGGCATTTAGGGCAGCTGGATTTATTTATGCACAGCGGTGATTTAGCTTCACTTGGAACAGCGGCAGTTTTATGTAGTCACGAGCAGATTAATAGGAATTGACCCAAAGTGTCGCCAGATCGATTTGAACTCGATAGTTATAAAGCGATTCCACAACTTGAAGGATTGGGAGAAAGTTGCGCACGAGAGCAATTCCCATTTATCAAATCATATTTTACGGAAAGGCGGAAGCTTTTATACCACCTTATTATAATTAGCAATTAATATTCAAACAATGACAACACAAGAATTATTCAATGAGTTTTTAGAGCGAGCCAAATTTAAACTTGATCGTGTAAACGAATAAAGAAGGCAGCGTATCCTGGCAGAATTTATTTCCAACCATCCTGATTTTAAAGATTTATTCATCGACTCAATTCGTACAAGGTTCCGCCAGATAGAAAACAATAGTTAAACCTACAGGCAAAAATGGTTCATTCGATGTTGATTTATTAATCCGCCTAAAAAACACCTCGTGGACTCCAAAACAATATTTAACAAAATTGGCGGAGGCTTTTCGGAGCATCAGGTAGTGAAGATATTATAGATACCAATGGTAAGACATGATGTGTGACAATTGATTATGAAGGGACTTTCATGCCGATTTAGTGCCTGGTGTTTTGCAAGATAGAGGAAGTTTTCTATCTGCAATAAGAATACCGACAAGTTTGAACCTACGGATGGCGACGGATATGCCAAATGGTTTGAGCAATGGATTTTAATGCAAAGAATTGTCTGGTCCTCGTAGTACGCCCTGATTAAATTGCTCCGTGATGATAAAGGTGAGTTCAGCACTAAGTAATTATACTCACTACCATTGCTGCAAATCAAATTTCAGCAGCAAGGCTGTTGCAGGTGCATATAAAGATATTCCATGTGCGTTAACTTTGTGCTATGTAAAATGAATGAATTTCTATCTGCGAATGATGATCCACCGACAATAGTAAACCCAGCTATGCCTGGAGAGAATTTCAACCGACACTGGAAAAATGATAAGGAAGGGTATAAGAAATTTAAAGCAGCTATAAGTGATTACGCAAAGAAAGCAGCCACTGCGAATCAAGCTCTTGATTTAGAAGAATCGATAAAGTTATGGAGAAAACTTTTCGGTGATAGCTTGGGATTGAAACAGGTTGTACCTCATCGTCAAATCCGGTAATAAATACGCTGTTCCATTTATTCCGGAAATCACCGTGGGAATTTAATATTGCTGGATGATGGCACTACTAAATGGGTAAAAGTTATTACCCCAAATTAAAGTGTCATCTAGTAGACAGGAGTTAAAGGTGAGATTGAATTAATCGCATCTTATAATTTTGACACGAACCAATTTCAAAATTTATCTCATGGCCAAAAAATATCGGGGGTGATATTTTATCCGGAAACGTTTCACTGACTATTTCATCATTAGTAAATCGCCCGTGGTCAAAACTTCCAGGGGTTTATATTCATAGTAAAAATATCCCTTCAATACTTGACAGACATTTTTATGAAAAGCTTGATAAATCGGCTTGCTTATGCAGTCCAATTATTGAAGAGGAATATTTAGAAACTGATTTTATTTTGGATCGGTTTGTTGAAAGATTAGTAATTCCATTTTTATATGGTCAATTACATTATAACATTCACAATAAATGGCCTTGGAATGATTACGCACATGGAAATAGGAATCTTGGAATCTTATTATGTCGAATCTCAATCTCGTAATGTAATTAAATGCTTAGATACTCTACGAATGAATCGTAAAGGTCTCGAAATAATCATTCGATGTTTAAGATTAGATAAAGCCGTCGGAGGTCATTTTCCTTGCTTTTGCGGAAGTAAACTACCATTAAGAAATTGTCATCGCAATGCTTGGTTTGGTATTAATCAATTGAAAGAAGATATTCGTAAACAAGGTCTAATTTCATTGATCACACAATAATAATTTTAGGAACTAATTTTAAAAAATTTAGTGTGTTATTGCATAGAGATCAGGCAACTTTTTTTTTATTCTTTTTATTTGTACCGGACATTTCATCATTCAACAGATAAGCAATGTTAGGATTTCGCTCCTGTTCACGCTGTAGAATATTTACCATCTGTTCTGCATTCACAACCTTTGGCGATGCAATATAATTGTCAAAAGTCACTTCCTTTCTAATTCCGACAATCTCCATGATAAACTTTTTGGTATGATTCCGAGATGCGTAAAGTTAGTAGCAAAGCTCCGCGCGCCTGAGTGTGTACCAACTTTATCCCTTAAAGAGTGTCTCCTTTCTTTCTTTACCATTCAATGTATATTTAATGGTGATCGTTTTATCCGGATATATTTCGCCGATGATTTCTTTCAGGTAATCGTTGTACTTCTGATTACTGATCTCCTTACCGAGATACCCTCCTTTTGAAGATTCGCTCTACCGGTGCAAACACAGGGATGGCAATCGGCTCGTCTGTCTTTTCACTTCCAGAATCAATGATGATATACTTTTTCCCATTGATTGATTGAATTTCTGCTTGCTGTATGAAATCTGAATATCGCATTCCGGTATATGCCTGGAAAATGAAATTTGCTCTGACACGTTCCAGTCTTTCACTGCTATTTTTAAATTTAAAATTTTCTATATGCTGTAGCTCTTCAAACGAAAAATAAACTTTGGCAGTTTTTTCTTCAACCATTTTTTTAGTGAACTCTTGATCATCAAGTTTTATTTTAAGCATCCGGCATATCTTTTCATTTTTCGCCAGTACTTTATCACAGTATTTTTTTTGGGTTTTCCTAAATGATTCATGAAACCATGGACCCAACCTTCAGTTAGTCTACCAATCATAATGTCACCGTACCCTTAATCTTATAACGCGAGAGCATTATAGATACTGAGTGTTTCATCATCGAGTCGATTTATGGTTGCTTTTTTGGTCTTCCACCCATAAACTAATATATCCGGATAAAGAGACTCTCTTGTCACTTTCGAAAGAAAAATCATCGGTGAGAAATCTTTCCTTCAATTCCTTCGGTTCGACAAAATCAAGTACATATTCCCGCTGCAGTTTTTCAAGCTTCTCAAAAAGCTTATCCATGAAAGCTGTCAGTTTCTTTTTATCATGGAGCATCGCGGACTGTTTCAAACCTGTCTTAGAGGAGAAGTGTGCTTTACCGGTATTTATTCCGGTGCTCATATACAATTGTTTGTAACGGTCCAACAGTCCCGTCCGGACCGCCAACACAAAGATTAAAGCCTTGTAACAGATGATGTTACGAGGCTTTGGTGTTTTTGGGGGATAATTTGGGAGACGGTTTTTAAAAAATAAGTGATGATTAAATTCAGTTTTTTATAAACTTATGAGTGAACGTTTTATTCGAAGACGTCAAGTGAATCAAATACATCCCTGAAGTAATATCGGACACATTTATATGATAAAGTTCGTTAGTGATGTCACTAGTATAAATGATTTGCCCTGTAAGATTAATGATTGATACCTTGCTTATCTTTTCTTTACTATGAATGGTTAATTCATAAGAAACAGGATTAGGATAAATGTAAGACTCTTTATCATGGTCCATCTCAAAATTCTTATTGATTAGATTTACCAATTTAAAATAGAATCCATCAAAATTTCCGTTCGAGTAAAAAGGAATGTAGCTTCCAGGATCCGGATCAAGATCCGCAGAATCTAAAAATTGGCCACAGACATAAAAATTATCAAGACTGTCTAGTCCAATGTATGGATAACTTCCAGTTGCACTCCCAAAATTAACTGCGGAAATAAAATCTCCCAGTGAATCAAGTATGGATATATAACACGAGCCATCATTACTCGTCAAAAAATGCACATGGGCAGAAGAAGTATCAGGATCAAAATCACCATAATAAAAACCACCGGAAATGATGATGTTATTTTTTGAATCAAAAATAATTTTTCCCGGATGCCCCAGAGCGAGTTTTTTTGCAAAAATAAAATTACCTGCGGAATCTAGCTTTTCTATAAAAATATCCTCAAATGCAAGAAAGGTTCCTGACATCATAAAAGAATCTAAAGGAGAGGGATCAAAATCTTGTAAAGAGTCAAACCTCCCGCCAATATAAACGTCGTCGTTATTATCTAAAGTAACACACTCGGCCCATGTAGAATAATAATTGCCACCAATAATTCTTTTCCAGATAAGATTTCCCTGAGAATTCATTTTCCAGATAAAAGCTGATTTATATTCGGATATCATAAATGAATCAACAAGGGGGTCAGGATCAAAATCTATTGTATCACTAAAGGTTCCTACGCATATAATTTCTCCCATCGAAGTTATGGCCAGGTCAAACAGAAAGGAAACCGATGATGGATATTGATTACCCCATTCTAATGTTCCGGTTGAATCAAATTTAAAAATAAAGAGGTCATATCCATTTCCATCTGTCGTCATAGAAAATCCGGGAGCACTCGCCACGTTGATCGCAGAAAAAATATTCCATAAAAAAATATATTCTTTTCGTTATCAATTGTTATATCTGTATAATTATTTATATACTGTGCTCCAACTTGTCTAACAAATTGAAAATTTCCTAATGAGTCGAGTTTTAATATGAATAAGTCATTTCCAGAAGAGGTTAGGTTATAGTCTGTAATAGGAGAAGGGTCGAAATCTACAGTTGTATCAAAACGTCCTAAAACATAAATATTTCCATCTACATCAGTTTTGAGCTGTTCAGGAGTAGAGAAGCCACCTATTTGAAATTGCTTTAGCCAGATCACATTTCCATCAGGGTCGCTTTTCAAAATATAAAAATCAACGGAACCTAAAGCCTGAAGAATTACAGGATTGCCTCTACCTAAAGTGATTTGATTTGAAAATTTTCCTACAGAAATGCTATTGCCCGCTTTATCGACTGAAATCTCTAAAATTGCATTATTTGTAGTGTCGCCGAATGAATATCCCCAAGAGTATAAAAAATTTTGTGATTTACATGTAGCAATGTTTAGTAATATAAAAAGGGTATAGAGATATAATTTCATTGTTTTATTTATTTAATCAAACATATACAAATAACTCCATAAATAAAAACCCAGATTGATGGAATGTTCGGTTGTAATTCTTTTGGCCATGACCCTCTAAAATAATTTGTTTTAGATGAAGCTTTATTAGTTGTTCTATTAATCAACTGTGTTCCTTATCCCCGGCAGGAATGTCGCTCGAGCGGTTACTAGCCTGAAAGTGTGTCGCTAATTTCCGCTCAACATTCCGCCTATCGTCGTGCGGTTTGCAAATTTTTTCGATTGAGATTATCGAAAAAGTAAATTTAATTTCGACTTTGCATTCGATTGAACATTTCTCTGATCTGGCGAAAAATTTATACTCCCAACTAAGAGTGTACCTCCCGCCCGTCAGGAATGTAACTAGAGCGGTTACTAGTCTGAAAGCGTATCCCTAATTTCCGCTCAACATTCTGCCTATCTTCGTACCATTTACAAATTTCAATTATTGTATTCATAGCGGGCCATTTTATTGGGGACTGTAATTTGATGGAACATTCCGGCAAGCGGAGAGAGTGAATATAAACTGCGAGAATGAAAGACCGGAATTATACTCCGGTTTTTATTGTTTCTACTCTTTTTTTAACTTTTTTCTTTTTATGAAGTTTAATTGCTCTGTCACGATGAAAAAGAAGGACTTCACAAATACAACATATTCCTACTATTAATTCCCAGTGAGGTAATTGCTCCTTTAAGCTCTCTTCAACTTTTGGATTTGCGAACATTTCACTAACACTCCTTTGAATTTCCTCTTCCGGAAAATCGTTTTCTTTAAATGCTTTTTTCAACGAATCAACTTTAGTGCTCACCATCATTTTCATACTACTATTTTTCACTACATACAAAAAGCCTTCTCCAATCATATAGACTTTTTCCATTTGCTGATTTAATTTAACAAGCTCAAATTCTTTTTTATTCGAATGAGCTGCTTCATTTCTAATCTTCCGTAATTCATTTAAAGAATCATACAAACTCTTATTAATGTATCGAAACGCGTAAAGAATCTCTAACTTAGATGAAAAAGAACTGAGAACACCTGGGAAATCCAATAGCTTTTTTCTTTTATTATTTGAAAAATCATCAGGGAAAACAGCTAAAATTATTTTATCTAAATATTCCTCTATGTGAGAAGTTGCAATTAATAGACAACCCCTACCTGATTCAGTAAGAATCTGATTAAACAAAACTCCAAACAACTCTCTAATTTCTTTGCTTTTAAATAAAGGTCTTGCCATAATACTTATATTAAATTATTCATTCTTCTATCTAACAATTCATAAAATTTTTCAGCAGACAATTGATTCAATTTATCAATTCTTAACTCATTTGACCGATAATTCGTAACCCATACAATTTCATATTTATGTTTGATAGCCAAATTATCAACCAGTCTTTCTGTTTTACCTTTTGTTCTGGTACAGCAGATAATAACATCACAATTATTTTTTACAAATTCATCTAGGCTTTCTTCAAGCGGACTGCCAGGGTCACCTGCTGTTTCAATTCCAATTTTAATACCGCTAGTTAATGTAATGATAACTCGAATATCATATACACCTGTGATAGGCCTGTCCAATTTTGCTCCACTATTTCTTTGCTTTATGATTTCAATCAGCAATTTGATTGTACTGGTTTTACCTTGTTTTGAAGCACCCCAGTTGGCAATTACAATTTTTTTCATAAGTTTAAACTTTAATTTTAAAATTTAGATTCGTAATATAAGGATATTTACATGGCAAAGGATTCAAAAAAAAGTTGTTCGGATTGTAATGGAATTAGAACCGGATGGAATGGTGTATACGGAGATGGTGCTTGCTCATGTTGTGATGGCAGAGGATATAATCCTTCTTATATTGAGGCTGTAGGAAAAGCTGTTTCTTTAGGAGCTTTGGGTGACCCTGCCGATTCGGATTATCCGTGTGATGAATGTTCTGGCACTAAGCAGTGCCAAACTTGTGGAGGAACGGGGTGGGAACATTATAATGAAGAAGAAGATGATGATAAAGAAGAGGATGATGAGGATAGAGAAGAGAATGAGGATAGAACCTCAAAAAAAAATGCAGAATTAGAAAGAAAAAATAACATTGAAGATTCAATTCCGGTGTCTGACGAAATTCCTTCTGATACCGGTTATATCGATTCTACAGATAATTCTTCAACAGTCTATTCAGGTACAACAACACCTTTAACTCCTAAACAACAATGGGAGATGTATTTATTCCATGTACCAACGGTTACTTTATTTTTATTCTTTATTCCGTTATTTAATTTGGTTGTTTTAAACGTGAAAAATAAAACTAATGGACAACCTTTCCAGTTCTTTGATTTTATCGAGGTTGGTTTAGAGCTAGTAATTGTTTATGTAGTCAGCTTTCTGTACCATATAATTGCAAGTATGGTTTCAATGTCAATCATCGCATTTCTAATTAAGGGAAAGAACAAAGCAATATTTAATATAGTTATTCATTTAATTCTTTTGCTAATTGGATATATAATGTTTAGAAATGCTGTAATAGCTAATTAAGCCACCCTCTCATATAGCCTCTTTACTGTAGTTGCCTCAAATGATAGGCCCTCGCTAACATTGTTATAAATTGACCCGATCAACAATCCATATTCGCAAGGAGCCGGAACAGGTCCCAATTCAGAGGAGTTGTTCCACCACGCAATAACTTCCAAAAAAAACCAGATTGATGGAATGTTCGGTTGTAATTCTTTTGATCGTGACCAATTAAAGTTTCAATAATTGATTAGTACAATTTGTTTTAGATGCAGCTTTATTAGTTGTTCTATTAATTAACTGTGTACCTTACCTCCCGGCAGGAATGTCGCTCGAGCGGTTACTAGCCTGAAAGTTTGTCGCTAATTTCCGCTCAACATTCCGCCTATCGTCGTGCGGTTTGCAAATTTTTACGATTGTGTTTATCGAAAAAGTAAATCTAATTTCGACTTTGCATTCGATTGAACATTTCTCTGATCTGGTTTGGAGGAGGTTCATAAATTATTTGATAACTACCAAACGACTGACCTACCAGATAGTTTCCGTTCTAAATTGGCCAATCAAGTATTTGTCCAATACAATTAAAACAAGTTATAATAATTCAAAAAAAACAAATGCTGATTTCATACAATTCAGTTTATTAATACTCCATAATAATTATATTTAATCAATCTTACTTCGGATGACATGTACTTCCTAATTTTAAATGAAATTGTCATAGCTTGTTCATCAACAAAATCTAAATGGATATATTCATGCAATTTATCTGAAACAATTTCAACTTTTCCTATTAAATTTATTTCTTTATCGAAAATAATTAATATGGTTTTCCTGACGTTGGTCCTATTTTCTATTGAATCTGCAAAAGCATAAAAATAATCTCCGTTGTTAATAAATTTACAATTAATATTTGGGGATAAAGGCTTGGTTGAACTATATTTTAAGTTACCACTATTATCATATAGAAGCAAGTTCTCTCTTGTTGCTATCTCTGTTGTAAAACCAGAACCATAAATTGCATACCTGAGATCCTTTGCAATACAAATTCTACTTAAATTCGGCCCCGTAAATCTTCTAACTTCATTTCCAATCGAATCATAAATCTCATATAATGCTAATGAGTCCATTAAACTACTTACTCTTTTTACAAACCCTATTTTCCCATCACCAGAAATCCCTGCTTTAGAAAATAGGCCATCCACCTGTTCTATTTTTTCAGTTAATCCATTATTAAATTTAATACCAATAACGAAATTACTATCATTTATTAACTCGATCTGGGCATTAGAATTTATAGCGTTTCCAAAAAAGGTTATTGACAAAGTCAAAACATATTTTACAATTACATTATTAATTAATTTCATTTATTCCAATTTTATATTTTTTTTCATTCTGCAATTTTTCTTTGATCATATTCAGATCAGGATTCTTATCATTATGTATCCTGATCTGATCAAATGCAATGGTCACTTCGGTTGCAGCATCACTGACTCCTGAACCATCTGTAGTGTGTTCTACATACTTGGTCAGGAAAGTTTTATAATTACTTAAATATTTAGGCTTTTTTTATGCCCATAAATGATTTATAAGGAAGTTAGCGATATTATCAAAATATTCCCGATTGGCGAAATGTTCAACAAAATGCCCAACGGGAATTTGAATTTCTCCCTGTAAAATTCAACTACTAAAATTGGCAAACTGCACGAAGGTAGGCGGAATGTTGAGCGGAAATTTACGACAAGTTTTCAGGCAAGTAACTGCTCGAGCGACATTCCTGCCGGGGTAAGAGGTACACTCTTTATTGGGAGTAACCCTTAAAACTTTTATTTCCTCCACTCAGGAAATCTCCCCGGAGTATATGGGGCTCCATTCTTTTCAAGTGTTGCTTCTACGATTTTAATTTCTTCGTCAATGGATTTTAATTCCGGAAGTAATATGTCAAATTGCTTTGCAGCAATGTCGAAGCTATTAATAGCTGTTTGCGTTGGTGCAGATGTTGAAGTCCAAAGAGTGTATTCGATGGTTCCTATGCGGCCGTTAATGGATGGTGGAATTTCGAATTCCCGCTTAGAAAGACTTGCATCACCATTCATTTTTATGTTAGCTGCCATAAGACGTCTTTCTACTTTATGTACTTACGAATGGTTGTGCCGGAACAAGCTCGGTAATTTTACCATCTTCAAATTTACTCAGCGATACTTTATATGTACCGGCCATAGCAAGATGTCCTGTTTCGCTTTGGTCGTAAGGATTGGTGAGGTCTAGCGTGTTAAAATTAATCGGACCTGGCGATGCATAACGCATATCCCAAACTATTCTGCTTAGTCCTTTCTTTGCTGCAGATTTGATTTTTCTTACCACACTACCGGCATCATCTGTTATTGTGAAAAGTAGATATGGCTCGGGATACTGGTCTTCCAAACGAATGCTGTCGGCCGAAGGATAATTGATGGGTTCTTTATTTTTTATTTTTTCTTTCTCCATCTCCTGACGCTTTTCCTTCATGGTCTTGAGATTTTCTTTCAGATAATATGTAAATACAGCTCCCACTTTTGGATTCGGTGCTGAATAGTAACTTTCTCCTTGAAATCCTTTTAGCGGTCCACCAGTCTCAGTAATACTTTCGATAAACATCCACGAATCCTTGACAGGAGAAATAAATGCTTCTTTAGCAAGATCGTCTTTAGTAATCGTTCTGAGAGGTGAGTAATCATCAAGAATATAATATCCACGACCAAATGTTGCCAGCACTAGATCACTTTCGCGTGTTTGAATTGCAATATCACGAACAGCAATGGTCGGTAAACCACCTTTTAGTTGTGTCCATTTAACTCCACCATCGATGGTGAAGAATACTCCGAACTCAGTGCCGGCAAAAAGCAAGTTTTTATTTACATGGTCTTCTGCTACTGTATAGACACTGCCGCGCTCAGGAAGATTTCCCTGAATTGGTGACCATGTCATCCCTCCATCTGTACTTTTATATACATACGGGTTAAAATTTCCGTAACGATGATGATTGAATGTTGCATAGAAAACATTTTTATCATGATGCGATGGGATGATTTGATTTACATAAGTACGTTCAGGAACTCCGGCTATGTTATCAACCTTCGACCATGATTTGCCTCCATCTTTCGTGACTTGAATGAGTCCGTCATCTGTACCAACGACAAGATGATTCTCATCAAAATAACTTTCAGCAATGGAAACAAGTTGACCATAAATATCAGTTGATGAATTTTTTGCAACGGCATCCATACTCCATACTCTTCCCATCACAGGTAATTTATTTCTGTCAATCTGCCGCGATAAATCACCACTGATAGCAGTCCAGGAGTTACCCATATCATCTGTACGGAATAATTTGTTAGCACCGCAATAAAGACGCGTATGTTTGTGTGTTGAGATCAGCAAAGGAGAATCCCAATTCCATCGAAGAGCAGGTTCGTTTTCACCTTCGACCGGACGAATGTCAATAATTTCCCCACTCTTCTTATCGAAGCGAGATAAACCTCCGTATTGATATTGCGGATAAACAATGTCAGGGTTTTCGGGATCGATCTGTGTTTCATAGCCATCACCTCCAAGAGTGAATATCCAATCAGCATTCGTGATGCCGTTTGCACTAGTAGTACGAGAAGGGACTCCAAGACTGTTATTATCCTGTGTGCCTCCATATACCCAATAAAATGGAAGCGAATTGTCGACTGCTACTTTATAGAACTGTGTGATCGGTAGGTTGGCTTTGAATTCCCAGTTCACTCCAAAATCATATGTTTCATACACTCCGCCGTCACATCCAACGAGAAGATGTTTTGTGTCCTTGTCATCTATCCACAAAGCATGATTGTCAACGTGCTTATACTTTTCACCAATTTTAGAAAATGTTTTTCCGCCATCTTTTGATACCATTACCCATAAGTCTACATAAAATATTTTGTCAACATCCTTTGGATCACAGAAAATTTCCTGGTAGTAATTTCCTGCTGTTACATTATCACTCATTTTGTCCCAACTTGCTCCACGATTAGTAGAACGGAAAACTCCGCCTTTTTTGTCAGATGCTTCAATGATGGCATAGATGTAATCCGGATTTGCAGGTGAGATGGCAAGTCCGATTCTTCCTTTATCAACTTCCGGCAGTCCTTTCTTAAGTGTATCCCACGTAACTCCGCCATCTACGCTTTTATAAAGATTTGATTCAGGACCGCCACTGATATAAGTGTAAACTTGTCGTCTGCGCTGATGTGATGTTGCATATAATACATTGCTGTTGCGTGGGTCCATGTGGATTTCATTAAAGCCTGTATTTTCGCTGACAGATAAAACATTCTTCCAGGTTTTTCCTCCGTCAGTAGTTTTGTAAATACCGCGATCGCCACCAGCGCTCCACAACGGACCGTATGCAGCAACATAAACGATGTCAGAATTTTTTGGGTCTATTGCAAACATCCCTATATGTTCGGAATTTTTTAATCCTACATTTTTCCATGACATACCACCATCCTCTGATTTGTAAACTCCATCACCATAGGCAACGCTTCGCTGGTTATTGTTTTCCCGGAGCCTACCCAGACTACATTGGTGTTGTTAGGGTCTATGGTAACGCAGCCAATAGAGTAAGATCCTTCATTATCAAAAACGGGCGTATATGTGATTCCATGATTTGAAGTTTTCCATACACCACCTGATGCAGCCGCAACAAAATACTCATTCGAATTATTTGGGTTAACGGCAAAATCAACTACGCGCCCTGAGGTTTTCGCAGTTCCGATGCAGCGGAAATTTAGTCCATTAAAAGTTTCTTTTTTCCATGGATCTTTTTTATCAGCCTCGGTTTCATTCTTTTTCGAATCAGTCGATTTTTTATTCTGAGCAATCCCAGCGGTTGAAAATAGAATTGTAAGGAGAGTGAAGTACAGGAAGTGTTTCTTCATAAGAATGTTGATTTATATTTGAAGTGGAGGCTAAGATACAAATTAAGCTAAGAAAATCAATTCGCTCAGAATCGTGGACACTAAATCCTTAATTCAAATAATGGAAGTTTCTGTAGAGAAGGGATTCGGCTAATTTCCACTAAAAATTCCGCCGAGCGGCATTATTTGGAATATCCTTATATAAAATCTATCTTTCAGTATTAATCATTTAGTACTTATCGCTAGAAATCAAAACAGAAGTTTGGAAGAGTCAAATTATACCATGTTTCAGCTTAATTTTTTTTGCAAAACCGAACTTTAACAGAAATTATTAATTAAATTTTTTAAAACACTTGCAGCCCAATGTCAATAAAAAAAGTACTTAGCCTTCTCTTTTCATTCACTTTCTTAGTTGCACTTTCATTTGGGCAAAATTGTACCGGTGATTCTGTGGTTGTTACCAAAAGATATCAATACGTACCCGGCGAAACATATTTTATTATTACTGATACTTTTAATATTGTTAGCGGTATGAACAAAAGTTCAGAAAGGGGAATTATACCCTCTAGTGGTAGTGTTTTTTCTAGTTCGAGCACGCATACTTTTGACAGGACATACATTGAAAGAAATTCTCAGAATGATACTAGTAGTTTTTATTCATACAGCGGAACAGGCTCCGGTTACACATATAAGGAAAAAATTATTTTTACTTATGACACTTTAACAAATTTCATTACCTCCCGACTAGATTACAATGGAGCCGGAAATACATGGGTGCTTTTTTCTGAGGAAAACTGGATCTACAATTCGAATAATAAATTGATAAATCACACGCTGGTTAAAGACACAACCGGAACAGGAGCATTTATAAATATTTTCAACACCTCATACAACTATACCGGTGCACGGCTGGATGATATCATCTTTCAAATAGGGAACGGTAGCACCTGGATTGACTCATGCCGTTATGTTATCTCATATGATCTATCCGGAATTCGGGACAGCCTATCAACACAAATCCGTGACAGCTTAAATACACTTTGGGTAGATGATGCAAAATTCAATTACGATTCTGCCAACAACTATTTGGTTCATTTGTATTCTGTCAAATTAGTCTATGATTCAGGACATAGTTGGTATTATACAGATAGTGCTTGTCTTGTACTTGACACTTTTAATCTTGTAAGAAGTTCGTATAAAATGTTTGACAGGGAAGAAGTCATTCAATATTACACTTACGATTACATTCATGGACGACAAGTATTATTAATCAACAGTACACATGATTATGGTTGTTTTATCGAACAAAATAATTCTTATGATTCCAATGGAGTTTATACCGGATATTATGGACCAACAGCTTGTTTTATCCAATATGAACACTCTTATCATATAACATATGATTCCACTTATCGCCCACTTTCTTACGGAACCTCACTGGTAGGCGGATGTTGCGGTACAAATAATCATAATACATACTATTATGCGAGTGATTCAAGTATTTATTTAAACTACCTGACTCAGGATGAAATGTACTATACACGCTGTATAGGAAACACAATTAATACAACTGCAATTGCTTTAGGAGGTTGCGGTCCTTACCATTTTCAATGGTCGCCCTCAATAGGTTTATCCTCTGATACAGCAAGAGAGCCGGAAATTTTTTTAACAGACACGATCACCTATCACATTACTGTAACAGATTCCCTGGGACATACGGCTTCGACTTCATTTTTTGCTGCTCCATCCGTTATTGTATCTATAGTGGACACAACATCTTGCTTAAATTGTCCTCGTTACCTGACTGCCAATTACTATTCCTCTATAGGAACAATAAACCCAACATATCAATGGTACAGAAATGATACTGCAATTGCAGGTGCCACTTCACCAAATTATTCAGCAACGCTAAGCGGTTATTATACTGTATCTATCAGTTACTCTCTGCGAGGAAATTGTACATCTACTTCACCCTCCCACTTTTTTTTATATAACGATATAAATAATCTGGAATTATCATCACCTACTCTATATCCCAATCCTGCAAACGACCATGCAATTATAAATGGAATTCCTAAGGGTTCAGCTATACAGATTTTTGATCTCTCGGGAAGATTGACATACTTAGAAGGTGAATGGAACTCTACCGGAAATCAATTTACAATAAACACAAGTCGTCTCAGCGCATCAATCTATTTTGTAGATGTGGAGTTTCAGAGACAACATGTTAGAATGAAACTTGCGGTGGAAAGATGATAAATCCCAGCCCACCAGAATGTTCCACCAATAAATAGATTCTAATAAATTTTGATCGCCTTAACATTCACTCTTAGAAATTTGCAAACTGCATGACAATAGGCGGAATGTTGAGCGGAAATTAAATATGCACTTTCACATTTGTAACTGCTCAATCGACATTCCTGCCGGGGTATGGGGGGACATTTTATTAAAAGGCACGCGAAATTAAAATTGCACAATTATCAGAGCATAACAAAATTTAAAAGAAAAATATAAAGCGGCCTGTCATAGTTTCAGTAATTAATTTGCATAATTTATTTAAATGAATGAATAGGAAAGGTTTCTTTTTGAAGATTCCGTTGAGTGGGCTACTTCGGCCGGCAGTTACAAAATTAGGATTTTTGAATACAAATCTTCTCTACAGAAATTCCCTGATCAGATCGGAACTTCAGTAAATAAATACCATCAGGCATGTCCGGTAAATTAACGGATCCTGAATAAAATTCAGAATAATTAAATGATTTAATTAACACACCTGTTATATTCAGGAGATCGATACTGTTTGGAGTATAATTATCTTTAAAAATCAGGCTCACAGTACCGCTTGACGGATTGGGATAGATTGTGACGCTACTCTTTATAGTTACTTCATTTACATTCTCAAGAAATGGACAATCTTGGTAGAAAGATGCTTGGCAAGAAACTAATTGAACAGAATGATTCATTAATATTCCGTCGCTTCCAACAGTGAAAACAACTGAATCTTCAATCAACGAAGTGGAGATGTAGGGCTGATTTGTAACTGAAGGATTTACACACATTGAACCGCTCAAACTATCATAACGTACCAATACCGGCGGCCCGAATCCAAAACCTATATATGCAAACTGACTGTCGGGTGTTACATTAAAAATATCAGCAGGAACATGTTCGAAGGTCTCATAAGAATTAAATATTTGACCTACAGAATCCATTTCGAAAATTGCTGACATGTCATCGGCGGTTAGATAATAATCATTTTCTTTTCTCTTGCATATTCTTTTAGAATTGGAATTCCCATTATAATAAGCACGAAAAGAATATTGATTTGACCATAGAGGTACACCAATAGAATCAAGTTTTGATACAATGGCTCCTGTATTTGAACTGAAATAACTTAAAATTCCTGAATTAACAAATTGAATGTCGAGAAGGGTTAAAGATTGATTCAAAGAATCTGTGTAAATTTTATTCCAAATCAAATCGCCATTAGTATTAAGACACATTAGAGTTGCTCTATTATAAAATGTAGTTGTTTGGTATTCTACCAAACCAAACGCATAAAAATTAAAATCGGGCCCTTCTACTATTTCATAAACAACGTTATCAAAATTTGCTGCTAAGTACGTTTTCATCCAGAGAAACGTACCATTCTCGTCAAGTTTGAGTATGAACATTTTATGGTACGGAGGTCCGGCGGTGTCGACTTGAATGCCTGAAATCAATATAGAAGAATCAGATGATTCGATAATTGAAGAAACATTTGAAGCTTGGGAAACTGAAACTCCACTACACCATACTGTATCACCTGCAGAATCAAATTTAACAAAGGGAATAATATTGTTAGAGGAGTTTCCCGTTGCAATGTAACAAGAGTCCTTCGTGCATGTGATGTGATTAAGAGCTTCGCTTGAAGCTTTGCTCCAAATAATGTTGCCAACTGAATCTAGTTTCATTACACCTGTATAACCAAAAGCGATAAAGCCATTGTCATTTGAATTGATCACGTTTTCGGGATATACGCAACCAACATAAGCATATGAGAAACTTAATTGTCCTTTCGTATGGTACATAAGGAGAATAAAAATTAAAACAGCAGAATATTTTTTCATCATATTGGTCTTTGGCTAATAATAACACAATTAAAAGTACTAAAAAAAACCCGATTGGCGAAATGTGCAACAAAATGTCCAACGCGAAATTGAATTTCTCGCTGTAAATTCAATTGCTGAAAATTGGCAAACTGTACGATGATGGCGGAATGTTGATCGGAAAAATATCTGTTTAGCAGTGCTCATGATTATTCAGAAAAAAAGGGCCTGTTAAAGTTTCAGTAATTAATTTGCATAATTTGTTTTAGATGCAGATTTATTAGTTGTTCTATTAATCAACTGTGTACCTTATCCCCCGGCAGGAATGCCGCTCGAGCGGTTACTAGCCTGAAAGTGTGTCGCTAATTTCCGCTCAACATTCCGCCTATCGTCGTGCAGTCTGCTAATTTCAGCTGTTGAGTTTTACAGGGAGTAAATCCAATTTCGTTGAATATTATGTTGAACATTTCGGCAAGCGGGGGTTGCTAATTTCAGCAGTTGAATTTTCAGGGGAGTAAAACAAATTTGCATTGAATATTCTGTTGAACATTTCGCAATCGTTGTATTTTAAAAAAATCAACAATAAAAACAACCCTCTTATCCTCACAATTTCTACATTACTATTTGTTCTCCAAAATTCCTAATAACTTTTCCTTTTTTGTCAATGACAAGAAGAGCAATTAAATATACTTTTCTGCCAGGCAAACTAACAGTAAAATAAATCAATGAAAAATCATCAAATCGCATTTCTTTTGAAAAAGAAATAATTGAGTCTCCACTTTTCTTAATTAGTTCATCAAGATTTGAATTATAAGAATATACTTTATTTTTATAATTCCTACGAATTTCTTTTTCAATAAATAATAAATTATGAGTTTTATATTCAAAATCACAAATTGAATCATAGAACATTTGCAAATTTTGATAGCGATTTGTGTTCGCCATGAATTTAATTTTACTCATATCTAATACTGATTCTTTTGAATCCAGATATATCACTTTTGATGAATCATTCCTCAATACTTCATTGAAAATAAAATACTTCTGCTCAGAAATGTATAATAACATACTTTCAGATATTGAAGATGTGGCAATTTTAGTGCATAGACTTAAAAAGACCATTACTAAGTAAGTGATTAATTTAATTTTCATCTGCCATATGTCTCATCATTATCCCATCTAACTAGCTCATCAGAACGTTTTACCAAATAATAAGTTCCAATAAAATCAGTACTGCTTTAAATCTACTCTTCTAACTTGTAAACTGCACGATGATAGGCGGAATGCTTACAAAAAACAACTGTTGAATTTCAACGTTAGTAAATATAATAAAATATGTATTTTTTTTTACTTTCTGCCAATCAGGATTTTTAATCATTCGTTCTAATTACTTTCATATCGGGTCGGGCTATCTTCCTAATATTTTATGGTAGACTTTCCCAACCATTCTTTGGAGCTTGAACAATACTAGAATCAACCGGAACTTCTTGCATTAAACAAGAGATCAATGGAAAATACTTATTAAATTTAACAAAATATCTTCCAGGGACTTTTGTATTATTTATAAATGTGTTTGCACCGTGATATATTTTATTATTAACATGGTAATAATATGTAACATCAACAGAATTTCCTCTAATCTTATTTATTTTGATAGTATACCCAATTGTATATTTTCCATATTTTTTCAAATGCCAACTGGTGATCTCAGAGACACCGAATATTAATGAGAAAATAGAAACTATTGTAATAATTAATCTCCACCCATTATTACTCTTTAATTTCTTCATGACATTATTCTATTTACAAACTGAGCATTGGACTGATTTACTATCTGTAACCTTAACGTATCACGCAAACTATAGATTTTCTCATTGTAGAATATGTACTACTAAATTCAACAACGTAAATACCAGTTGAAAATAATTCGATTTCAATTGTTTTCTCATTTTGAAAAACCTCGTCATAAACAATTCTGCCAAGTAAATCAAAAATTCGAACTTTACTTAATTCGTCAGGTAAATCGATGTTGAATTTCCGGTTAAAAGGGTTCGGATATATTTGAAATTTTTCCTGATTCAAAATATGTTCTACACCCACAACAAATTCATGCAATTTTGCTAAAAAAACATCGGAAGCTCCTGGATAATTATTGAAGAGCTGAATAGTATCCAATGAAAAACTTGAACTCCTGAACCACCCTGTAACAAAGAGATCATGTTCATTTAGAATAAACATGTCTGTGCTTTGCGTTGTATTAGTTTCTCGACTATACTTTGCCCAAACCGGGATTCCATTTGAATTAAGTTTAATGTAAAAATTACTTGAATAGCCTGGAGATGGCAAACTAATACTGCCCATTATTAACGGAAGATTAGAATAAGACCCTGTTAAATAAACATTTTCGTTCTCGTCTGCAACAACTGAATTGACATGAACAAAATACGGAGTATCGGGAGTGAATGTCCAAAGTCTATTTCCATTTCGATCCAACTTTATAAGATACATTCCTAATGAAAGAGAATCGAAAAGACTAGTATCAGCCAGCTGAACACTATTGATAAATTCGCCTAACCAATAAGAATTTCCTGAAGAATCAATTGTCACACCTTTACTATAAGAATTATTATCACTTAGTGCAGATTTCGCCCAGATACTATTACCTGAGGAATCAAATTTTGCAATAAAAGATGTCCATCCATAGTTTGGCGATAAACCATTTATTAATGTGTCATTTCCTATAATTAAAGTAGAATCTGAAAAATCGCCAGATATGATTATATTGTCCTGACGGTCACAAATTAAATTATTAATTTTCCTTTCACGATAACCACCATTTCCTTTTGCCCAAATAAAATTTCCATTCAAATCATATTTCGCAAAATAATAATTGGTCGTAAAAATATTTGGGCTGATGAGAGTGGAATTTCCAAAATACATCGTATCACTTCTAAAATAACCACCTATAAGAATCTGATCACTTTCATTAATTACAATAGAACTAACATAATCATCTCTAAGTCCACCAATACTATTGGCCCAAACAACATTTCCAATTGTATCCATTTTTACAATACAAACATCCTTACCTCCTTTTGTAAATAAATTATATTGGCTTATATCAAGGATAGAATCTCCAAATTCTGCAACAAAGTAAACGAAGCCATATCTGTCACAAGCAATATCTTTAGTGATATCTGCCTGACCATTCCCGAAATTCCTTCCCCATTTAGCATTTCCCATAAGATCATATTTAACAATAAATAAATCACTACCGGAAAATGGATGGTTCATAGTGACATTTCCAAAATAGGATGTAGTGCTATACAATTGTCCACCAATATACAAGTGTCCAAATTGATCACCGGTTATTGTGCCTGATTCATCATAACTCTCTCCCCCGCCCTTTTTCAACCATTGCCAATCCGGTATTTGAGAAAACGTAGCAATGGAAGTTATCAGAAGCAAAAAATTTAATAATATCTTTTTCACAAGGTAAGGTCTAAATGTTCATTCCAAATATACCAAATTTTATATACACTAATAGATGACTAAAAATGAATCCTAAATTTCAATTTTCCCTTGCCAGGCAGAAGCAGCTCAGCAGAATCTTCCACCAAATAATAGCTTCAAATAAAATTTGTTCGCTGTAAAATTCATTCATTCAAATTTATAGACTGAATGGCGAGAGGCGGAATATCGCTTGAATGTTTACTGGCATTAAAATACTTTCTTAATTTCCGCTTACCATTCGCCTAGCGGTAAACAGCTCGAAAAGAAAGAACTTTCCTCAGAATCAATTATATAATTCCTGCTGGAAAAAATTCTGTGATCAACTTATACATTTCACTATCGCTTAATTAAATCACATGCCTGCAGACCTTGATCCCATGAATCTACATAAAATCAAAAAAGTCAGAAGTTGAATCTTCTGACTTTTTTGCATAGAAATAATTTTTCGAAAATTACCGTGGCTGCGCCTGCAAAGCATACTTCAGATAAAATATAGACTTGCCTTTAAGCTCAGTATATTTTAATACATCTGCAGATGACTGATTGTACAACGCTTTGGCCTCTCTGTACATTAATCCATAGAACTCACGGTTCCTTCCTGTGACGGCATATACAGTTAATAACATGGATGGCTCAAGAGATTGTAATTCTATGATCGGGTAATTCAGCTTTCCAAATTTTTTCGCTGCTTTTGTAATTCCTCCATATTTAGAAGTACCCTGATCAAGTCGGTATTTTATTCTGTTATCCCATTTACCAAGACCGGATGCCGGAGAGAAATAATCAATAGCAGTAACATAATTTGAAAGGAATGTTCCATCACAATAATAAACCATTGAGTCTACTGCAGCTTGTGGATTCGAATAATTTTTTCCCATCCAACCTTCATAAAAAAATAATTTCGCACCGTAACGGTTACACATCGTTCTGGTCTGACGTAACAATTTAAAACATCCTGTATAATCTCCTGTGACCCACGGTTCTTTTTCAGTTAGTGGCGCTACAACTGAACGCAAGTCAGGATACGAAGTATAAAAGGCTTCCCACCATGCAATTTCAGATGTCTCCCTGATGTCACACGTTATTAATTTCACGCCGTATGAATTGATCGCCTTACGACAGAAAGCTGCAAACTTCGCTCTTGCTGATGATGTATTCATGGAATTGCGGGCATAAGCGTTGACCATGTTACCACCTTTACTCCGTAAATAATTAAGAAAATTATTTTCACTTGTCGTACTACCAATCGTCAGATTTGTCGGAGTGGTATACATTCCGAAAACTTCAGGAAGCGCTGCACTAACTCGTAGTGGCGAAAAAGGAATTTCTGAGGTGACAGCAGGTTCAATGAACTCTTCTTTTGAACACCCGGTAAAAAAGAATGAAAACCCAATTAGTAATAATGCAGGAATTAAATAAAGTCCCGAAGATGAATGTTTTTTTTCCATTTTTTGTTTTTAGTTTATTTAGTTGACACAATTAACTTCTTGCCAGTGGGTAAATTAATAACCACTAACATGCTTTTAAAAAATATTTTTGTTGAAATGACGAGGATTCCTCCTTTTAACGGCCAATAATTCTACACATATCGGCTTCTCGTCTACTCTGTTCGTTTACGAGTGCAATTGTAAAAACAGAAGTTGTGTTTAATATGAGTTATTCATATTGTTTTGTTAAAGTTAGAATGAGAAAACAAGATTAACATTTTCTTAGAGCAACAACAGGGAAATGTATTCTAAGAAAAGTTTAAACATTGATCTTTACCAATTACTTTAATTTAATATTTCAGAAAAGAATACAAATTGTAAACTGTACGATACCAGACGGAATGTTGAGCGGATATTTGCGACAACATTTGATGCAAACATCTGCTCAAGCGACATTCCTGCTGGGGTATGAAGGATATTATTTGTTGAAACAATCATCAATAAATACCTTTTCAATTATCGTGACAATTTTATCATACTTAGCTTACTCCTCTTATAACCACCAAACTTTTCGTCATTATACTTGCCGCAAGCAATTTTTGCTTCTAACCAATAATTTACTTCATACTCCGGCAGGAATGTCGCTTGAATGTTTACTTGCATTAATTTACTTTCTTAATTTCCGCTCAACATTCCGCCTAGCAGTATTGAGTTTACAATCTTCAAAATAAAGGAAATTTTTTTTTCAAATATGCAAGCAAAGTATTTTAGAATGTGAAACTAATCATTCCGCTTTCGGAATGTTCCACCAAATAATAGATTCAAAAATAAAATTTGTAGACTGCACGAAGATAGGCGGAATGTTGAGCGGAAATTAATTATGCACTTTCATATTTGTAACTGCTCAAGCGACATTCCTGCCGGGGAATAAGGAAGATACTTTATTAATAGACAAATAAAATAAAAATTGCACAATTACTATAGCAGTCTTAAATTTAAAATACAAAGTAGTTTGTTAATTCTCTAAAGTGCCCGTATCATTTAATCACCTGCTTTTAATGGTTGTCTAAGGGGTTTGTATAGATTATTTGCGCAATATGTCTCACGCATATCAAATTCACAAACAAGATGCAGCATATTTTTTGACTCTTACCGCAGTTGAGTGGGCAGATGCGTTTATGAGAAAAGAACATAAGCAAATTTTATGCGACAGTCTCAATTATTGTGTTGATGTAAAAGGCTTAGAAATATTTGCCTATGTAATTATGTCAAGTCATATGCACATGATTGCAAGAGCCAAAGAAGGAAACTTAAGTGACATTATCCGTGATTTCAAGAAATTCACAAGTGGAATGTTGATCAAGGATTTCAGGACACTAACGGAAAGTCGTAGTAGTTGGATGCTTGATCTTTTTAAAGCCGGCGGGCAAAAGCAAAAAAAGAAATCGTCAATGCAACTGTGGCAGTATAATAATCATGCAATGGAAGTACATAGTCCGAAATTTACTCTTTCAAAAATTCTGTACATTCACAATAATCCTGTTGAAGCTGGTATTGTTGGAAGAGCAGAAGAATATTTGTTCAGCAGCGCCCGGGATTACTCGGGACAAAAAGGGCCTGTTAAAATTTCAGTAATTAATTTTCACAATTTGTTTTGAAACAAGTTGAAATATTTATTCTCCCAACAAAGAGTGTACCTTCTGCCTCGGCAGGAATGTCGCTCGAGCGGTTACTATCCTGAAAGTGTATCGCTAATTTCCGCTCAACATTCCGCCTATCGTCGTGCAATCTACAAATTTCAAATATTGAATTTCATAGTTAGTATATAAAATTTGGCTTGTAACTTTTGTTTAAGATTCCCAAAAGGGTAAATTCGCCTGCTATCTTCTGAATTTATATAGACTATCACAAACAAAAAAAAGTCAGAAACCTCAGCTCCTGACTTTTTTCAAAATAATTAATTTTCAAAACTTAATTAGGCTGTGCCAGAAGCACATGCTTCAGGTAAAATAAACTTTTCCCTTTAAGTTCTGTATATTTCAATACATCTGCATTTGATTGATTGTATAGTGTCTTTGCATTGCTGTACATACTTCCATAAAACGAACGGTTGGAACCGGATACTGCATAGAGAGAAAATAACATAGAAGTCTCGACTGATTGCAACTCAATGATTGGATAATCAAGTTTATTAAACTTTTTCGCCGCTTTCGTAATTCCGCCGTAGCTTGAAGCACCCTGATCCAGTCTGTACTTTATACGGTTATCCCACTTACCAAGACCAGTTGCTGTAGATAAATAATCAACTACAGTAACATAATTTGACAGGAATGTTCCATCACAGTAATATACCATTGAATCTACTGCAGCTTGTGGATTAGAATAATTTTTTCCCATCCAGCCTTCATAAAAATAAAATTTAGCTCCATAACGGTTACACATTGCTCGCGTCTCACGCAATAATTTAAAGCATCCTGTGTAATCTCTTGTAACCCATGGCTCCTTTTCAGTCAGCGGTGAAACCACTGCACGTAGATCCGGATATGAAGTATATAATGCATCCCATGTAGCAATTTCAGAAGTTTCTCTGATATCACATGTGATCAGTTTAACACCATAAGATGCTATTGCCTTACGACAGAAAGCTGCGAACTTTGCTCTTTCTGTAGAAGTAGTCATAGAATTACGCGCATAAGCGTTAATCATGTTACCACCCTTGTTTCTTAAATAAGTCAGAAAATTATTTTCACTCGTGGTATTCCCTATTGTCAGGTTAGTTGGAGTTGTATACATCCCAAAAACTTCCGGAAGCGCCGCACTGATACGTAATGGTGAATAAGGAATTTCTGATGTTACAGAAGGTTCTATGAACTCTTCTTTTGTACATCCTGTAAAAAAAAGTGAAAAACTCATTAGTAATAAGGCGGGAACTAAATAAAGCCCCTTAGAAGAATGTTTTACCATTTTTGTTTAGTTTTTTTTGGTTGACACAATTAAATAATGGTCAGTGGGTAAAAATTTATCCACTGGCAAATCACTGAAATATTAATATTGTAGTAATGACGAGGATTTCCCCAATTAACAGTAAAAATCAAATTTTACCGCTTTCTCGCACACTATTTGTTTCCGGGTGCAATTGTACCTACAGAATTTGGCTTTAATATGAACTGATCAATTATATTCGAAAAAGTGAGAAATAACGGAATTTATCTATGAAAAATTGATAAACAAAAGCAAATTGAAAGAGACGAATGAGCGCTTTCATATAATGTTTAATTTTCAAGCATAAGTGAACAATAAAATTCCACTTATATTATTATCGCTGTATCCTGAAAATTGGAAAAATTAATTTGGCTGAGCCTGCAAAACATACTTCAGATAAAACAACGATTTGCCTCTAAGCTCAGTATATTTTAAAACGTCTGAAGGTGACTGATTATATAATGCTTTAGCATCGTTATACATTGTTCCGTAAAGCGAATGATTAGTACCACTAACTGAATAAAGGGAAAATAAGTAGGATGTTTGCAAAGATTGTAATTCAATTATCGGATAATCGAGTTTATTAAACTTCTTCGCTGCTTTTGTGATCCCACCATAGGTAGAAGTGCCTTGGTCGAGTCTGTACTTTATTCTGTTATCCCACTTGCCATAGCCGGTTGCTGTCGATAAATAATCGGCTACAGTAACATAATTTGACAAAAATATTCCATCACAATAGTAAACCATCGAATCTACAGCGGCTTGCGGATCAGAGTAATTCTTTCCCATCCACCCCGCATAAAAATAAAATTTAGCTCCATAAAGATTGCACATCGCTTTGGTCTGTCGCAGCAAAGTGAAGCATCCTGCATAATCACATGTAACCCATGGCTCTTTTTCTGTCAATGGCGCAACGACTGCACGTAGGTCAGGATAAGAAGTATATAAAGCATCCCAGGTAGCAATTTCAGATGTTTCACGGATATCACATGTAATTAATTTAACGCCATATGAACTTATTGCTTTACGGCAGAAAGCTGCAAACTTTGCTCTTTCTGCAGATGTAGTCATAGAATTGCGGGCATAGCAGTTGATCATGTTACCGCCCTTGTTTTGCAAATACTGAAGAAATGCATTTTCACTGGCAGCATTCCCAATTGTCAGATTAGTCGGAGTTGTATACATTCCGAATAATTCAGGAAGAGGCTGAGCATTTTGATTCAAAGCCACAGAAGACATTCTGGATGTTGCAGAAGGCTCTATTAATAGTTCTTCTTTTGAACATGATGTTAAAATAAGTGAAAAGCTTATAAGTACTAAAGCAGAAATTCTTAACAGTCCAGAAGATGCAAATTCTCTTTTCATTTGTATTTTGTTTTAAATTATGCCTTACTTTCCGGCGATTGATTTTAAAATTAAATTACCTATGTTCGTTTTCCTGTAGCAATAGTAGAGGCTCAATTTGGGTTTTAAAATGAAATGCTATCCTTTATTAAAATTGATATTGTAAGAATTTCACAAAATATATTGCGACATGATATAATAAAAACAATTAAACTCTTACACTTTATAATAGCAATTCTGCAAATTGTCAGGACTGAATTTACTCAGCATTTCCATCAATTATGTGAGTAACGTTCATCAAATAGTCATTTCAATCTCATTTTCGAAAAGTCTTATTACAATTCAATAGCTGAAATCTGCTCTATAATTTTCTGATATTGGATACTTTCAATTGAAATTTAACCGGAAGAAAAAGCCCTAGTTGACACTACAGGGAATTGGTTTTCTTAAAGTTGATTAAAAAACAAAGCGACATGGTTGCCCACATCGCTTCATTTCAATAAAAAGAAAACACACATTTAAAAATATAACTTGTACATAATATTCGGAAACAATCCAAACTGTTTTACATAACCAACATTTCCGGCAACTTTTCCATCATAATATTCTGATAATTTCCCTTGGGCATTGGTGATGTTATCAAGGTTAACAAAAATTTCGTGGGTTACATTTTGTTTATTCCATTTATATCCTGCAGATAAAGATACTTTATAAATATCCTCAAAACCTTTTTCGTATGCTTTTCCATAATCCCAGAACTTGTTGGTAGCAGGATCGACAGCAAGATTGCCTTGAGAATCTTTTAAAAGTGGAATGTATTTCTGCCCGCCGCTAAGAAACACTTTAGCATTTAAATTGAGTGTCTGGTTTTTCTTCTTGCCCAGGTTGGCGAATTCTTTTCCAACTAAAAAATTAACAAGGTAATTGCTATTGTATAGTGTATTTCTCTCCTCACCATCAAGCGACATATACTTCGAATTAAATACTGATGCATTTATCAGGTAGTAATATCCTTTGTCGAAGAATCTTTCGAGGGTAACTTCTACTCCATAGTTCTTTCCGGCTCCTTTATTAACCAGTTCAACATATCTGAAATCGGTTCCTTCATTGATAGTTGAATAATAACTTGTATCAACATTCTCAACCGGAAGATTATACAAAGACTGATAATAAGCTTCCACTTTCAATCTCATATTTTTTCCAAGGCGTTTTTCATACCCCAGAACATAATGATCAGCTTTTAACAGATCCAGATCTTTATTTGGTTCAGTTAAACTGCCATCCGCTTGTTTTACCTGAGCAAAATAGTTATGTACACTTTCCATTGTACTGTGCTTACCATAACCGGCACTGAAAGAACTATTTTCGCCAACCTGCCAGTTAATTGCAAGCCTTGGCTCGATTGTGCTTTTTTGATTGTATAATACATTCATGTTGTGAACCCCACCAATAATTGTAATTTTTTCATTCAATCTGTGTTTAAGACTTGCAAAATTGCTAATAGTACTAATGTCTTCATTAAAGTCTGTCATTGATGTTAATTCGTCTGCGTTATTTTGTGACTGGTCAATCGAATTTTTAAATCCATGCAGAGCATATTTTGTACCCACTTGAAGAGTATTCTTTGCATCAATCTTATTGTTATATGTAACCGCTCCTCTGTAAGTCCAATTCTGAATTCTGCTTTTATAGTTTAAAACTTTATCTCCTATTGAATCACGTAAAAACTCCCCTTGTGTATTATTAATTTTTGTCGTCTTAATTTTATACACATCTTCGTCAATGCCATCTGCTGAATAAGATAATGTAGTTTTCAAATAGCTCTTTTCGTTTAATGCAATTGAATGATTGAATCCATAATTCGACAGGTAATTACTTTTGTCGTAATCTTCAGTGAAGTCCGAAGTAATAGTTTCATTAGATGGAGTTGAGATATTATCTGCCTGTACATCTTCAATCGAAGCATCACTTAACCCACCAAGTCCGAAGAATGAAAATACTCCCGCCTTTTTTGTAGGCAATAAAATTTTAAATGCTGCATCCTGATAATTCAATGTTCCATCAAGATCGATAACACCTAAGTTGCTCAGTAGTGAAATAGTTGAATATCGATAATTGATAAGAAATGATCCACCATAGCCTTTTTTAAACGGACCTTCAAGTGTAATGTCTGAGCCTTGGACGCCAATACCCAATGATGTTTCAAATTTCTGATTGTTACCATTGCGAAGTTTAACATCATAAACACCAGACAACACATCGCCATATTCTGCAGAAAATGCTCCGGTGGAAAAATCTGATGTGGCAAGTAAACTATTATTCAAAGCACTGACACCTCCCTGGATTCCATTTTGATCAGCGAAGTGAGTTGGATTAGTAATTTCTGTTCCTTCCAGACGCCATTGTACATATTTTGGCGAATTGCCTCGTACTATGATATCGTTTTGGCCATTCTGTCCGGCAGTAACTCCTGCAAAATTCGACAGGATCTTGGATGGATCATCCAAGCCACCTGCATATCGCTTTGTCTCTACTGCAGAAATGGAGCGTGTACTAACAACCGACATTTCATTGATCGCTTCACCTTTGTTTTTATAACCGGTGATCTCTACTTCGTTAAGCTTTGAAACCTTTTCCTGCATTGTCAGATCGAGCACTGTCTCTTTACCTGAATTTACTTCGATATCTGGAATAACTTTTCCTTCAAATCCCATATATGATAATTTAAGTGAAATTCTGCCAACCGGAATTTTTTCCAGTTTAAACTCGCCATTCAGATCAGATACTGCACCGATAGTTGGATCAGTTGCCATAACAACGATTACACCAATTAATGGTTGTTTGCTATCAACATCAAGTACGGTTCCCCGAACTACCCGAGTCATCTCCTGACCATAGACCATTGCCGACAGAAAGGAAATTAATAATGTAATTGTAATGAACTTTTTCATAGTATGTGTTTTTGTAGTGGTTGTTTTAATTATTGATACAAAAGTCTATGAATGAGCTCTGGTCTGCAATTCCACTATGCCAAGCAAGTTGAGATGTCTGCGAAATGGACTTTATATTCTGCAAAGCGTGGGATTGGGGGAGAATAAGAATGAAGTGGAATGAAGTGGAATGAAGTGGAATGAAGTGGAATGAAGGGGAATGAAGTGGAATGAAGTGAAATGAAGTGAAATGAAGTGGAATGAAGTGGAATGAAGTGGAATGAAGTGGAAAGAAGTGGAAAGAAGTGAAATGAAGTGAAATGAAAAAAATGGGTGTTGGTTAAATATCAATATCAATAACTACAATTTAAATGTTCGACTTGTTGATTATTTGAAAAAAAAGCTCCCTGTAGGTTTCTGAGATAGGTATGATCTGATTGAAAATTTTAATTCTGCTGCGTTCTATGGATTCGATCTTGTTGATCCCAACCATAAATGATTTGTGGACTCTGCAAACTATGTTAGAAGGAATGACCTTTTCCAGTTCACTGAAATTCTGGAGTGTCATGATCCGCTTATCAGCTGTATGAATTCTGCGGTAATCGCGCATTCCTTCGATATAAATTATTTCGGAGAGATTAATTTTCTCTAAACGATTTTCTGTCTTTACAAAAATATTTTCCGGAGGTGAACTTAGTGCAGATTGGCTCATACTTTCCTGAGCTTTATTCACCGCTTTTAAAAAACGATCGAAAGTAAATGGTTTCAATAAATAATCCGTTACGTTCAACTCATAACCTTTAATTGCATACTCCTGATATGCTGTTGTTATGATCACCTTGCTTTCGATCTTTGAACTTTCCAGCAATTCTATTCCAGATAATTCATCCATGTTAATATCAAGAAACAGCAGATCGACCTTATTTGATTTAAGAAATGATAGGCCGTCAAGTGCATTGTCGAATGTCCCACATAAATTCAAAAAAGGAATCTTACTGACGAAAATCTTCGTCCGCTCAAGAGCCAGAGGTTCATCCTCAATTATTATACACGAATACTTATCCATTTCTAATGGTTAAATGTACACTATAAATATCAGTATGTTTGACTAATTCCAAAGTATGATTTCCCGGATAAATAAGATCAAGTCGCTTTTGAATAAGATCATTGCCAAGACCGTTGCTGTCTTGCTTCAATTTTCTATTCGGATCAAACTTATTATCACAAACAAATAAGATGGTATCCTTTTTAATGACTACCTGAACATTGATTGCATTGTCTATCTTCTTATTTGTAGTATGCTTAAAAGCATTTTCAATAAATGGAATAAAAACCATTGGTGCAATCGTTTTATTGCCGGGAAGTCCGGTTACGTTAAAATTAACATAGCTTGCATTCAAAGTCCTTATCTTTTGCAATTCAATATATTTTTCAATGTATTCAAGTTCTTTCTCAAGTAAAATTTTATCAGTCTTGGTTTCATATAACATAAAACGAAGTATGTCGGAAAGTTTGTTTAAGTAATTTGATGCTTCAGCAGCATCTTTTATCAAAAGTACATCGATGTTATTCAATGTATTGAATAAAAAATGCGGATCGAGTTGAGCCTTAACCAAAGCCATTTCGGTTTCATGATTTTTTTGCTTTAACCTTTCTTTCTGTTTGACCTCTTCAAACCAGGTGATAAATCCTTTTATTACCAATGCTACCATTCCTGATATGGACGCAATAATCGTCATAACAAATATTACGAAGACCGCAGTAGACCGGCCATGCTTCCCTCCTTCGTCCATATCGATAATTTGACCTGTTTCGATCAAATATCTGATAGTTATATATCCAACAATTGCCGCACATAGTGATATAAGTAACCCAAATAATATGGAACGATAAAACTTCTTCTGTTGAAGATGCTTTGGAAAAACCAGGAAATAACATAAATAAAAAGTAATAAAAGACGGAAAGAATGCGAAGACAAAAACACTCTTAATAGCATTCACCGCCCTTGCTTGCTGATCTACTGTATGTCCACTCCTGTAAAATACTCCAACAATAATTAATATTAATATAATGTAGCATGCCCAGAAGCCAATATGAAATAAAACGACAATTGACTTTTTCATAAATTCAAATTTAGTTATTTATCCATGCAAAATTGGACAGATTTTATCTGTTTTAAAAATATAATCTTCAAATTGGAGATAAATGTCTGCAAGTTGTGTTATTGCCACGAATCCATATGCAATTACTTATTAATTGATGAATCTTATTGTATTATAATGTGATAGAGATTTCTGAAGAAACAGCATGATTTTCTTTCTAAAACAAAAAACTCATTACTGAATACTTTGCGACATTCCTGATACTAAAGATCAGTTTATTCCTTAATAAATTTAAACGAAATATTTCTTTCCAAAATACTCAAATTACAAATGTAAATTCCGGGAGAAAGATGTTCGGTATTTATAGTAACATTATCCTTTAAAGATCCTGAATTTTGATCTGTATAAAAAATCTCACCTAAAATATTTGAAATTCTGATTTGATCAATACAATAATCTTGTTCAAAATGAAGTTGCAATTTATTAGTTACCGGATTCGGATAAAAAGAAAATTTCAAGTCGGTGAGATTATTTACAGAAAGCAATGTATCGCAAATGCTTCCTGGTAAATTTCCCAGATGATAATTCGGCGGAGTTGGTAAGGTGAATGCATTATAAAATGGCAACTGAACGCAATGCTGACACAAGTCACAAGCCAACCCTATGCTATCCGGATAATTAATTACATGTATAGCCTGAGTTCCATTGGAGCAATTAATATAAATTTTGTTATCAGGAGCGAGTTGTGCTAGAAAAAAATAAGTCGCAAAAGGAGGTTGTGGAGAATAAAAACCGTCCCATACACCAACAGTAATTCTGGAGCTGTCTATATTAGAAGACTGTAGGTCGTATTGATAGAGATAATTCATAGAAGGTACATAGAGAAACCTTCCACTTGGAGAAAATGCGACTCCCGCGCTTTGCGCAGAATCATCAATGGCAATGTGAATAAAGTTGGATAAGGTTCCACTGCATCTGTCGAAGTCAAAAATGTCGAGATCAGTAATCACATCATAGTAAGCCATCTTGTTGCCGTCTTCTGAAAAGGCACACTGACCAGTGGCGTCTAAACGCAGCACTCCTGCACCAATATTATATGGACCATGAATTCCGGCAGAATCTATCAGAAACTTAACATAACTGTACGGTTATATAAGTGACCAATTAACCACCAATCAATTCCATTCCCATGTTTAACAGCAGTCAATTTTCCAGGGACAATATCCCCATTCAGGATAACGGCATTTTTATTTATGACAGCACCGAGTCCACCATTCAACGACATATCAATTGTAGAGCAATACAAATTATGTGTAATGTAGTGACCTCCAAGTGTAGTCTCATCGATTGTAATATGAAATAAATAATATAATTCCGAATTTCCAGGTGCAGGAATAATTACATTTCCCTGAGCAATATAAAGTCCATATGGAGTATTTGATGCCGTATAGTTACTTGGATTCAATCCACTTCCATTCAACATAGTATCGCCTGTAGCATCGGCAATCCATACACCATTTGATGAGAACAACAAATTCCCTGAGTTGTCAGTAATATTTGCGTTCGTAGCTTTAAAGTTCTGAATTCTGTTAACTCCATAAATATTCGGAGTTCCTGAATTAAAATCAATATTTATTCCGCCATAAGGAAAACCAGCCCAGCTTTCATATCCCATCATCCATAAATTGTCAATTCCCTGTGAGTAAGCACACAGGGAATTAACAATTATAAAAAATATAATACGCTTTAGAAATTTCATTTTTACTTTATTACACTCAGGCGTCCCTGAGCATTAATGCTATTGTCTGAACTTATAATTTTATATAAATATAAGCCATTATTGCATTCGTTCAAATCTATTTCTGCCTGGGATGCATTTGTATCCAATTCCTCAAATGTAAATAACATAAAAAAAAGCACTAATGAACTTCAGATTCAGAAGTTCGATTAGTGCTCATTAAATTACAATCCTCATTAGTATTAACCAATGTGAATCATACTACTAAATTAAATTAGCCTTTGGTTTTAGTTTTCTTATATAAACCCGTTAAAAGTCCCTGAGAAAGGATATGGCCTTCCATGGCTTTTTCAAGTTCCGCTTTTGTGGCACCTTTTTTCAGATCCAGTTTTGCATCCAATGCATAAACTTTGAATTTATAATGGTGCGTTCCCGTAGGCGGACAGGGTCCGGTATAACCTTTTTTGTTGGAGCTATTTTTGCCGGCTGTTCCGGGTGAAGTATTTTCTTCTATCTTTTTTACAGGATCGATATTGAAAGCGACCCAATGCGTAAAGCCACCGTCCATCGGTGCATCCGGGTCATGCATGATCAAAGCAAGTGTGACTGTGTTTTCAGGAAAACCTGAAATATTCAATTCGGGACTGATGTTTTTTCCTTCACATGTGAACTGCTCAGGAATTAGTTTCCCTTCTTTGAAAGCAGGACTTGTAATTGTCATCTGCGAAAAAATTGCAGACATAAAAATGATGATGTTTACCATGACAATCTTTATAAAAACATTTTTAAAAAAACTATAAACTTCCACTCTTTTACTCTTTGATCAATTTACCGGAAAGTTCTGACTTACCATCTGTCATTTTTACGATATAGATTCCCTGAGCTAAATCTTCAATAGAAAATTCAACATGCGAATTACCCGATGAAACATATCCAAGAGATTTAGCTGAATTTCCTCTTACATCATAAACTTCGATTCTCCATGATCCGGCATTTTCAAAACTGAATTGCAGTTTTTCAGAAGTAAAATTATAATCCAGTCCTGTGCCATTCTTTACTAATACAGGAACACCGGTTGGATCCAATGCAGTGATGTGACCGACCATACCCATTGATGAATGATAAATACACTCATAATCGTAAGATCCGGGTTGTGAAATTACATACATAAACACAGGATTCCCCTGATCAATCGGAGAATTCCAGGTTGTAACTCCTGAAGGAATCAAAGTCGAAGTAGTAGTATGTACGCCATCATCCCAGATCCATAAAATAGTATCGCCAACATTTACTGTTATAACTGCAGGATCGAATTCAAAATCCTCAACGGTAATTAAGATTGTAGAAGCATAATCTGATTTACCCAATGTGAGTAAAAGTGCGAAAACCAAGTATATTTTTCTCATGATATTTACCTTTAATGTCAAAAAATAAATATCTATGCCATTAATAAAAAAGCCGTGACCTTTTAACAGATCACGGCTATATAACATCTTTTTTAAAAGAAAAATCTAAACGAAGGTTATAAATTCATTTAGTAACTTAAAACAACATTATTGGAATTTCCATTCACATTCCATGCAACTTTGTATCCATAAGCACATGCATACGGAGTAGGGTTTCCACTTTGATCTACACCAAGTGTGAGCGTAAATGTATTCCCATCGACGGCATGCGATAGTTCACCTGAGTTGAATCTCCAGAGACCACAATATGTATTTGAATTAACTGTGGAATTATAATAGGTTGTAAATGCACTTCCGAAACGATTCACACCCCAACTGTCTACGTTAGTGTGACCATTCAAAGATGTATCACCAAGAGCACTGAACTGAATATGTGCATAAGGAATGCTTGGATTAGCAGTTGCCGGAATCAGACTCCACTCAGTAATTCTTGCACTGTTCCACACTGCACTCATATTGTTATCGAAAACGACATTGATATTTAATGCACGCTCCTGATATTTCAGGGTAGCAGTACTCAGCAGGAAGCCTAGCCAGTTGTTTCCGTTAATATTTTTCAAAGTTTTGACACCATTGAATTTTATTGATTTGTTATCACTCAATCGTACAACTTTAAAATCGATGTAGGTCAAAGTTAATTCTGCACCGATATCGCTCCAATGTGTTCCACTGGTTAATTCAACTTTGATCTGTCCTGAACGAGTCCGGGATGGACTGAAACAAGGAGTAACACCATCAAAATTGTAAAAGAGGATCTTGTTTGCGATCTGCGATGAATCAATTATTACACCGCATAAAGGACTCGATAAAATTGTTGATGAAGTTGATGAAGATGACATTCTTCCGAAAGCCGGAATTTCACTCAATGAATTATTAATATCGTTGTCTACCTGATCCGATTCTGCTTTATAATTGTTGGCATCGGAATTAAATTGTGAAACATTAGCATCAAGTTTTGCATCTTCAACTTTATCCTCATCTTTTTTACAACCTGAGAAAATTGTTAATGCTGAAAAAGCACTGATCAGAATGATCTTTCCTGTTTTCATTTTTTGTTTTTTTTAAATTATGAATTGTTAGTTTAATGTGTACTAAAGAGAGAGCAAAATTAGCCATCATTTCTGTCCAAAAAATGATTTTCATTACATGTTTTGGAGATTTGGCTGTTAATAATTTGGGGAACTTATTTTGATAGGCAAGGATTGTACCAGAAAAACATGTGAGAAATTAAACACTTAGGGCACTAAGTTCACGAAAGACCACGGAATGAGGCTTCGCCTCTTGTGTTCTTAGTGTTTAAAAAAAATCAAAGCTGTGCCCTAACAAATTAACAAAACTCTCCCATGCAAATTAATGTTTCAAAGGTCGTTTTTTAATCATCCCCCCTTTAGTATCCCGCACACTACTCATAACTACAAATGCATTTTTATCGATCTTTTCAATTTCGGTATTGAGTCTGTTCAATTCCAGCCTTGTGAGCACTGTGTACAAAATATCGATATCACCCTTAGTGCCATGATTTCCATATCCACCAGATCCTCTGTAGACAGTTACTCCCCTGCCCAATGTATTTATGATCATTTGTTTGATCTGCTCATTATGAACTGAGATAATTGTAACACCGGAATACTCTTCAATGCCTTCTACTAAAAAGTCTAACGTTTTTGACGCAGACAAATAGGTGATCATTGAATATAATGCAATTTGTATTGTCAGGAAGTATGCAGCTGCCGAAAAGATGATAACGTTAATGATCACAATGATATCGCCGATCGTTGTTCCGAATTTACGACTCAGATAAATTGCAAGCACTTCTGTCCCATCGAGTACAGCACCGCCTCTGATTGATAGTCCGATACCGGCACCAAGAAAAAATCCGCCGAAAACTGCAACCAGCAGATTATCATTTGTTACATTCGGAAATGATACAGTTGCTAAAACCAAGGCTAGTCCTGAAATAGCCAAAGTCATTTTGAAAGCAAACTTCCGGTCAATGATCTTGTGAGCGAGAATTACAAATGGAATATTTAGACAAATGATGAGAATGTACAATGGTGTTCCTGTCAATGCTGAGATCAAAAGTGAAATTCCTGTTGCACCACCGTCAATGAAATGATTGGTCAATAAAAATCCTTTGAATCCAAAAGCTGCGGCAAAGATTCCGAATATGATGAGGATAACATCTTTCACATTATTCACCATTACGATCTTGAATTGAAGAAATCTCTTTGCCAGTTTATAGTTGAAATCTTTTTTTGAAGCTACTTTATTCATTCTAACTTTATTTATATTGATATTAAAATTTAACAACCCCGATAATTCAAACCTCTTTGATTTTTGAATTATCCGATTTGCTTTAAAAAAAAAACTACTGGAAATATTAAATTTCAAATTCTCAAAATGGATGTAATGAGATGCAACTCCTGCGTCTTCCTGAAAAATGTTTTATAATAAAGTAATGAAAAGCCATTTAATAATCCTAAACTGTTTTCACAAAGAAAAAATTTATGATCTGCTACTTTTTTACTGAAATTTCCTTTAACAAGTTTGTACACTCCCGAATTTAATTCCAGGAAAGGAGCTGCAAGAGGACAATTCATGACTGAATTACCCTTACCTAACTTCTTGCCTGATGACAGAAATGTCAAATCCTCATCTACTATTTGATCAGATTGATGATCACCAGAAACCAAATTACAACAAAACAACAACAAGCATAATATGCTTGCAAATGCAAAAATCTGTTGCAACCTTCTTTTCTTCAATTTCTCTCTTTTTTTGTAAAAATAACATTTTTAACTTAATAATATTATTTACATTTGCACTAAATATGGTCATCAGGCAGATATCTTTTCTTTTGTTAATATGTGTCTTACTCAGCGCAGTAAGTAAAACACTTCTTTTAATTCATTACCGGTCAAATCTTTCCTATTACAGTAATGTTCTATGTGGAAAACAAGGCCAAACCAAAAATGAATTGTCATGGCAAATGCCATCTGAAAAAAGAGCTTGCAGGAGATGATAAAAAACAAAGCAATCCTGTCAATAATTCGAAATCGGAAAACTCTATCGTTTTGTTTGTTGAATCCATTGCAGAAAAACAAATTTTCTCTGAAGAACCAATTCGCTTTTCTAAAGTAACAATTAAAGAAATTCATACAGGCTTTCCGGCTTCTGTTTTTCATCCACCTTCCTGCTGATTAAAAATAACTTTTCAGGACTGCATTACTTAACACATCAAATAGGAATTTTTCACGATTCAATATTTGATTGCAGTTCCATTATTTTCAATCTAAAAAATCAGAACATATGAATGCAAAATTTTGCTTTATAGTTTTGCTGACTATTATTTTCAGCAAAACAATTAAAGCCCAAAATCTTGATGCTAGTCCTGCCGGTATAATGATCAGTCATAGTCATCCCAAAGGCGGCTGGATGTTCAACTATACTTACATGAACATGCTGATGAAAAATAATTTGTCAGAAACAGCGAAAATTTCTGCGGAAGAAATATTTACTAAGGATTACAGCATGGCCGCAGAAAAAATGAAAATGGACATGCATATGATCATGGCTATGTATGGATTCACAGGTCGACTTACCGTAATGATGATGGCCTCTTATAATGTTAATTCAATGGACATGCAATCATATGCAGCAGGACATGTTCATGGAGGCGCGAACAGCGATGGTTCTTTATTTCACACACATGAGTCAAGTGGATTTGGCGATGTAAAATTATGGGGCTTATATAAGATCGGTAACGGTGAAGGGTCTTCATTAGTGCTAAGTGCCGGAATAAATGTTCCAACAGGAAATATCAATGTTGAAGCAGGAGAACATGCATTATTTCCGGGACAACGACAGTCATACATGATGCAATTAGGCACAGGTTCTTTTGACCTGATGCCCGGTCTCACCTATTACAAACGAACAGGAAAACTTTCCTGGAGCACACAGGCTTTATTGAATATACGGCCATTTGAAAATGATAATGGTTACAGACAAGGCAGCGATCTGACTTTTAATATCTGGTCGGCTTACTCATTCAGTTCATCGTTCAGTGCTTCATTGCGTGGAGAACTATTTAATGGCGATGTTATTTCCGGAAAAGATCCTATGATCTCAATTTTAGCAGAACCGGATGCAAATCCTGTTAACCATGGAGGCATAAAAGGAAACACGTATGCAGGATTCAACTACTACCTGAACAAAGGCTTTCTGCATGATACTAAATTCGGAATTGAATTTGGGATTCCCGTTTATCAGAATGTGAATGGGATCCAGATGTCGACAGCTTATTCTTTGTTTGCTACGATTACAAAATCGTTTAACTAGTTTCTTTAAAAAAATATTCAACAATGAAATCAAAAAACAAATTCTTTACTCGATTAGCAATTTTATTTATAGCAGCATTTAGTTTGACACTTTCTTCTTGCAAGAAAAAGGAAGCAACAGATGAGCCAATAGTAATAACCGAAACAGGAACAATGTTATTGCACCTTCACAATTATATTGATGCAACTGACATTGGAGAACTCCCAAACCTTTCCAATCCGGATGATAATGGAAGAGAAATTACTATTACCAAAGCAAATTTATACATTACCGACATTCAACTTGTAAAATTAGATGGTACAGTGTATAGTTTTTCCGGTAAAAAAATCCTGAAGACTTTTGAAAATGTACTCTATACTATTGGCGATGTTCCTGTCGGTAACTACACAACAGTTAAATTTAAAATTGGTCTTGATGCTGCTACAAATGCAATGCAACCAACCTCCTCACCGGATTCTATTATACTCAACAGGTCAGACATGTGGTATGGTCCAGCTGCGCAACCTGAAGGTTATGTTTTCTTTAATTTCCAGGGAACAATTGATACATCATCAAGCCTGACAGAAGCACAAGTGCCATTTAGTTACAAGATAGGAACAAATGCAAATTTGGCTCAGGTTACAATTCCCGGTATAAATGTAAGTATACTTAAAGATCAGGCAGCTGTTGCACACATGGTTGCTGATTACACTGAACTATTTTCAGGTGTTCAGCTTAATGATGTCGGCAATCTTATTATTGCAACACCGGCAGACAATAGTTCAACGATAGCTGTCAGATTAGTAAGTAATATACCAAACATGTTCAAACCGGAGTAATCCCTCTTACAGTCAAAGTCTTGAAAAAGATCATTGGAATTTTTCTCTTAATTGTTTTCACTATCCAATCACAGATGAATCTGGTGATCATATCCTCATTTCTTCTGAAGAACGATTATATCGCCACAAACTTATGCGAAAACAAAAATAAACCGGAATTGAAATGTCATGGAAACTGTTACCTAAAAAAACAATTTGAGAAAGAAGAAAAAAAAGAATCCGAAAAGAACATGGACCTGAAAAGCCAGATCGAATGGGCCTTCACATCAGATATACACAAAAAACACACACTTTACTTAGTCGAGATCAATGAGATCGAAACACTATATCTCAGGACGTTTTCGATTGACTTTAATAATTCCATTTTTCGTCCGCCACCTTCGTGTTAAATTTTTCCAATTTATAAATGACTTCATCTGGTCGAACAAAAAATAATTTTAATTAAAACTCAAAAATGAAAAATAAAATATCCAAAATAAAAATATTTCTGATCACCGCCACCGCAATTATTTTTTCAGCAACTAATTCAATAGCACACTTCGGATCAAAGGGCCCATTCGGCGGCACAGTGAATTGCGCTATTGTAAATGACACTGTCGTTTACGTCGGAACACTTACGGGTGGTGTTTATCAAAGTGCCAATACATTATTGGCAGCATGGACTCCTCGCCCAGTGGGCTTAAAGAGTGGAAAGATCAATGCACTAACTCATACAGGCAGCTATTTGTTTGCTGCAAGTGATAGCGGTGTTTACCGTTTCACTGGTTTTGTCGGGAATGATAGATACTGGGAAAAGGTGAATGCAGGATTAGATACCATTTCAGTAATCTCATTGTGCTCCATTGATTCGATAACTATTCTTGCAGGTACAATGGGTGATGGTGTATACAAATCAAGTGACAAAGGTTTGACATGGACAGCAGTTAATACAAACCTTCATCATTTCGATGTAAAAGGTTTTGCAAATGCAGGTTCAAGAATAATACAAGTATGCGACGGTGGGTTATGGTCATCGGATGACAATGCTCTAACATGGGATGAATTCAATGATGCTAACACAGAACACATTGATGCTACAGCGATTTCATACAATACATTGACTGACGAAATACTAATCAACAATACAGGTGGTCTGTTTTTACTAGCGTCTGCAAGTACAACTGGAGTTCCGAGTTATGTTGCATCACAAACAGGATTGCCCTCAGGTATCCAGATCAGGTCCATTTCCAATAATGGATCAAAATGGTTCTTGGCAACTAATCAAGGTGTTTTTAGTTCTACGACGGGAAGTATCACTTGGACAAGCGAAAGTACAGGACTAACGACGCAGGATATTACAGCTATAGTACCTTATCCGAATCAGAACAGGCTTGTAGTTGGAACAAATAATGAAGGCTTGTTCAAAACTCCGGATTCATTAGTCAATTGGACAAAAGTTGCAACCGGATTCAACAACCTTGTCACTTATTCTCTCGCAGCAAAAGACACTGTTTTGATTGTAGCAGCAACTGAAAGAGGCGTTTTTGTAAGTAATAATCTTGCTACAAGTTACAGAACTGCAAATACAGGCCTGACCGATAGTCTGCATGTAAACGACGTTACATTTTTCGGAAACACACTGGTTGCAGCAACAGAAAACGACGGAGTATTTATGAGTCATGACACAGGTTCAACATGGATGACGATGAATATGAGTTTATCAAATCTTAGCATTAAAAAAATAATTGCAAGTTCAGATTACATTTACATTATTGATTCATCAAATGAAATTTATCGTTCAGATATGATGACAGGTTGGGTAAGTGTACAGGCAGGACTACCAAGTGGAGTTGTTCCAACTTCTATGATCTTCTATCAGGGCATCATTTTATTAGGAACATATGGTGATGGTATTTATACCAGAAATGAATCAAGCGGTGTCTGGACACAATTCAACAATGGTTTGAGCAATTTAAATGTAACATCCGTTTCTTTAAATGATCAAAATAAAGTTTTCGCCGGAACTGATGGTAATGGTGTGTTCGTTTCTGATGCTACGACGATCAACTGGTCGGCTACTTCTTCTATTTCAAATTCATTCATTGCATTGATGGGTCTTGATGTAACCAGAATTCAGAGTATGGGATTTTATGCAGGATATGTTTTTGCAAGTATCAGAGGTTCTGTTGTTGCAAGTTCAGATAATGGAGTGACATGGGAAGAGGCCGGAACACAATTTAATGTACCCAGCTATGCTGATCTGAATAAACTTTCATTTGTTACTACACGAATATTCACTTCGACTCCAAACAATTCTTTGTATTCACAGGGGCTTTCAGAATTGCCTGTGATTCCTGTAGGACTTTATGGACCGGATAAGAATTATGCCACAATTCAGATAGCTCCAAATCCAAGTGCCGGCAAAATCAAACTAGAATTCAAGAATGAAAACGAAAATATTCTTGAGATAAATATTTTTGACGAAGCAGGCAGGATCATCAAGCAGTTTAATAAAATTTCAAAAAATGAGATTGAATTAAATGTAGCGGAAGGTGTCTATTTCATGAGAATTACTACAAACAATGGCGTACAAACTCAAAAAATAATCATTCAATAAAAAATGTTTTGATTCTACTACCTGCTGCTAAATTGCAGCAGGTAGTTTTTTATTCCATTTAAATGAGAAACAAACAAAATAAATTCATCTTATTTTCCCGGCCAAAACGGATCGGGGCTGAAATCAATTTTATTACTTTCTCAACTTGCTTGATTGTTTTTTTTCTTCTTATACTCAATTCATGTACATATGACAACCTGAATTTGTCCCCATGTAATGATCAGTCAAATGATTCCATATCATTCAATAATGACATCATTCCCTTGTTCAATAATTATTGCAATACATCAGGTTGCCATTCAGGCACAAGTCCCGAAGGTGGCTTAAATCTGGAACCTCTTGAAGCTTATACAGAACTGATGAAACCAGGCAAAGGATATATAGACACGATTAATCCTAAATTCAGCATCCTTTATATACAAATGAAATCAACTACCCAGCCAATGCCTCCTACTGGAAATCTGGATCCTTGCCAGATCGAAATGATCTTTAACTGGATAAAGCAAAACGCCAGAAATAATTGAGTTTAATAAAGTCTATATTTGCCTCCATCAATATGACTTTATATGATTCATTCTCTCAACACCCAAATCCGCCAACTCGCCGTACACTACGTCGGAAATAAATCCCTCGAAGAAGGAATTGAGTTTTCCGAATCTGTTATGGAACAACCGGATGATGCTACGATTGAGGCTTTGTTGAAATATTTTTTGTCATCAATTAAAGGCGAAGAACTGTTTGAATTTTATCATGAATCGGATCTTGAGCTGAACGAACTTTTCAGTTTTTGCACGAAGATCTTTAAAGAGAAGCGTAATTTTTTCGGACAAGGAAAAAATATTGCCAAGCATTTGTATGAATGTTCGGAGCATCCGAAAATAAAGAGTGGTGAATTTTATGTAGCTTATTTTACTGATCTCGTTCTGGATGATGAATCATTTGATGCCATTGGACTTTTTAAATCAGAATCAAAAGACAGATTTTTGAAGGTCAAGCAGAAAAACAAGATCTTCAATGTTTCAAGTGAAGAAGGCATCAATACAAATAAACTTGATAAAGGTTGTCTGATCTTTAATACAGACGAGACAACAGGATTTAAAATTGCAATCGTCGACAATCTGAATAAATCACTTGAAGCACAATACTGGAAAGATGATTTTCTGAAAGTAAAACCTGTGAACAATGATTTCCATATGACGAAAGAATTTTTAGGCATTGCAAAAAACTTTGTCGTCAAACAACTTTCAGAAGATTTCGAAGTGAGCAAGTCGGATCAGATCGATCTGTTAAACCGCTCCGTCGAATATTTTAAAGAAAATGATTCCTTCGATAAAAAGATTTCGAGAAAAAAGTTTTTCAGGAGCCGGAGATCATCAAATCATTCAGAAGTTATGACACCAGTTACAGAGAGGACAATGATCTGGAGATCGAAGATCAGTTTGAAATTTCTAAACCGGCGGTTAAAAAGCAATCGAAAGTTTTCAAAAGTGTTTTGAAGCTCGACAAGAATTTTCACATCTATATTCATGGCAATAAAGACATGATTGAAAGGGGTGTTGAGAAGGATGGCCGGAAATTTTACAAGATCTACTTTGAATCAGAAATGTAGGTGTGTGGCGGCTTAATTCTATCCATATAATCACTATTTAAATCCAATGACCTACATCATTTACCCATGTAATTTGTCATATTGACACTCCGTCTGACGCCATTTCGCAGAATAAATTTTCAACACTTTTAATTAACTCATATTATAGATCTTGAAAAGTTGTGTTTTTACACTAAAAACCCAATAAAAATGCATCATTTCAAGTGACGAAAATTTATCAACTTTTTTCAAACCAGTTTTGCCAGATTTGAGAAAATTGTTAATTTTCACAAGCACAACAATTTACACATGAAAACACCCACACCACTCAAGCGGGCCATCTTAGTTATGGCCTTAATTTCTATTAATTTATTCGGCACAACGGATAAATTATTCGCCCAGACAGCGAATGCTCTGAACTTTGATGGCAACGACGACTATGTTGACATCACACCTTCTGTTCCTTATACGGGTACATTTACAATCGAAGGTTGGATAAAAACAAGTGACCCGAATGCCAAGTTATTTATCTGGGAAAGTACTGTTTTAAATGGACATGCTTATCTGGGTTTAAATCTTGGAACACTCCGCCTTTCTGTCGGAGGCAGCGGCGGTGTCGATCAACTTGATGGTAATACCATTATAAGTAATAACACATGGCATCACATTGCTGTTGTTAAATCGGGCACATCAGTAACATTTTATGTTGATGGTATTCCTGATGGAAGCGGCACAAGTACAAGAAATCCATCTTCCACAATTTCCGGTTCAGCAATTGGAGCTGGTATAATCAACGGAAGTCTTCAAGGTTACTCGATTGAAACGATTGATGAAGTCAGAATTTGGAACATTGCAAGGACACAATCTGAAATAATGAATAACAAGGATTGTGAACTGAATGCACAAACAGGCCTTGCAGCTCTTTATCATTTTAATCATGGAATTCCAAACGGATCAAATCCTTCAACCACTGTATTAACTGATTATAGTGGCAATTCACGTAATGGTGTTCTGGGAGGTTTTGCTTTAAATGGCACCACATCCAATTGGGTAAATTCTATTGTATTTCAGCCAACAAATATTTATCGGACAATTACTTCAGGAAACTGGAGCGACCCGGCAATATGGGAAACTCAATACGGCTCTTGTTGGGTACCGGCAGTCACTGCACCAACATCTACTGATTCTAGTATAAGTATCAGAAACGGTCATACTGTAACCGTGAATTCAGTTGTAACCATTGATCAGACACAGGTGGATGCAGGCGGATCATTGATTGTTTCAAGTGGTACACTTCAAGTGATGAATCATCCATCTACAGATCTGTTTGTAATGGGCACAATGACATTCTCAGGAAGTTTTATTGAAGGTGATGGCGAAATTGAAATCAATACCGGCGCAACGTTAACATGGACGAATGGAAATATGCGGGGAACCGGAACTACAACTATTAAACCGGGTGGAACATTTGTATTAGGCGGTGTTGGAACAAAAATCATCAATGACGGAAGAACAATTAATAACTACGGAACATGTAATTTAACAAGTAGTGTTACAGGAAGTCTTGCTTTCGGAGCAAGTGTTCAATTCAACAATTACGGAACTTTCAATATTAATTCAGGAGCTGACTTTGCTGTTGTAGGTGGTGTCGTTGCACCTGCTTTCAATAATATGGTGGGTGGAATTGTAAACAAAAATGATGTTGATACGACTTCACTGACAAGTCCAAACAGACTTAACAATTACGGAACGTTTAACGTGAATGCAGGGATTTTCACTTTGAATTCGTCAGTTGGAGTTCATTCCGGAATTTATAATGTAACATCTCAAGGTAGACTAAATGGAACCGGCAATATGAATTTTACCGGAAGTACATTTACGAATAACGGCGAAGTTTCAATGAGTGCAATCAGTTTTAGTGGAACTGCATTGCAAACCATTGCAGGAAACGGAAGTTTTTCAAACGTTACATTTAACAATGCAAGCGGATTCACTCTTACTGACAGTCCACTTCTCAAAACTTCTGTTAGCTGGACGAATGGTATTCTAACTTGCGCCGGAAGAGTTATACTTAGCGATGGCATCACTCAGACTTCAACAGCAAATTGCTGGGTGAATGGAATTATTGAATATATAATAGGTTCTGGTCTAATAAGCAGAGTAGCAACTTTTGAAATTGGTGATGCAACTTCAAAAGCTAAAATGCAATTAAGTTTTCCTGCGATCTCCGGTCCGGGTTCTATTATTGCCAGAACTGTTGCAGGTGATGATGTGAATATAAGCACTGCAGGAATGAATCCTGCAAAGACTGTAAACAGAACCTGGTCAGTGACAAACAATGGAACTTCTTTTACATCTTATCAATCCACTCTCAACTGGAATGCAGCAGATGAAGATGCAGGTGTAAATTATAACAACTACAATGTCAGCCTTTACAGTAATGGGTCATGGTTTACACAATCAATTTTATCGCGGTCATCAAATTCAATTCAGTCGAATGGTGGTCAAATTGCTTTAGGTGAATTTCAGATAGGCGAACCATGTGATCCAACAGGTGATTACAGATCTGTAACTTCCGGCGACTGGGGTAATCCTTTAACGTGGGAAGAATATAACGGATGTAGCTGGATTCCTGCTGTATCAGCACCATCTGCTTCATCTAATGTTATTACGATCCGGAATGGAAACAACGTGAATATAAATGGTAGCACTACAATTGATCAGACAACTGTAGAGTCAGGAGGAACACTTACTGTAAACAGCGGAACACTTGTGATCAACAATGGAACAGGTCCGGATCTGACTATTGAAGGTAGTATCTCATGGAGTAATGCTGCTACACTTGATGTGAATTCAGGTGCAGAAGTAAATGGTAGTGCAAGTTTTTTCTATAGCGGAAGTACTTTGATCAATAATGGATCATTAAACACTTCTCAGTTTATCACGGGAACCGGCTCTGTTACAATTAACGGGAATGGAATAATCTCAACATTTATACCTTTCAGTTTTAGCCCTTCCTTGGTTACGATTACAGGAACACAAACAATTACCGATCAACTTTCATTTAATTATGGAATTGTCCGTGCCCAAGGATCGGGAAAAATTGTAATTGCGAATGGCGCTTCTATTTATAACGGAACTGCTACTACTTATGTTGATGGTAATCTTGAAATTTATTATCAATCATCACTTGGTTTAACTTATCCAATTGGTGATACAACTTCATATTTACCGGTTACGCTTTCCGCCTTTATCACTAGTCCGGGTGGAATAATAGTAAGAACTGATGGTGCTGATCATTCATTGATTGGATCTTCGGGAATTGATCCAAATAAATCTGTTAACCGTACATGGACAATTTCTTCTTCCGGTGCAGCCACCAATCAATATTACCTTGATGTACAATGGGGCGCTACTGAAATCGATCAAGCAGCTAACCCTTCGAATCTGATTGCAAGAATGTGGACCGGTCAGGCTTGGGAAATTGTTGATGTCTTAGCGAGTTCTGCAACAACAGCAACATTGCACTATACAGGAACAAGTTTAGGTGCTATCCAGATTGGTATTTCTAGTTGTATACCTGCTGATGTCCCTGTAGTAATAAATCAGACAAGCAATTGTCCCGGCGACAGTATCACATTAAGTATTGACTCAGGAGACCTAAATGATTTTGCAGACTGGCAGTGGTATGAAGGTAGTTGCGGCGGTACATATTTAAGTGTTGGAAGTTCTATAACTGTTGCTCCAACAGCAACCACTTATTATTATGTAAGAGCAGAAGAAGGATGTGTTGCACCGGGCGCATGCGCGGAAGCAGTAGTTACTGTTCAAAATTCAGCACCTGTATTTACAACTTGCCCTGTACCATTCACTGTTTGTCAGAATGATGCTTCAGGAGCTTGTAACGTAGAATTCTACCCTGCAACTGTAATCACAGGTGTACCTGTTGATTACGCAGACAGAGGAATTTCATACAACAACGTTTCAATTAATGGTGGCGGAAATTCCGCCGTTGTTACCGGTGGTTCAACAGTAACACTTGGATATGATGTTTCTGTGTTCTTTGATTCTCAAACCGGATATTGTCCCGGCTGTGTTGTTCAATCATACATTGGAATCGGAGGAACAAGTCAGACTATCCAGTGCGAGGCAAATATTTATAGTGGTTATTCTGCTTCTTATTCTTCAATCACATTTACAGCTCCTACTATTCCGGGAATATATTATTTAAGTCAGCAAGGAACACTTGATTATTTCTGCCAGCCAAACAGAAATTTTGAAAACGAAGCATCAATGGCTATCGGTGTAATTGTAGTTGGCCCTACCTTCCCTACTGTTTCAAGTTTATGTTCAAACGTTACTCTTACTAATGACGCTCCAACTTGTTTGCCAATTGGTGTAACAACAGTTACCTGGACAGCAACAGATGCATTTAATAACTCTACAACTTGCACGCAAGACGTTACTGTAATTCCGGGAGTTGCTTATTACAGAGATGCTGATGGTGACGGTTTCGGAAATCCCAACAATGTTAAATACTCATGTTCATTCGTTCCCGGGGGTTATAATTCAGACTCTACAGATTGCAATGATTCATTATTAACCTATGCAGATCTTGACAATGATGGAATTGGCTCAGGCATTTTGATTGCTTGCGGAAGTGTTACTACGAATACTGATTGTAATGATAATGACACAACACAAAATGTAACATATACGTACTATGCAGATGTTGATGGTGATGGATTTGGTAATTTTTATAATTCAACTCAAAGCTGTTCAAATACACCGCCAAGCGGATTTGTTACTGACAACAATGATTGCAATGACTATCAATTCATGTATGACGCTTTGGATGGTGATGGATATGGAGCAGGACCTGCAGTAGCATGTGGTAATGGATCAAATGATTTAGATTGTGATGACAACCATATAGATATTAATCCGGATGCAATTGAAGTATTAAACGGTGTCGATGACGATTGCGATGGATTGGTAGATGAAGGTTTCGCATGTAATTTAGAATTGACCACTTCCGCAGGCGATACCTTATTTGTTTGTGCAGAAAGCGGATTAACAAGTGGAAGCGTAAACCTTGTACCTCTCAATGGTACTGCACCATATACTTATTCAGGTGATGACACAACGAATCTCGTTACAGGTTCTTATTTTTATAATGTAACTGATGCTGTGGGCTGTACTGCTTCCTTTGAATTGAAAGTATTTGTTACTAATTGTATCATTCCATATTACGAGCCACCTACGAATGACACGATCGACAATCTGATCGGTGCAGAGTTGACTCAGCTCTATTCTTATCCGGATTCATTAGTAGACACTACTGCAACAAACAATATCTTCCTCATTGACGATAATCAAGGTGAAGTTTTGATCGAGGTAATTTCAAACATCGGTCAGTACAATACACTTCTTGCTTTATTGCAAACTCCTGCTTATGGCATGAACAGCATTATTGACAATGGTGATACAACTCTGATCATTACCGGCATGTTCCCGATAGCGAATTTGCCGAAACTGGATTCATTACCGATACTTATCAATTATGTTCGACCTTACTATTCACCTATTAGCAGTGCCTTTGCTACAACAGGATTAACTACATCGCAAGGTGATTCAGCTCAGATGTCACACAAAGCCAAACAAGCCTGGAAAGTTTCCGGTGATGGTGTAAAAGTGGGTGTGCTTTCTGATAGTTACAATACAAAATTCGGAAGTCCTACTCCTGCTGAACGTGATGTTCAGAATGGCGACCTTCCCGGAGCTGCTAACCCGAATTTCAACACAGACGTAATTGTTTCTGAAGAATATCCTTATGGAACAGGAACTGATGAAGGTCGTGCCATGCTGCAGATTGTTCACGATGTGGCTCCGAATGCTGAACTGATGTTCCGTTCAGGATTCATCAGTGCCGGCAATTTTGCTGATGGTATCAAATCACTTCGTGATTCAGGATGTAAAGTAATTGTCGATGACATCACTTATATCACTGAACCATTCTTCCGCGATGGTGTCATTGCACAAGCTGTGGAAGATGTTTCTGCTTCCGGTGTGAACTACTTTACTTCGGCAGGTAACTTCGGAATTAAATCTTATGAAGGCGTCTTCACTCCTATGGTTGCTCCTGCCGGTTATGCCGGTGCTGCACACGATTTCGGTGGCGGTGATTTCTATCAAAGCATAACACTTCCAAAAGGAACTTATACGATCGCTCTGCAATGGAATGATGATTTCTATTCTATCGGTGAGATCGTTGGTGCTCAGAATGACCTTGACATCTTCCTTGTCGATCAGTTCGGTGCACGTCTGTTTGGTTTCAATCGTAACAACATCGATGGTGACCCACTTGAGATCCTTCCATTTGTTGTGAAGGCTACTTCGCAGGCAAACATCATTATCACCCGCAAGAGTGGTGTTGGTAATGTTCGTTTCAAATATGTCATCTTCCGTGGCGAAGGTGTGATCAATGAATACAATCAGGGAACCGGTACTGTCATCGGACAGGCAAATGCTGAAAGCGCTATGTCGATCGGTGCAGTGTTGTACAAAAACACTCCTGTCTACGGTGTGAATCCTCCGACAGTAGCTTCCTTCTCTTCAAGAGGTGGAGTGCTTATCGATGGTATCGACAGACAGAAGCCTGACTTCTGTGCTCCGAACGGTGGGAATACAACTGTGAATTTCGGTGGTGAGAATATCGACAACGATCTTTTCCCTAACTTCTTCGGTACTTCTGCTGCTGCTCCGCATGCTGCGGGTGTGGCTGCTCTTTTGATTGAAGCCAAAGAAAAATATTATGCAGGCGAAACATTCAACGGTGCACAAATGAAAGCACTCTTGAAATCGACTGCCATCAACATGGATGGTGCAGGATATGATGCAGCAACAGGAGCAGGATTTATTCAGGCCGATGCTGCCTTGCAGACATTTGCTAATCCGTTCCCGATCATCGATGATTATCATTTAGCAGATTCTGCATTCACACCGGGATTACAACCGATCACGCTTGTCATCAATGGTGAATACATTGCTCCTGATGCTTCGGTCATCTTCCAGTACGATACTCTTCCTGCTACTGTAATTGGAAATCAGATCACAGTCGACTTGCCTGAATTTTTAGGTAATCCTCCACTGGTGGTTTACAATCCGCCGATCGCTCCAAGTGGTCTGGATGGTGGAGCGAGTGATTCAATCTACCTACTTAGCACTATTCCGCAGAATGTAAAAGTTACGATCAACAGCGTTAACAAGAAATATGGCGAGGTTATTCCTGCTTATTCTTTTGATGTTACGATCAATGATGTGCCTTTAGCAAGTACAGGACAGACTCTTGCTACGCTTGGTCTGACTGATATTACTTTCTCATCAAACGCTACTAATCTATCTGACATTGGTCAGTATTTCAGAAGAGGTCACTCTGCTGTTACTGATCTGAGTAATCCTCTCTCATTGACCTTGTCAGAATTGTTCAACTATCAATTCATCGACGGAGTACTCACGATCGAAAGAATGCCGATCACAGTGACGCCGAACGACATGACATTGGTTTATGGTGAAGCGATCAACGGTAAGGAAATTCAATTTGATTATGATTATAACACAGCCAACATTGATCCTTCCGATCAACTGGTTTTCCTTGATTCATTGTCAACAGAGCATCAATCAACAATGTCCAGTTCAGTGGTACTAATCGACGGAAAGCAGGCGGTAAATGGTGTAACACTTACTCCTGCTGATTTCCTGAACATGAGTTTCATGGTCAGTGGAAAAGCAGCCGTCAATGGCAAGCAAGCAGTCAATGGCAAACAAGCGGTTAACAGCATTGTCTACGACACGACGTATTATATTCCGGTCAACCCGGCTTCTATCTTCGACTATCATGTAGATTCTTCCAATGCTGTTCTTTACAATGGCAAGCAAGCAGTCAATGGCAAAGCTGCCGTGAATGGAAAACAAGCTGTCAATGGAAAAGCTGCCGTGAATGGAAAGCAAGCTGTGAATGGGAAGCAAGCCGTTAATGGCAAACAAGCTGTGAATAGCAACACATTCAACGAAGAGTCGAATGAGAATGCCGTACTTATCGTGGATTCACTCGATGTATATGATGATCCGAATGATTCAGTAACTATCGCTGGATTTACTTCGATGAACATGATCTCCGGGTATACAGTGGGAACATGGCTCATTGCGCCGGGTGTATTGATGTCTGAGAATTTCGATATCTCTTATGGTCTTGGTAACTTAACGATTCTTCCGGAAACACTCACAGTAAAAGCAAACGATAATACAGCAGGTTGTAACGGTATTCAACCGGCTTACACGTTCACCAACTCCATCTACCAATACGAAGATGCAGACAGTAACGTGATTGCAAGCGGTCCGACCTTCACAATTCTTGACAACATGAATGTGAATGTTGGCAGTGGCAATCTTGCAGGTGGAACTTATCAGATCGTTCCGAGTGATCTGGTACAAGCTGATACTCCTGCCAATTATATTCTCGTATATGAACCGGGAGTATTGACGGTAGGAAATGAACTGACTGCAAATTCTACTGCAGGAATAATTTTGTGTAATAAAGATCATGCAGATATTACTGTTACGGCTACAGGTGGAACTGCTCCTTATACAGGAACAGGAACATTTAATGAAGGTGCCGGAACGTATACGTACAATATTACTGATGCGAATGGCTGTACAGCGACTACAACAATAACATTGACTGAGCCAACAGAAGTAGAACCTACAGCAAGTGCGACACCAGTATTATGTTATGGTGACTACACACAGATAACTATTTCTGCAACCGGTGGAACACCACCTTATTCAGGTACAGGAACATTTACTGTTATGGCAGGTTCATTCAATACAACAGTAACAGATGCAAATGGATGTTCAGGAAATACATCAATTACAATTACAGAACCGATGATGCTTGTTGCATCTGCAACTGCTACACCAATTTCATGTAACGGCGGTACATCTGAAGTTACGGTTACCGCAACAGGCGGAACGGGACCTTATACAGGAACCGGTACGTTCACAGTTAATGCCGGTGCTTATAGTTTCACTGTAACAGATGCAAACGGATGTTCAACAGTTGCAACAGGAATAGTCATGGCTCCATCAGCATTATCAGCAACTGCAAATGGATCAATAGCATGTTATGGAGGAACAACATCAGTTACTGTAACAGCGATCGGAGGAACGTCTCCATACACCGGAACAGGAACATTCACCAATGTAACTGCCGGAAACTACAACTATACAGTGAGTGATGCTAATGGATGTTCGACAAGTGCATCAATCAACCTTGTTGAGCCTGCTCCTATCTCTTCTTCAATAAGCACAGTTAATACGACTTGTAATCTAAGCAATGGTACAGCAACAGCAACAGTAATAAACGGGGCTGCACCTTTTACTTATTTATGGTCACCGGGTGGACAAACCACTTCATCAATAACATCTCAACCTGAAGGAAATTATTCGGTAGCAATTACTGATAACAATGGTTGTACAGGTAATGCTTCTGCATTGATAACAAATACATCTTCTGTACCTAGTGAGCCAACTTCTATTACAGGACCGTCCGGTGCATGTAAAAATCAAACTGGCGTTGTCTTCAGTATCGCCCTGGTTGCCGGAGCTACCTCTTATCTCTGGACAGTTCCTGCAGGTGCGACAGGTTCATCGACTTCAACATCGATAACTTTAAGTTTTGGAAGTACATATACCGGAGGTGTGTTAACGGTACAAGCAGTTAATTCATGTGGAGCAAGTTTTGCAAGTACAGTAACTCTTTCACAATTTACCTCTGCACCTAGAACACCGGGACCGATCACAGGAACACAGAATATCTGCGGACCACAGGTAAGTACTTATTCTGTGGCTCCGGTAGGAAATGCAACAAGTTATATCTGGTCAGTATTAAGTATCGGTGGCGGAACACAGGCTATCATACTATCCGGACAAGGAACAAATACGGTTAGCATCAGTTATCCTTCAGGATTCATCGCCGGATTGATCTCCGTAAGAGCAACAAATTGCATGGGAAGCAGCGGATTCAGAATAACATATTCATTAGGAGTATTAATAATTCCACCTATATTCACTTCAGCTCAAACAAATTCAGTTTGTCCGGGAACAACAAAAACTTATCAGATCTTTAAATTCCTGAATGCAACATCATATACATGGGAAGCACCGGCAGGAGCAGTAATTTCGGATGGATTTGGTTTAACCGGAAATCCACTGACTGTTGATAGTGCAATTACAAAAGTTTATGTTACTTATCCGGCCGGATTTAATTCAGGGACTCTTTCTGTTTATGCAAGTAATGCTTGTGGTGACGGACCAACTACTACACTGAATATTTCATCATCCATCCCGGGAACACCAGGCGCGATCAACGGGCCTACTGTTAACTTGTGTAAGAAAACCGGTCAGACCTACTCAATCAGTGCTGTACCGAATGCAACTTCATATACATGGACGCTTCCTTCAGGTGCAACTTTCTCGGGTAGTTCGACAGGTACAAGTGTGAAAGTAAATTACGGGAACAGTTTTACATCAACAGGTACAATAACAGTCAGAGCGAATGGCACATGCGGTTCGAGCCCTGTTTCTTCCTTAGTCGTTTCACCGGCACCGGCTACCTGGGAAGTATTTCCGGCAATTCGGCCGTTTGCAAATCCAATACGAATGTTACATATAGTATTTCTTCTGTAACAGGAGCCACTTCATACTCATGGACGATTACAGGAGGTGCAACTTTTGTGGGATCTACAACGGGAAGAACTGTAATAGTCAGGTTCACATCTGCAACATCAAATTCTGCTACACTTTCAGTAAGAGCAAACCATTCTTCCGGCAGTTCTGCATTCTCAACAAAAGCGATCAACGTAAATCTTGGTTGCAGAACAATGGGTGAAGAGGATGAAACAGAAGCAGGAATCTTCAGTGTTTATCCGAATCCTGCAGCATCAAATATCAATGTTGAATTTGACGCTCTGAGTGGAGAACAATTCAACATCAGGTTGATTGACATGTATGGCAAATTAATATTGGAAGAAAAAGATCTGAAAGGCGAAGGTCTGATGAGAAATACTATCAATATTGAAAATGTCACAAACGGTGTTTACATTCTTCTTTTAGAAAGAGATGGAGCGATTGTCAAAACACAGACTGTAGTGATTGAGAAAAATTAACAATCAAGATCACTTATTGAAAGGCATTAAGAAGTTGGGGTGTAGTCTGCAGACTACACCCCAACTTCTTAAGGGCCTTTTTTTATATTAATATTCCGAAATTAATTTTTCGTAAATGAACTCTGAAGTACAATACTTCCACAGATCACTTTAAAGAAATAATTTCCGGGATTTAAAGTTGTAATGTCAAGTTCGATTGTATTTCCTGAATTGTAAATAATATCACTTTTCACAAGACTACCCGAGACATCATAAACCGATACTACAGAAGTACCATATAAATTTTGCTCTGTTCTTATTGAGATAAGGTGACTTGAAGGATTTGGAAATACATAGGCCGAGAAAGGATTTTTATTCTCATTCTTAGAAATACCGGCAGTAAGTTGTGACCTCAATGCAAGATTATCTATGTACAAAGTACCGCCGATAGAATTTCCTGAATACGGCCAATGAGACGATGAAAAATTTATCTGCAATGAATCAGGTGCTGATCCAAAGTAAATTGGAATTTCGAAGTATGTATACTGCGATACCGGTCCAAAAGAAAGAAATCCGCCGCCGATGATAGAATTGTTTACGGTGCCAGTTACGCTGATGTCCGCTGAATCACTACCTGAAGTAATGTATTTGTAATATCCGCAAAGTGTATCACTTGTTAAAGTATAAGGAAATCCACCGACAGGACCGTTCTGAGAATAGTATCCATTTGATACCTGACCTGCACCGATGTCACCATTTCCATAATCAACTGTAGTTAATTTAATAGCATATGTACCATCCTGGCTATCCATTGTACGCTGAACATCTCCATTTGAATTCCAGTCAGAAACAAAATCAACTGTTGAAGCGACCATGATTCAAAATCACCATTAGGAATAGCAACTGCAGCACCTGCGAAGGCAAGGTCATCGATCTCAATGAAACTTCCTACTTCTACTCCACCGTTGCCTAATAAATTACTTGATGTTGCTGCGATAATAACTGAATCAGGAGCAACCGAAGAAGTTACAGGATAAGAAAATGGTGCGAATGAATTCTGAATACCGGTTCCTTTTATCTGTATAACATTCTGTCCGACTACGGCACCATTCTTTTTGAACATGATAAGAATAAGAGCAGTATCGTTTCCGGGAATGTTGTAACGTATATTTCCTGTTATTGAAGTGGGCTGAGAAGCACATGGTACTCCGCCTTCACCACTCATAGGATCACCATTAGTAAAGAAAGCCTGAGCCGTGTCATTTTCATTTACCATTGTTTCAAGTCTGATCGCTGAACCGGTTACACCTGCAACTTCAGTCACACATGCGGAACCAATAGTCGGAACAGATTCCTCATTTCCATTATGCCATCCGGCAGGATCATTATACTGCACAGTACTCCAGTTCTCAAAAGAACCGTTCAAAAGTTGTGCATTTAAATTTGTTTTCGAAAATGCAAAAACAATAATAAGAGTAATTAATTTTTTCATTGTGTGGATTTAGTGTGTTTATTCACAATTTAATACTACTCCACTAACAAAAGTTCAACAACTTTTGATTGACTAAAAGTCATTTCTGTAATCAATAGTAACTTTCAGTACAGTAAAAACTATGATTTTCCATTTTTCTTAATCAATTTCATAAATAAATAGAACCCAATTGCAGAATTGATAATTGTAAACTGTAAGAAATCAGGTATAATTAACTGCTATTCTGAAAAAATTCAATTACATGTGATTCTATAATTACTCCTTAATTAATTTTAACGAAGTATTTTTCCCTTCAACAGAATAAAATTTCATAAAATAAATTCCTTTCCGGAATGATGTAACATCAAATTCAAAATCCACGTTCTCACCAACACTGCAATCTTCAATTAATTTGCCATTAATATCATAAACTTCAAATCTTCCATTGACAAAAGATAAAGGCAATTTTACCTTAGTCGTTGATGTTGCAGGATTTGGGTAACTCAAAAATTGTTTGTTCCTGATTATTTCTTTCAACTTGATCAATCAGGTCACACACCGGAAACCCATTATTAAAAAGAACAATTCCATTTTGTGTAAAGCATGTCATATTTATGTTTGTTGCGTCTAGCAATATTCCTGGTGATTGAACAATTAAACCGTAATGCCACCCTACACCTTCCGTCATATAAAGTGGATATATTGAATTAATCAGCCATCTCTTCCTGTAACTTCCTCCTATAATTATTGAATCAATACTAATAACCGTTTCGACTGTCGGTAAATCTCTTACCAGATATCCTGATACAGTATCACCAACATTAAGACTAAAATCGTATAATATTTGCTCCAGAGAATCACCGGGAGATATAATATAAACTTTCCTTAAAGTTGTATCCTGACGAAACGCACCTTTATATCCACTCTGATAGTAGGGACAAACGCCATTGCTTCCAGATTGAATGAATGGTACCTGAAAAGTATGATACTGAATTCCACCGATAAGTGTATCACCTCCGATTTCGACAGAGTGATGATCAAATACATGGCTATTCATCGGTGCACAATACACTTCAACTATAATATTCCAATAAGCATTTGAGTCCGGAAAAGGATGGTAAATGGATGTTTGCCTTCGATACGGAAGCAAACGACAATAAAATAAAAAATACGATCTGTTTCATTTTCAATAATAAATTAAACAATGCAGGAAATAAGTTGTCTCATATTTTTTATCCAGTTGCAATCGTATTATATGATTGCAGGATAACCCATATATTCAACGCTACATAAAAAAGTAATAACATCCACCCCATCAACCGGTTTTGTTTTTCAGAACGGTGTTCAAATCCTGCACGAACAAGCCGTAGCGTATAAACAGAAGATGCGATCACAAGAAAAATATAAAGCAATGTCAGTCCATGCAGTGTATCGACCATTGTAAACGTATTGGATTCCGGAAGTGAAGAATCAATTATATACTTGTTACCGATTACAGCAAACAAAGAACCAACACTTAAAGCCAGTCGTGATTCCATATTGTCAGGTGGACAAAAAGCATATCGTGGAGATGAGAAACGAGATATACATTCCTAAAAATATCTTGAAAAACATTTCCCATGAATTTCTATGGACAACAATTGTAGCTTTATAACTACTGTACTCTGATTCCGGTTTATCAAGTTCTAGGGTCACCGAAAGCAGTTTCATATCGTTTCATTTCTGTTTTAATATTGAAACTGTCTTTCTCCCATCCCATTAAAAATATTTACCATAATGTTTCCCAACAGTATCTTCAGAAAACACCAATGCTTTAGAATCGTACATAGAATTCTCAATTGCAAATCGTAATTTTTGTCTGTCGAATGGGAAATCATTTATCTTCCACGTTCCTTTCATCACACATTGAAGTTTCATCAGCAAATAGATCCGGCCATCTTCAAGTGTATCGACAGTTGCATACGATTTTTCGACAGACTTTGCCATTGGTACTTCAAGATTTTTCATGAAATCAAAATCTCTGTTCTTATATTTTAGCCATAGCCACAGATTCACGGAATATTCTTTCTGCCGGAAATCTATGTCATGAATACTTGTAATGTATAATCCGACATTGACAGTATCAGGCGTTGAAATCTCTTCAGCTTTCAAAAGAAGAGAGCTGAAATTCAAAATAAGCAGAAGTGAAACAAAGAAGGTGATGATTTTCATTTTTACAAAGTAGTTGTTTTTATTCTAAATTCAGACGTTCACAAAAACAGAATTTCCACATTTAAAAAATCCTGCCATCGAATCAGAAATTAAGAACAAAATTAATTAATTATTAACATTCATTTTTGCGCGTTTTACCAAGCAAATAACCAGGAATTCGAAGAAATTAACCGGGTTAATGCATTAATCTTTGGAATTAATTCCTGTCAAGTCTTAAATCTATTGATTTTGCTGCATTTTCGAGCATTTTTATCTATGAAAAAATAGAAAAAAAAATACTCGTCAGTTTACCGATAAAATTTTAATATGACTCAGCAATTTCTTAATTTGCAAACCAATACACACTGAAACACACATGAAAAACCCCACACCATTCAATTGGGCAAATTTTGTATTGTCCACACTTTTTATTTTAACATTTTCTTTCGCATCAGAATTAAAAGCGCAAGGTTCAAACGCATTGCATTTTGATGGTACAAACGATTATGTTTCTACTAACACAGTCGTCCCTTATTCCGGAACCTTTACAATCGAAACCTGGATTCAGACAACTGATGGAAACGCAACCATCTTTGTATGGGGAAGCAATAAATAACAATTATGTGCAGTTTGCACTAAACACCGGAAAGTTACGACTTGCTGTTGGTGATGGTATATCACTACATCAGCTCACCGGCAATACTAACGTTAATGATGGTAACTGGCATCATGTTGCAGTTACAAAATCAGGAAACGCCGTTACTTTTTATCTGGATGGAATTTCTGATGGCACAGGTACAACCGGACTTGGTCCACAACCTATGTCTTTGACTTCAATCGGTGCGGGATTGATGAATAATATTTTACAAGGATATACTGCAGTAACTTTAGATGAATTACGGATATGGAATGTATCACGTTCACAAGTTCAGATACAAGGAAACATGAATTGTGAGATAACTCCACAAACAGGCTTAGTAGTAATGTATCCATTCAATCAGGAATTGCAGATCAAAATAATCCGGGTCTTACAACACTTCTTGATCTGAGCAGTAACGCCTACAACGGTACGTTAAACGGATTTGCATTGAGTGGGACAACTTCTAACTGGGTTCGTTCTTATGCTATGGGTGCAACATATACCTATCGTACAGCGGGTTCAGGTTCCTGGAGTAATCCGGCGATATGGCAAACACTCACAGCTTGCGGATGGATAGGCGCTATTACATCACCATCTTTTTCAGATAGCACAATTACAATTCTAAGCACTCACACAGTTACTATCAATTCCAATGTAACTACAGATAATACAGTGGTTAATTCAGGCGGAACTTTAACAGTATCCGGTTCCGGTTCTCTGACTCTGAATGGGGGTGTAGGAAATTCACTTACGATCATAGGGACATGTAATTTAAGCGGGCCAACACTGAGCAATGGCTCAGGAGGAACTGTATCAATTACCAGTGGCGGAGTCTTTAATTTTAATTCAGGCACAATTACAGGCAATGGTGACTGGACAAATAATATCGGTGGAAATTTCAATTGGACAGGTACAGGTAGTATGTTTCTTTCAGGTACTCATACTTTCACCAACAATGGTACAATGACATGGCCGGGGACAGCAAACAATATTGCATATAATGGTGGTACTATCACACTTCAAAACAATGGTGCATTCAATTTATCTGCTCCTTCTTTTCTACATTTCAATGGTGATCCTTCTGCGACATTTACATTCTGGAATAATACAGGGGGAAGCATTACTAAATCCACTACAAGCACATCTACTTTCGATAGCTTTGTTAGCGTTTACACGAATACAGGATCAGCGATGACAGTATCCGCAGGAACTTTATCATTAACCGGAAACTGTAATGTGGGCGGTACTTTAGTTGTGAATAATAGTGCAACGTTGACAGCAAACAATATTTCTTTCTCCGGTCCGACACTCACAAACAATGGTACATTAAATACTACCAATCTTCAAGTTGTCGGTGCTTCTAACCAAACAATTAATGGTAATGGATCAATTTTAAATATGACTGTTGCTAATCCGAGTGGGAATTACATTAGGTGGGTCTCAAAGTTTCAACGGACTTCTTACATTGACAACAGGAAAGATCAGAACATTTGCTCATACAATAAGCATCTTATCAACCGGTAATATTTCTTCAGGTTCTTCAAGTAGCTATGTAAATGGTTTTATCCAAAGAAGTTTCCCTGCAGGTACAACTACATTAAATTTTCCTGTTGGTGACGACAACGTTTACACTCGGTATCATTAACTATAAATGGTTTACTTCTTGGTGATGAATTCCGTATCCATTCCTGGGAAATGATCATCCGCAAGTTGGAACATCAAGTATTATAAGTGATTTAAGTGTGAATCGTTGTTGGTCAATTGATCAGAGTGCGAATCAGATATTTTCTACTGCTGATTTTACATTAAACTGGGATGCAACTGATGTTGATCTTGATGCAATTACTTCAAATTTTGGAGTAGGTTCTTATTACAGTGATGCCAGTATTTGGAGCATTGCAACATCTTCTAACCCACAACCAACTTCAATTGATGTTTCCGGTGTTACTACTTTTGCAGATAGATTCTATCAGGTAGGAGAAGTAGCTTCGTATGCAGTAAATGACTATAGAACTGTGAGTGATGGCGCGTGGGACGATATTTCCAACTGGGAAACATTTGACGGAAATTCCTGGGTACCTGCTATTGATTATCCGGTAGCATCAAATGCTGAACAAATTACAATTACCGACCATTATATGGTACCTGGAAATACTTCGCCTCTTGTAGTTGACCAACTAATAATTAATCCAGGCAGTAGTTTATTGGTAACAGAAATGGAATTTACCATTGCTGATGGAGCCGGAATAGATTTACAATGTTCCGGTACAATTGAGTTCTCAGCTGCTACCTTTAATATACTTGGAAATGCACAATTCGAAGATGGAAGTACTTTTCTTTTAGGTAGTGATATTTATGGACCGGGAATTATTGACTTCCTGCCAGGTTCTACTATAGAAATGTCGAGTGGAAGTTATTCGTTTAATGACGGATTGACTATTAATAATTACACACCGATAACCTGGAACTCAAATGCAACCATTACCTTCGGAGGAGCTAATACTTTTTTCAACAATTACGACAACTTATATTTTAATGCTTCAACAAGTTTCCTGGGTTCGATTAGTTCCAACTCCCAGTTTAATAACATGCCTTCCGGTACTATATGGATTGATACTGGAATCGATGGATTGATCTATGATGAAGAAATGCAATTTAACAATCTTGGTGTTGTAGAACTTCAATCAGCTTCAGAACTCAGACTAGGAAATTCTTTTGGCACACATTCAGGTACATATCGGATTTATTCCGATGCAGAATTGAATGGACTTGCAGAATTGAATTTTACGGAAGTACATTAGAAAATAATGGATTGATTCAACTGGCAAGATTTTCTTTTACATCACTTGGACAACAGACTATTCTTGGATCAGGAAGTATTGCAAATATGTCTATCTATAATGAATCCGGAGTAACACTTGATGGAAATCAGACCATTGTAAATACTTTGAATATGGGTGTTGGATTAATTAATACCGGTCCGAACACATTGATTCTTGGGCCTGGTGCTGTTATTATGGATCCATCTGTGAATTCATATGTCAATGGTAATCTACGGCACCATTTTGCATATGCAACTCCGGGTCCAGTACAATTACCTATTGGTGATGAAAATGCTTACGCACCTATCGCACTGACATTCGATCTTCCAAATGACGGTAGTGGTGACGGATTTATTAATGCACATACAACAGCAGGAGACCATGCCGACATTCTCAATTCAGGAATTGACCAGGCGTTAAGTGTGAACCGTGTCTGGAACATAACTAATCACAGTTTAAGTTTTAATACATGTGATGTTAATTTCTCATGGGACCTTGCTGAAGTTGATGGCAGCACTAACTTCAACAATTTTATCGTTGCAAAATACAATGATCCAACCTGGACACTTCCTACAGTAGGTAACATAACAGAAACATCTCTGACTGCCTTTAACATCACATCCTTCAGTGAATTTCAGATCGGAGAAAACTTTGAAGCATGTATTCCAACAGGTGATTTTCGTTCAATTGCCAGTGGCAATTGGGGCGCTCTTTCTACCTGGGAATATTTTGATGGCTGTACTTGGCAACCTGCTTTAAGTACTCCGAATTATGGGGACAATACTATCACTCTTCAAAGTGGATTTACGGTTACGGTTGATGGTGGAATTACCGCAGATCAAATCGTTGTTCAAACCGGTGCAACATTACATGTAACAGGACCAGGAATTGTGATTGCTGACGGACCAGGTACTGATCTTGATGTTTCCGGAACTGTTATAGTTGAAAATGGCACATTGACCGGTCAAGGTTTGATGATAATTAACAGTGATGCAACTTTAAACTTAGGAAATAATACTGCCAATGGAGCAAACTTATTTTTGTCTGTTACAAATAACGGTGTAATAAATATTGAAAACTCTGACGTTTCTTGCTGCGCATTGATTGAATATAATATGGCAGGAGAAATGATCAATAACAATATCGTGAACTTTTTGTTTCACGATGGTATAGATCAGGTAACTATCAATAACTTTAATCTGAACAATACTTCAACAGGAACTGTCAATCACACATTCAATGCTACAGGGTCAACTCTAAACACTATTTTAAATCTATCTGTATTTACAAATGACGGTACATTCAATAATAATTTTGGAATTGTAAATGTTGCGACCGGCTGGGATAATACATTCAATGGAACATTCTATTGTCCTGACAATAATGGGTTATTTACTTTTGCTACTCCGGGCACCCTTACATTTGGGGGCTCATCATTCCTATCAATGGCCAGCGGAATGCTTGTCTTTAAGAATGGAACTTTCAATATTCAAACTGTTATCAATGCAAATGAATTGATTGTAGATCCACTTGCGACATTAACAGGAGGCGACATGACATTCAGTGGCTTGAATCTGACTAATGGAGGATCAATTGAATTTACAGATCTTTCTATGACAGGAAGTCTTCAGCAAACCATTTTCGGTCAAGGCTCAATTGAAAAGTTGACTATTCTCAATCCATTTGACGTCGTTATTCAGGGAACACAAACAATTAATCAAGACCTTAATTTTAATAATGGTAAGCTGATCACAAATCTCAGCAATGTAATTATTGGTGCTTCTGCTACCATCACAATGCATCTTCAACTTCTTACGTAGTTGGAAATTTACAAAGAGACTTTACTTCAACAGGAGTAAAAGATTATCCAATCGGTGATGCAACACAATATGCACCTGTATCTTTAAATGTACAGGTGATTGTTCCCTGATGGTGGAATTATAGCACGTACAGAGCCTGGTGTGCATCCGGAAATTGCTTCTTCAGGAATTGACCCGAATAAAGCAGTAAACCGTTTCTGGAATCTTACCAATGCAGGACTGAATTTTCAGGACTTAGTTGTTACATTCAACTGGGATGCTGCAGATGTTGATCTGAATGCAGACTTCAATAACTTTATTGTAAAAAAATATGATGCACCTGACTGGATAGATTTCCAGGTGTTCAACAGAACAAGTTTATCGATCACAGCAGGACAACTTACATCATTCTCTGATTTTCAGATCGGGGAAGCTGCGACTCCAATACCGGGTGCTGCCTTAAGTTTAGATGGTGTTGATGATCTTGTAATTGTTCCTGATGATGACGCTTTAGACCCAACTGAATTGACAATTGAATGTTGGGTTAAGCCGAGAACTGCTGACGACTATGCAGGTATCATCATGAAAACCGAACCGTCTTCTTTTGCAGATGGATACGGATTAAACTTAAGTGGCGGCGGTACAAATTTTACATTCTTTGTAAACGGCTGGGGATGGCATGATGCGAATTCAACTACTACTATTACTCCCGGAGAATGGTACCATGTTGCAGGTACATATGATGGCTTCGACATGAAGTTGTATGTCAATGGGGCTCTTGAAGCAACAGTGCCATATACAGGAACAGTCAATGATACAATATTCGATCTTATCCTTGGAAATGACAATTCAGGATATGCATTAGACGGAACTCTTGACGAAGTCAGAATCTGGAATCGTGCATTGTGCGAGACCGAAATAAGTGCTAATATGAATTGCGAGATCCCGACAAACGCTCCGGGTCTGGTAGCATACTACCCATTGAACCAAGGAATTGCCGGATCAAACAATCCTTCAGTAGACATTGTAAACGATGCTTCCGGAAATAATCGTAATGGTGTAATTCAAAACAGTTCACTTTCAGGAACAGAATCAAATTGGGTTGAAGTTGGCGGAGTTGTTTCAGGAACTTCATGTACACCCATTACACTTCTGACATATTATGCAGATGGTGATGAAGATACTTATGGAGATCTGAATAATTCTATTCTTGTAGGTAGCGTTTGTACTATACCTCCAGGTTATACTGAAAGCAGTGCAGACTGTAATGACAATGACCCTCTAATCAATCCGGGTGCAACAGAGATTCCAAACAACTCTATCGATGAGGATTGTAATGGCAGTGATTTAACTTCCGGCGGTCCGGGTTCTGCATTGCACTTTGATGGTATAGATGATTATGTAGCGATTCCAACAATTAGCACAAGCTCTTTCACAATTGAAGTTTGGGTGAAAGCTGATGCAAGTCAAAATGCTTTTGTATGGGAAAGTGCTGCTTCAATTTCCGATCCTAGTTTAGAAGGATCAACTGAGAATCTTGAATTTTGGCTGAGAGATAACACTTCTGTATCAACAGGTCCATTGGTTCTTGGCACATGGAATCATATTGCTTGTACCTATGACGACCAAACTAATTTACAATCTATCTATGTAAATGGTGCATTTGTGGCATCAGTTACTGCAATAGGCGGTGGACTTGGCAGTTCAATATATGTCGGATCTAGATTAGGAACTTCAGGATTCTACCCGGGATCTATGGATGAACTTCGTATCTGGTCAAGAGCATTAACGGCCCAGGAAATTACAGATCATTATGCTTGTGAAATTCTTGCACCGCAATCAGACTTGTTGGCCAATTATCATTTCAATCAAGGTATAGGAGAAAGTGATAACACAACACCAATGATTGATCAGTTAGCAGATGCGGCACTCAACGGGAATGGAAGTCTTTTCAATTTTACACTTGACGGAAACACTTCAAACTGGATCACCAGTGGCGGTGTTGTTACAGGTACAAATTGTAATTTACCGGGAACTTTCTATGCAGATGTTGATGGTGATGGATTTGGAGACAATGCAAGTCAGATCATTGATGTTGCTCCTGTTCCGGGATATGTAGTTAATAATCTGGATTGCGATGATCTTCATACAACTTATTATGATTATGATAACGATGGTTTTGGAGTACTGCCGGCTACGCCTTGTGGAAGTTCATTTTTCAGTAATGATTGCAGCCCTAATAGTTACAGTGAAGGTCCCGGTGCTCTTGAAATTTGCGACGGAACAGATCAAAACTGTAATGGAAATATCAGTGAAAATAATTCACTTTCATTTGATGGTGCTACCAGCTATGTAGAAATGCAGGACTTCAATCTTGGAACAAATGATTTCACTATTGAAGCATGGATTCACCCATATGCAACAACTAACGGATATATTATCACAAACAGAACGAGTGAATCTGGTGGTGCGGGGAATTGGTTCGGACTTAAATTTGATTCCGGAAATCTTATGCTAGAACTTGCAGAAGCCGGAGCTCCTGGTTATTTAGTAGTTTCCGGAACAACTTCAATCTCGCTCAATCAATGGACACATGTTGCAGTGGTAAGAGCAGGGATGAATTATAAGATCTATGTAAATGGAAGAGTTGACGAATCCATAACTGACACTTACTCCAGAGATTTAACATCAGGATTTAATGTTGGCCGACTAGGCGGATGGCCTGATTTCAATCTTGAGTGGTACTCCGGAAAAATGGACGAGGTACGTATCTGGGATGTAGCAAAAACACAAGCAGAGATCAGATCCAAAATGACTGCTTATGTCTATTATGAACCGAATTTAATAAATTATTATCCTTTCGATCACGGTACAGCTAACACCGAGAATCCAGGAGTCAACATTCTTACTGATTTTACTTCGACCAATAACATTGGTCAACTGATCTCTTTTTCACTTTCAGGAGACTTCAACGTTTCTAACTGGAATGGTGGTTATGCAGGTACAATGTATTATGATCTGGATGGTGATGGCTTTGGAGACCCTAATAACTCTATAGTTGTTACATCTCCTTGCTTTGCACCTGGAAACCTTGTGAATGACTATAATGATTGTGATGATTCAGATATTAATACTCACTCAGGTTGTACACCGGCAGCTGCTCTGGATTTTGATGGAGTTAATGATTTTGTTTCATTAAACACAGTCGACAATCTTCCAACCGGCAACAGCCCTTATACTCTTGAAGCATGGATCAAACCAAATACAATTAACTTCAACGAAGGATTCATAGGATATGGAAACTTCGGAACACAGAATGAATCTAATGCGATCAGATTTGCCGGACCAACACAACTGGTTAATTACTGGTGGGCGAATGATCTTATAGTGATGATTCCAAATATACTTGATGGTAACTGGCATCACATTGCTGCCACGTACGATGGTACAACACGTTCGATATATACCGATGGTGTGTTACGCGGACAAGATACTCCGGGCACTTTAAATGTTCCGACTGCAAATAATCTTCAGATCGGAAAATCATTTGGTAATGAATTTCTGGATGGTGCATTAGATGAAGTCAGAATCTGGAATGTTAGCAGATCTCAATCGCAGATCGTTGACAATATGAACTGTGAGATCGGTGCTCAACCCGGATTAGCTGCTGCCTTTCATTTTAATCAAGGCTTTGCTAATGAAAGTAACGTAAGTGTTATAAATGATACTGATGTAAGCGGCAATGGCAACAATGCAATACTGAACAACTTTGACCTTGAAGGTGCGACATCAAACTGGGTCTCTCCGGGTGGAGTTGTTACAGGAACAAATTGTGTATGCTATGTGAATATCCCTGACGTCAACTTCAAAAATGCTTTGCTTGCAAATGCAAGCATCAACACAAACAGCAATTTAGAAATTGAATGCTCGGAAGCATTAGCTTTCAACGGTAATATGGATGTAAACGGCCTGTCAATTTCAGATCTGACCGGAATTGAAGCTTTCACATCATTAACGGTTTTACAGGTTTATAATAACCAGTTAACAACAATTGATGTTTCTGCAAATACACAGTTGAATTATCTTGATGTTGGAAGTAATCAACTAACAACATTAGACGTTTCTTCGAATACTGCACTTCAACAATTAGTATGTAGAATTAACCAGCTTACGACAATCGACATCAGCTCAAATACAAATTTATTCTGGCTTGAATGTCCATTCAATAACATTACATCACTTGACTTAACAAATAATGCAAACTTAACTGTTGTTATTGCACTGGGTAATCAATTGACAAGTTTAGATGTAACGAACAATCCACTGTTATCGACATTAAACATTTCAAACAATCCGGGCTTGACTTCAATCGATATGAGTCAGAATCCGGGTATCACGCAGTTCATAAGTCAAAATAATAATTTAACTGAACTTGATCTTTCCTCTACTCCAAGCTTATCGGACTTACTTGTAAATCAAAACAACCTTTCAAGTTTGAATATCCAGAATGGAAACAATTCAAACCTGATTTCATTCAATGCAACAGGAAATCCTTCACTTTCATGTATTCAGGTTGACAATGTGAACGACATGAATACTTTCTGGAGCGCAGGAAAAGATGCAGGTGCATCGTTCAGTACTAACTGTTCTTTCGTATGTAATTTATCACTTACAACATCTGCAGGCGATACGTTATTTGTTTGTGCAGAAAACGGAGCAACAAGTGGTGATGTAAATCTTGTTCCGTTGAATGGTGTTGCGCCTTACACTTATACAGGAAGCGATACTCTGAACCTTGTTACCGGAACATACAATTATTTTGTTACTGATGGTAATGGATGTACAGCGACAACAGAACTGAAAGTATTCGTTACAAATTGTATCATTCCATATTATGAACCACCAACGAATGACACGATCGATAATCTGATCGGATCTGAGTTGACTCAATTGTATTCATATCCTGATTCTCTCGTCGATACTACTGCTGCGAATAATATCTTTAAGATAGATGAAATCCAGGGCGAAGTATTGATCGAGGTAATTGCAAACGTAGGTCAGTACAATACACTTCTTGCTTTATTGCAAACTCCTGCTTATGGCATGAATAGTTTGATCGATAATGGCGACACTACTCTGATCATAACAGGAATGTATCCGATCGCAAATTTACCGAAGCTCGATTCATTGCCAATTTTGATAAATTATGCCCGGCCATACTACACTCCAATCAATGGAAATTTTGCGCTGGCATCAACCGGTTTGACAACATCGCAAGGTGATTCAGCTCAGATGTCACACAAAGCCAAACAAGCCTGGAAAGTTTCCGGTGATGGTGTAAAAGTGGGTGTACTTTCTGATAGTTACAATACTAAATTCGGTAGCCCTACTCCTGCTGAACGTGATGTTCAGAATGGTGATCTTCCGGGTGCTGCTAATCCGAATTTCAACACAGACGTAATTGTTTCTGAAGAATATCCTTATGGAACAGGATCTGATGAAGGTCGTGCCATGCTGCAGATCATTCATGATGTTGCTCCAAATGCTGAACTGATGTTCCGTTCCGGTTTCATCAGTGCCGGCAACTTTGCTGATGGCATCAAATCACTTCGTGATTCAGGATGTAAAGTAATTGTCGATGACATCACCTACATCACTGAACCATTCTTCCGCGATGGTGTCATTGCACAAGCTGTGGAAGATGTTTCTGCTACAGGTGTGAACTACTTTACTTCGGCAGGTAACTTCGGAATAAAATCCTACGAAGGCAATTTCACTCCTATCGCAGCCCCTGCCGGTTATGCCGGTGCTGCACACGATTTCGGTGGTGGTGATTTCTATCAAAGCGTAACACTTCCAAAAGGAACTTATACGATCGCTCTGCAATGGAATGATGATTTCTATTCTATCGGTGAGATCGTTGGTGCTCAGAATGACCCTGACATCTTCCTGGTCGATCAGTTCGGTGCACGTCGGTTTGGCGTCAATCGTAACAACATCGATGGTGATCCACGTGAGATCCTTCCATTAGTTGTGAAGGTTACTTCGCGAGCAAACATCATTATCACCCGCAAGAGTGGTGTTGGCAATGTTCGTTTCAAATATGTCATCTTCCGTGGTGAAGGTGTGATCAATGAATACAATCAGGGAACAGCAACTGTCATCGGACAGGCAAATGCTGAAAGCGCTATGTCGATCGGTGCAGTGTTGTATACTAATACCCCTGTTTATGGTGTGAATCCTCCGACAGTAGCTTCCTTCTCTTCACGAGGTGGAGTGCTTATCGATGGTATCGACAGACAGAAGCCTGACTTCTGCGCTCCGAATGGCGTGAATACAACTGTGAATTTCGGCGGCGTGAATATTGACAACGATCTTTTCCCTAACTTCTTCGGTACTTCTGCTGCTGCTCCGCATGCTGCGGGTGTGGCTGCTCTTTTGATTGAAGCCAAAGAAAAATATTATGCAGGCGAAACATTCAACGGTGCACAAATGAAAGCACTCTTGAAATCGACTGCCATCAACATGGATGGTGCAGGATATGATGCAGCAACAGGAGCAGGATTCATTCAGGCCGATGCTGCGCTGCAGACATTTGCTAATCCGTTCCCGATCATCGATGATTATCATTTAGCAGATTCTGCATTCACACCGGGATTACAACCGATCACGCTTGTCATCAATGGTGAATACATTGCTCCTGATGCTTCGGTCATCTTCCAATACGATACAATTCCGGCTACAGTGGTCGGCAATCAACTTACTGTGGAACTTCCTGATTTCTTAGGTAACCCGCCACTGGTGGTTTACAATCCACCGATCGCTCCAAGTGGTCTGGATGGTGGAGTAAGTGATTCTATTTATTTACTCAGCACGATTCCGCAGAACGTAAAAGTGACCATCAACAGCGTTAACAAAAAATATGGCGAGGTCATTCCTGCTTATTCTTTTGATGTTACGATCAACGATGTTCCAATGGCAAGCACAGGACAAACTTTATCTACGCTTGGCTTGACAGACGTTACCTACTCTACCAATGCAACCAACACTTCCGATATCGGTTTATATTTCAGACGCGGTCACTCTGCGGTGACGGATCTTTCCAATCCGCAGTCACTCGCGCTTTCTGCAATCTTCAACTATCAGTTTGTGGATGGTGTTCTTACTATTGAAAGAATGCCGATCATGGTCACACCAAACGATATGACATTGGTTTATGGTGATGCCATCAATGGAAAAGATATTCAGTTCACATATGTTTACGATGATTCTAACATTGATCCTTCCGAACAACTTTTATTCCATGATTCATTATCGGAAGAACATCAGTCTGCCATGTCAACTTCAATTGTACTGGTCGATGGTAAACAAGCCGTCAACGGACTGAGTGCTGCCGATTTCCAGAACATGAGTTTCCTTGTCAGCGGAAAAGCGGCTGTCAACGGTAAACAAGCTGTCAATGGAAAACAAGCAGTGAACAGTATCTCTTACGACACGACCTATTACATTCCGGTACATCCGGCATCGATCTTCGATTACCATATCGATTCAACCAATGCTGTACTATACAATGGCAAGCAAGCCGTGAATGGTAAAGCAGCCGTGAACGGTAAGCAAGCCGTGAATGGTAAAGCAGCAGTGAATGGTAAACAAGCAGTGAATGGTAAGCAAGCCGTAAATGGAAAGCAAGCCGTGAACAGCAATACCTTCAACGATGAATCAAACGAATACGCTGTACTGATCGTCGATTCACTCGATGTGTATGGAGATCCGAATGATTCGATTGTTGGTTATACTTCCATGAACATGATCACCGGTATCACAGTAGGAAACTGGGTGATCGCTCCGGGTGTATTGTTATCGGAAAACTTCGACATCTCTTACGGACTAGGAACACTTACGATCGTTCCTGAAACACTTACTGTAAAAGCAAACGATACCACTGCAGGTTGCAACGGTGTTCAACCGGCTTACACGTTCACCAACTCCATCTACCAATACGAAGATGCAGACAGTAACGTGATTGCAAGCGGACCGGTATTTACTATTCTTGACAACATGAATGTGAATGTTGGCAGTGGTAATCTTGCAGGTGGAACTTATCAGATCGTTCCGAGTGATCTGGTACAAGCTGATACTCCTGCCAATTATATTCTCGTATATGAACCGGGAGTGTTGACGGTAGATGAATCATTAACTCTATCAACTTCACAGGGAAATATCAATTGTTATGGCGGCACAACAACAGTTACCATCACGGCAAGTGGTGGAACATCGCCTTACTCCGGCGATGGCGCTCATACTGTAACGGCTGGAACACAAACTTTTGTTGTAACAGATGCAAAAGGTTGTACTTCTGAAGTTACTCTCACAATAACTGAACCTGCACAGTTTGTTGCATCCTCTTCCGCAACAGCTATCGCATGTTATGGTGGTGAAACTACCATTTCTGTTTCCGGTTCCGGTGGTGTTGAACCATATTCAGGAACGGGAGATTTCAATGTTGGTGCAGGCATGTATAACTATACTCTCACTGATGCAAACGGATGTTCTACATCTACAATGATCACTGTAACCGAACCGTCGCAATTAATTGCGGCTGCTTCGAACAGTACTTCTATATCATGTTTCGGAGGTTCAACATTAGTTGATGTGACAGCAAGTGGCGGTACATCACCATACAGCGGCACAGGTACTTTCGCGCAGTTTGCGGGTACGATGGCTTACACTGTTATTGATGCCAATGGATGTGCATCTGAAATTTCACTTACACTGACTCAACCAACAAAAGTTGAAGTACTAACAACGACTACACCTTCATCATGTTCATCAAGCGATGGCTCAGCCACAGCAAATGCAAGCGGTGGTTCGGGTAGCTATAGTTATCTATGGTCAAATGGACAGACAACTCAAACAGCAAATAATCTAACGGGTGGAAATTATTCAGTTACAGTTACAGATAGCCAGGGATGTACTGCTTCAACCAGTGCTGTTGTTAACACAACAGGTGGTTCGATCATTGTTCCGGGATCCATTTCCGGTCCGGCAGGTGCATGCCGAAGTACATCAGGAATTGTTTATTCGGTGACACCGGTTCCGGGAGCATCTTCGTATATCTGGACACTTCCTACAGGAGCAACAGGGTCTTCAACTTCAAACAGTATCACTGTAGCTTTTGGTCCTGCATATGCTAACGGATTTATTTGTGTAGCTGCTGTAAATGTTTGCGGCACTTCTGCAACATCTTGTCTGAACATTCCTGTGAACACAGTGGCGCCTCCGGTTCCTGCTGTAATTGCAGGTCCGGTACTACCATGTGGTCCGGGAATACATACGTATTCCACTTCTGCACCTAATGCAACAAGTTTCAACTGGACAATAACAGGTACAGGTGCATCTATTGTAAATGGACAAGGAACAAATACGATACAAGTCAGCATTCCTTCGAACTTCGGACAAGGTTCAATTCAAGTTCGCAGTGTGAACTGTAAAGGATCAAGTGCTGTCCGCGGTATGACAATCACAGGTATCCCTGCTCACTCTAATCCGGTTACAGGTCCGACGTTTGTCTGTGCAGGCGGAACAGGAGTCTATACAATGAATACTGTTGTTGGTGCAACATCTTATACATGGTCAGTTACAGGTGATGCAACAGTTGCATCTACAGTTACGACTGCATCTACTACAACAGCGACCATCAACTTTGGTCCGGCATGGACTTCAGGAATGGTTACTATTACTGATGCAAACAGTTGTGGTTCGTATTCGCGTTCATTCGCTGTGAACTCTACTCCTGCTCAACCTGGATCGATATCAGGACCGGGAAGCGGCGTTTGCGGACTATCAGAGGTTACATATTCAATTGCTCCGGTACCAACGGCAACGTCTTATAACTGGACAGTTCCGGCAGGTGTTACGATTCTTTCTACTGCACCAAACGGATTGTCTATTAACGTCAGATTTACGCCTGCATTCACATCCAATTCGTCAACGATCTGCGTTTCTGCAAACAGTGCCTGTGGAACAGGACCTGCGCGGTGTTTCACAATTACATCACGTCCTGCGGCTCCTGTGATCAGCGGCCCTACGTCTGTCTGTAAAACAAATTCATCCGTTGCTTATAACATTGCACCGGTTTCAGGTGCGACTTCGTATTCATGGTCAGTTACAGGTGGCGCATCAATTTCACCTTCGGGAACAAGCGCAGTAGTCAATTACAATACATCGCTGAATCCTTCTTCAATAATTCGTGCAAATGCTAACAGCTTATGCGGACCTTCACAACCGGGACAATTGAATGTTGCAGTGAACCTGTCGTGTCGGACTGTTGCCGATGAAATTGAGATCACCGACTCTGAAATAGTAGTATATCCAAATCCAACTTCAGGAAAAATTCTTGTAACGTTCAATTCAGAAACTGAAACGAAATATCTGATCAGGATCACTGATCTTATTGGGAACATCATTTCAAATGAAGTATTCACTTCTGAAACCGGAATGAACACGAGAGAATTTGATATTACCGGAGTGACCAAAGGAGTTTATATGGTTACATTATCGGCTGATGAGGTGGTAACAAAGACAACAAGAATTGTTGTCAGATAGAATCAATGAGCATTATGAAAAAGGGGGTGTTAGGCAGAGGCTTGACACCCCTTTTTGATTAGGATTAATGGATTATAGGATATTAGGATTATAGGATTATAGGATTATAGGATACTAGGATACTAGGATTATTGAGTACTGGATTAAGATATTTCAGCTATGGTTTGATAATTTTTTTTACCGGGATTTTTTTGGATTATAGGATTACCGGGATTGGGATTATAGAATTATTTTGAACAGATGGCTCTTTTTGGCCCAGGAGTAAATGGATTATTTAGTATACCGGGATGTTGTATGATTAATTTATGGCTTTTAAATTTATTATCAAAAATTTTTAGCAAATTGTCATAGTTCTGAAGATCCAAAAAATGAAAAGCACTATTACAAGTAAGTGGTATCTCTCTTTCTTACTTGCAATTATTTTCCTATTTGTATATGAGTGGATAAAAAAAATAACGACTGCTCAATCTGCAATTGAATTTTACCTTGAATCCGTTATGTTGATTCTTGTTTTCATTATTCTATATGCAATAATTTTCAAGCATTATTCTCTGTCAAGGTTGGTAAAATTTTGGGCAGTAATTATTATGCTAATTAGTTTTTCCTTTCTATGCACTTCTATATTTTGTTACTATAGCTATACTGATTACGTCCTTCATACCGGATTTAAGGGGATAATTTATTGGGGTTTACGTTTTCTTGCTTCCTGCGTTGTTTTTTGGGGTAGCAGGAAATGGATTGGAAAAATTAACGAAGAAATAAGCTCTGATTCCAACTGATACCCTACCTTTTTTATCCAATTTGCGCTATCTGAATAAATCAACATTTTTATTGACGGGCAATTCTTTATAAAATAATCAGAAAATCACTTTTGAAAGAACGTATTTTATTAGATTTACAAACCACACCCAAATACGCACAGAAATGATAAACAAAAAACATTGGTTTATTCTATTCTTTTTAATCAGTTTTTTATTTAGCAATACAAATATTCCTGCAAGTGATTCTGACAGTTTAAAAGAACTATTAAAAACAAAACTTCCCGATACCACCAGAGTAACTGTATTAAATGCTCTGAGCAAAAGTTATTTTAACGTTGCTCCGGATACGTCAGTAAAAATTGCAAATTCCTCTAAAGAACTTGCTGAAAAAATAAACTTCAAACCGGGTCTGGCTCTTGCTTTAAAAAATATGGGAATTGCATATTATCTGCAAGGAAATTATATCGATGCAATCAATACCTGGCAAAAAGCCCTGGAGGTATATAAATCAAATGGTGATAAAGTTGGAGTTGCAAATATGCTGAGTAAGCAGGGTGCAGTTTATTTCAATCAGGGTGATGATGATAAATCACTGGAGTTGCATTTACAATCATTGAAAATGTCAGAAGATGTAAATGACACCTTATGCATTGTCACTTCGCTTACCAACATAGGTGCCATTTATCTGAACAAATCTGCTACATATAAGAAAGCAATCGACAATTTTAAAAGAGCTTATACATTAAGCAAGCTGATTGACGACAAATATATGATTGGAACATCTGCTGTTAATCTGGGGGAACTGTACTATCGCCTAAATGACGATTCTACTGCAATGGTTTATCTCAATGAGGCTCAAAAAGCTTATGCCGGCACTGAAGATCTTCCTTATGCACTAAATTATCAGGGTCGTGTTTATGTAAGACAAAAAGAATATTCAAAAGCGATAGAGACCCATTTAGAAGCACTGAATATTTCCGAAAAACTAGATACGAAACTTGACAAAACACAATCACTCGTAGGACTGGCTCAGGCATATCTTGCTAAAGGCGATCTTGGACTTGCGATCAAAAGATTTCTTGAAGCAGTCGATATCGGAAAATCTTTGAATGCAAATATGGAAGTGAAAGATGCATATGAAGGTTTAGCACAGGCATATTCGCAGAAAAACGATTATTCAAATGCCTTCAAATATCAAAATCTGTTGTTATCAATTAAGGATACCATCTATAATATTAATACAGATAAAAAACTAGGAACACTTCAGTTCACTTTTGATCTCGAAAAAAAGGAATCACAGATCAATTTACTTACAAAAGATAAAGTGATCCAGGATCAGACAATCAAACGTCAGAAGTTAATCCGGAATGGTTTCGTAGGAGGATTTTTAGTAGTCGGATGTTTTGCATTCATCTTTTTTGGTCAACGAAACAAGATCAGCAAAGAGAAAAAACGAAGCGACGAATTACTCCTGAACATTCTTCCTGAGGAAACTGCAGAAGAGTTAAAGTTAACCGGCACAGCACAACCTCAGAGCTTTGATCTGATCTCTGTAATGTTCACTGACTTTAAAGGCTTCACTCAATTGTCAGAAAAATTAAGCGCGAAAGAATTAGTAAATGAGATCAACGAATGTTTTTCTGCTTTCGATCACATCATGACAAAGTATGGGGTAGAGAAAATAAAAACCATCGGTGATGCATATATGGCAGCGGGTGGATTACCTACACCAAATCAAACTCACGCAGTGGATGTTGTTAATGCTGCCATTGAAGTACGCGAATTTATGGACGCTCACAAAGCAAAGAAGGCTGCTGCAGGACAATTATTTTTTGAGATCCGAATAGGAGTTCATACCGGACCGGTCGTAGCAGGAATTGTCGGAGTAAAGAAATTTGCATATGACATCTGGGGTGATACTGTAAATACTGCCAGCAGAATGGAAAGCAGCGGCGAAATAGGCAAAGTAAATATTTCAGGTACTACCTATGAAATGGTAAAAGACAAATTTAAATTCCAGCATAGAGGAAAGATTCAGGCTAAGGGTAAGGGCGAGATTGATATGTATTTTGTGGAGAAATAGATTTCCAATGTTAGACACTAAATATCTTCGAAACCGTATAATCTTCGTTATTTAATAAAGCCTGATCTCATTTGAAGTTCACGTCTTACTGCTTTAAAAAGTTCTGCTCTGCTCTTTTGGTTATCATTGCATAATTCTTCAAGCGACTTTTGCTTATAGAGAATTTCGTTCATGTAAGTCACATTGTGAAGATCACTTTCCATTTTAACTTCGCCTTTTTTATTTCGTACAAATTCAATTGTATGTGAGATTAAAAATTGTCGCACTGAAATATTTTTCAATTGTTCAATTTCTTTTAAGTCTAAATTCCTGAAGAGCTCACATACGATCTCCTCCGCTTCAGGAATAGAAATTTTAAACCTCAATACGATTCCATAAACTGTCCGACCATATTTATCATATAGCTCTTCTAAAGCGGGGTATCTGTTTAGGTTATTCATAAAAAAACTAAACAGAGTTTAGCAGAAACTTCCCCTAAATTTCTATGCCACCTTTAAATAAAAAAAGCACTCCGGAAGAGTGCTTTTTTATCATGGATTCCAAGTATTAATTTTTCAAAATGCGGAAAGCCTTGTTGACCTTTTGATTTATCCAAAGCAAATAAACCCCATTCGTTAAATTGTTAATATCAATTGAACTATTCAATGAGTTAATTGTTCCCTTCGAAACTACTTTCCCTAAAGGATCTATAATCGAATATGATTCTCCTATTAAATTCGAATTCAGATTTAGCATCGAACTCGCAGGATTTGGATATATGCTAAGATCAGTCAACTTAGTTTCCGTTATTCCGACATTAGAAGTTATATTAACTGTAAAGTCATCGAAATTCCCATACTCATATAACCCGCAAGCACCATATCCATTTGCACTTACCGTATAGCAATCAGTTCCCCAACCTGCTATTACACGCATTCTATATGCCCCATCAGCAACTGTATTCGGAACGATAATCAGAAAGCTGTATGTCTGCGGATCTCCGGCAGTATATTGATAATACAGATTTTCTGTTGAATCAAAGTCGCCGTTAAGATCATAATCGATCCATACACCTACTCCACACCAGGCTCCGTTCAAAACAGTCATCGGTGTTGCGATGCCTTTAACTAATGTAGTTGACATCGATGTATAATCCGAAATTGTACAATCTGTACTACCAAGTGTCCACTGGATACTGTCAAGTGAAATTTCCTGATTGTTCCATCCAAAGCAACCTTGATTGAAAGATGGTTCGCAATAGGTTATTTGCCCTTTCGACATCTGCACAAGAGGGATAGTCAAAAGAATAATCAAGAGTAATTTTTTCAGTTTCATGTTTGTGGAATTTGATTGTTAACTTATTATCAAAGTTAAAAAAATCTTCTAATTCCAAACAAAAACCATGGGAATTAATTACCCATTCATTAATGATTTACCATGAATTTTCCTGTTCTACTTCCAGCTCTGAAAAAATAGATACCATTTTCCCAATTTTCTGTATGAATCAGAATCCGTTTTTCCATATAATTTTCATAGACAATTTCACCTAAAATATTAAAGATCGTCAGATTCCCTGACTCATTTTGCGAAGTAGAAATATTAATATACTCATTGGCCGGATCCGGATAAATTGAAATCCCTGATTGAGAAGAAACATCATCTATACCAACAAAAAATAAATCCACAAAAACGCAATCAAACATCTGGCATGAATTAGAATCTGTAACAAGTAAACAATAACTGTTTTCAGTATCAACCAATAATGATGAATCAGTGTTGCCTGCACCCCAGAAATAAGTCTGAAATATTCCGGGAGAATTAAGCTGATAGGCAGCTGCAGAACTGTGAATTGTATCGACACCAAAATCAAGTATTGGTATAGGATGAACAACAACTGTACGATAAATTGAATCCATGAACATTCCTTGTGTTGCAACCAATTTTACAATGTAAGTACCGGCCTGACTAAAAATATGTGTCGGAGAAATTAAAGCAGAATTTATTGAATCACCAAAATCCCAGAAGTATGAACTAGCATTAACAGACATATTAGTAAAGGCAATTGTAAGCGACGCACATCCTGCAGAATCTGTCATCTCAAAACCTGCTACTACAACAGGATTATTATTGGCATAAAAAGTTGGCGCTTGTATTACAAAATCCCCCATACCATTTGGAAGTCGTGATAATGACAGATCAGTTTGCTGAATTCCGAATTCTACTACATCAACAATTTCAAGGACTGAATTCAACAAAGTAATTCTCTCACCATCTCCTGACATCTGAAAATTTGCATGATACAATCCTTCTTCACCATCTTCATCAGTCCAGATAATTAAAAAACTATCCGGCTGAATAATAGTACCCGCCGGCATTTCCCATTTTCGAATATTCAATGTATCATCGGTCAGATAATAACCGCTGAGATCCACAGGTGAATTAGACCGATTGTACAATTCGATCCAATCTTCATAGTGACCAAGACTATCCGTAACTATGGTTTCATTCTTTGCCATGATCTCATTCAGTACAACTGAACTATCGGCACTCCGGCTTGGATTAACATAGTAAGTATAAACATCCTGTTCTGCGCCTACGGGATTGTAGCTGGCAGTTTTATCAGAGTTATCTGCAATAGCTTCTATATAAAACCGAACCCTTGTGCCGGCTATTCTCCCGGGAATCTCTGCACCGTAGACATGATCTCCTGCTAATTCATCTTCATGCAAACCATCATCGTGCATTGTGATCTTGGAAAATTTCCCTGTAAGCAGATCGGAATAGTACAGATATACAATATCAACTCCGCCTGCTCTGCTTACACTTGCGTTTACATTTACATCTTGCATACTTACAGGAATCTTCCATAAGGTATCATCCGTTTTGTATATAACATTTGTAATTACAGGACCAACTTCATTCATTTCAGAATTTCCCAAAAGATATGTACGTCTGTCGGTAATAAAATCTTTTATCACATCAATCTCGTCTTCAAATTCTGCATCAGTATAAATTTTTATAGGATCATTCAAAACGATATCTTCAATCATATCATAATACTGATCAAGTTTTGGGAAAGTAGTTGCAGGATTAAAATCCTCGCTGATGATTGTTTTTAAATGAGCAATATACCGCTGACGGAATTCAGGAACAGATAAAATTCTTTCGAGGAGAGGATAGTTAACATCAGTAGAATGATAAAATGGTCCCCATGAAGTTGTAAAGTCTACATCATATGCATCGTTGCCATCCATTTCTATTGGAACAATACGTCCGGATTCAGGTTCAAAATAAATATAGTAGTCAGTTTTACCTTTAAGCACATAACTATCGTCATCGCAATAGGCAATTTCACTTGCCAGAAACCAGAGTGCCCGATCAATATCCAGATAATCGCTTAGGATGTTTGCCATTCTGGACGGTGAAACAGTATCCAGCACATTACAAAGCTGAACCAACTTTGTCCAATGATCCGGTTGATCCGAAAATTTCAAATAATAATACGGCTGATAATCTGTACTGTCGGTTCCAAGATTATTTAGTGCAGCTGTGCCATCACCATCACTGCCGGAACTTGCAGGACTACCTGGCGGACGCTTGCATCTCCAGCTTGCACCATCGTTTGTATAGAACCACTCCTTATAAAGGTCCTTGTTTACTTGCTGTACATTTGCATACAGACCCCAATCCTGCCCATTAATAAAAAGGTGAACATAATTTCCTTTTGTTGTAACTACATGATCCTTTATCAGATTCTGATAGGTGATCTCACGCAGGAAGGACGGATCATGATAACAATTATTCAGATTCAATGTTCCATAACCCAGCAACTCCTGTCCTTCAATAAAGGCATCCATTGAAATATTGAACGATTTTTTCGGCGAGGTTCCGATGTTGTTGTACGATGAACTTCCTTTGAATCTCACACCAACACTATCAAATGCTTCGCCATTAAAAATTAGTTGCGCAGCAAGATCGATACCGTCATCAAAATTATCTTCAAGATCATCCCAGTAATCATTCTGAGGGAAATTCAAATGAATCTCATTAATTACAGATTGATCGTATAAGCCGGTATTCGGAAGATGTCCTGTTTTCAGCATTCTTCCATCACTGCTCAATTGAATTTCATCGGGAAATTTCTGAGCCTGAGTTATAATAGTACAAATTGAGAAAAATATGATGGTAAAAATTTGCTTCATAGATAGTGATATAATTTTTCAAAAATACAACTTTAAAGAAACTAGCAAGCATGAGTGTAGCTGAAAACAGATAAATTGCCTGATATTTTTTCAACTAACTAAGATAATTCAGTTTATTTCTAATATTAAACAAATCAAGTTAAAAGTATGGATTAAAGTAATATACTTGTAATTAGAGTAAATTAAATCTGTTGTATTAAATCATCCACTCTATCTACAATTTTCACCCACAAGACACCAAGCCTACAATGAATTACCAGACAATTAAAACAAAAAGAAAAACATCGCTTACCGATAATTCTTTTTTACGTTATATCACTTCTATAGTATTGTATTGTGCGCAAGGCGTTCCTGAAGGAATGCTCTCTTTCGGCATACCGGCCTGGATGGTAATGAATGGTAAATCACCCGGAGAAATAGCAGGCTTTGCCGTAGTAACAGTTTTGCCATGGAGCTTTAAATTTATTGTAGCACCTCTAATGGACCGATATAATTATCTGCCCATGGGAAGAAAAAGACCTTGGATACTTTTAGGACAAATAGGCTTACTGGTAAGTTGTATCTATTTGGCTTATATCCCTGAACCTTTAAACAATATTGACCAATTGATGATTGCCGGTTTTTTTGTTTCGTTTTTCGGGGCATTCCAGGATGTCGCTACCGATGGTATGGCAGTAGATATTATTCCTGCCGACCAACAAGCAAAAGCAAATGGCTTGATGTGGGGCTCAAAAATTATTGGAATGTCTCTTTCATTGGCTCTCGGAAGTTGGCTATTAAACAAATACAATTTTACTATTGCGATACTAATGATGGCTGTTGCTATTGGCATTATTATGCTTGTGCCCTTATTTTTAAGAGAACGACAGGGTGAGAAAATTGTACCATGGACTTCAGGCGAAGCATCACCTTTAACAAAAAATCTACAAATAGAAAGTTGGCGACACATTTTCAAATCTTTATTCAGCGTATTTAGATTACGAAACTCACTAATCATCGCTTTAGTTTTATTCATCAGCCAAGGTGGCTTTAAATATGTTTCCACACTACTTCCTATTTTTACTGTAAAAGAATTAAGCTGGACAAATGTGGACTACTCAAATTATTTTGCATCTGCAAAACTAGTTGGAGGGATTGTAGGAATGCTAATTGGCGGACTTTTGATTGACAAGTTTGGCAAAAAACGTATGATGAACTTTTACTTTTTAAGTTCGATCTTTTTAATAATGACACTGGTCTTATCAAAATCTTATTGGCCTAGCAGAAACTTTATTTTTGCTTTTATGATTACTCAAAATATATTGTACACTTTTGCCAGCATTGGCATCTTGCCATTGCAATGCAATGTTGTTGGAAAAAGTATCAACAAGTCAATTTACATTATTCATGACAATTGCAAACCTCGGACAAATGACTTTTGCAGCTTTAATTGGACCTATCAGAGAAAATTTCAACTGGCAAATTTCACTTTTCGCCTTTGCAATATTTATTTCAATAGCTTGGCTATCATTACAGTTTTTAAATATTGACAGACAAATTGCAAAAGTCGCAGAATTAGAAAGTAAAGATCTGGAAAGTAAATTATTTGAAATGTCTGCTAATTAAAACAATTTATAAAAGCACAGCAAGTTGAATATATGGAATGAAATTAATATAATTGTAAAATACAAGCTAAATTTTAATTAATTCATTGTAACATTTTAAAGAAAACAAAATATCATGGACTATATACTTGCAATTGGATTTATTAGCCTGGCTATTCTATTTATATTTTTTCGTCGCAAAAAACAAGTCAGATTGTTAAACGAGGTCAATAATTCCTTACTTCTAACGGCTTTAAAATTAAAAGGATATTATGAAGTTAGAAGTAAAACATTTATTGGCAAGCATAAAAACTATCAGACGGGATTCTATTTTCAAGAAGACCCCCGTGATGCTTTGATAGCATACGCAACAATTGATTGTGATATTCCATTTATGAAGGCGAAAGGTGGTCTAAAGAAAATAACGGATTTTTCAAAAACATATGACTCATTCGGCTTTCTAATTGATTCAAAAAATGGTTTTCGCAAACAATTGAGTATAGACTTTATTTTGAAATCGAATGGACAAGATATCTTTAAGATATTTGATGAAATGGTTTTAGTTGCAGAGCGAGAAGGTTTTCAACCAACAAATTAATTTTACGGGAATTAATTGAAGTAAACAAAAATGGGAGATAGAATAATTCGCGACATTCGCTTTTATGAAAAAAAACCTGAAAACTATACCGGGCAGTACGACGGCACTCTCGGAAACGTCTTTAAAAATACTCCCGATACAAAACACATTGGAGAAAGGATTGCACGGAAATTAAATGAATTAAATTTTATTTCAGGAGTGTTTGATCACCTTTACCTTTATTTGTCTCCAACTTTGTCAGACAATGCCATTGAAATACAAAAAACAGAATATGATATACGATTAAAATCCGTTCATTACGGAATCCAACCATCGGACTTTAATTCATTAAGCGAATTTAATAAGGATAAATGGATTAAAGCTGCATTTAATGTTTTGTATTTTTTATTCCAGGCAGATAATATAAAGACTAAAAAAATAATCGAGGTTGAAACCTTAATAGAAAAATACAATCAGGAAATTGAGATTTATTTCAAAACTAAAGATACGAAAGCATATAAAGTGGACTTAAGTTATCAAATAAAACCAAACCTAAAACCTTCCTGTATTCTAATTAAGTACTTTGACAAAAAGACAAATGCAAAAAAACAAGGAAGTATAAATTTAAATTCATACGAAGATATTTATTCGCTGGTTGACAACGTTACAGTAAAGAATAATCTGATTGTGTTAAATCCAAAAAAATCACATATCACTGAATTGTTAGGTGACAAATTTTACAAACTTCCATTGACGTTAGAATTAAGCGAACTTAAAGATGAATACTAGTACAATCTGAATATATTGAACTATGCAATATACCCAAATCCAAAATATTTTAAATATTATTGAGTGCAGATTGCGAAATTTGGCTTCGATTTGCAATTATACATTTAGCGGAAATCTTAGTAGTACGCTGCACATCCAACATGCGAATGCGGCTTCGACTTGCGCTTAAAATCTATACTCGTTAATTTAAAACCAAAATAAAGATCGACTCCTGTTATATCATCTCCGGCAAACCGATCACTGATAAATGTGCCCATTCTGTCTGTCCCGATATAAAAGATGTGATACCGCATTGCCAATCCTAACCGGTGACGATAATAATCATAAAAGCTGTAGGGAAATCCAACTTCAAAAAACGGTGTTTCATAACGGATTGTTGCACCAAGCATATTAGGACGATCAACTCTTGCCATAGGCATTGGCACTCTTTGAATCGCTGTCATATTTAAATACCAACGTGGTTTCAGACACCTGTCGAATTGAATGCTTAATCCGGTAGGAAGTGACATAACAAAACTGTTCTTGATTGCTGTTCCATTCATTGCAGTGGCATAGATCAACGAATCTACACCGGCAGTTCCATTAATCTGTGTATTTGGTACATTATCGAAATTCAAAGCATCGGTATTAAAATCCATTGCATGTGCATTTCTTCCAAACCGGACAAAACCCAGATCCATCAACGATACTCCTACTCTGTAATCGTATTTCTTCATTGGGATCGGACGACCATTGGAATATTTTTGCGTGAATGGATTTGAAACATATTGAGTGCCGAGATCAAAACCAATTCCTGTGCATCTGAATTTTAAAAGATCAGCCGGATCTTCTATGTATGAATAATCGATGCTACCTTTAATTTTAGTAATATAAATTGTTGTGTCATTTTCTACGCGCAGATTTGCATCATCAATTCCGGCATATGAACCCTGAAAGGCTGTGATATACTTTAACGATCCTGCAGCCAGCCATTTTCTTGATTCACTTTTACTTAATTGTTTACCAAATGAAACTGCAGTTTCGATGAATGTCAGATCACCGATTCTCATTCCATCGACTGCAATATTTCTTCCCTGAATTGATTTGTAATCCATTCCCTTGTATGCAAGAATTGCCAGATCAGAAGAAACATTGTGAACACTCAGATCATTTCTGATCGTCATATGTGCACCAATTGCCATGTCTTTGAAACGGAAAATTATTGCCGGCAATCCTAAAGCAAAGTGCATATTGGCGGCTTTATCACGACTGTTAGTATAGAAATTCAATCCGCCATACGGCTCATTATTCATCGACTCCGTTCCGCCTAAAATTTTCCGTTTGGGCATACCGACAAAATTATTGTCGACTGATAAATTAAAACTTAGTATCTGAAGTTCCCATTTATAAGGCATCAGCAACATTGCTGTCGGATTCATGGCCATTCCCGAGTTACCGGCATAATTTCCATTCGACACTCCAAGCATGTCCTGACTAAAAGAAACCTTAGAAACTAATAATGCTAAGAAAAGTAGCGTTGTTCTCATTTGCGTGCGTTTGCAGAAGCTAAAGAACAACTTTACGAAGTCGGGATGCTTTAAAACAGAGAGAAACCTTACATGTGAATGTAAAAGTGTAAGACATTGTGTAAAATGGTCAAGGGTCAAGGGTCAAAGGTCAAACTACTTTCGCAGTTTAACCCTTGACCTTTGACCCTTGACCTAATCAATTAAAAGTACAACCTTTCAGGAAGCGACAATTACTTCTTCAAAAGATCCCGTATCTCTGTCAACAACGCCTGATCTTTCGTTGGTGGCGGCGGTCCTGCAGGAGCAGCGGGTGCAGCATTTTTCTCTGCACGTTTACGCATAGCATTCATTGGCTTAACAACGAACATGAATACTGCAAGAGCAATAAGGAGAAAAGTAATAGCAGCCTGAATAAACATTCCGTAATTGATAGTAACCGCCGGAATAACTTTGCCCGCAGCATCAACTGAAGCTGCCTGAATAGCAATTTTCAGATCTTTAAAATCAACACCGCCGATTATCAATCCTAATGGTGGCATTAAAATATCGTTTACTAATGAATCAATGATCTTACCGAAGGCACCTCCGATAACAACACCGACTGCAAGATCGACTACATTTCCTTTAGAAATGAAATCACGGAACTCTGATGTGAATGACATAGTGTGTTTTTTTTGTGGAACAATAAATTAATAAAATGATACAGAGTTAGATTTTCATTTACTCCATATTCATTACGCAAAAGCAAAAATGATAAATTATTATCATAATTCCCCATTTTTTGAGGTAAATAATGACACTAGGATTTATCCAAGATAATTGTACATTTGTCCCGGTTCTTTGAACACAGATTGGTTTCATTTCAATTAAGAAATGAATTAATAGGGAACCGTGTGAAAATCACGGGCTGACGCGCAACTGTAAAACTCAAACATTACCGGCTATATACCACTGTATCATTTCAGATATGGGAAGGTTGCCGGAAGAGTAAGCCAGGAGACCTGCCACTTTGTAATAGACAATGCTTTCGCGAAAAGAAGCTCATGTCGTTTGATACAGCCCATAACTGTTATCTGCGTCGCTGCTGCATTGTTTTTGTTCATTCCCATTGGGATCAATGCTTATCAAAAAAGTCATTTTAATTTTATTTTATTTCTCTCCTCTGCTGCTATTCGCACAGGATGATACAACAGCTCTTCAATTACGCGCTGTAATTATCAGCGCAGTACGATCAGACATTCAGCAGTCGGGATTAAAAACAGAACGTCCGGATTCATTGCTTAAGATGATCCATATTGATCAGACACTTGGTAATTATTTAACTGACTATTCCCCGGCTCTTGTAAAAAATTATGGTCCTGGTGCACTGTCAAGTGTATCATTAAGAGGTGGAAGTGCATACCATACAGCAGTGCTATGGAAAGGATTCTCTATCGCCAATCCTATGAATGGCGTAATGGATTTTAATCTGTTACCCACATTTTTGTTTGATGATATTTCAATTCAATATGGCGGATCTTCATCACTTTGGGGAAGTGGTGCTATCAGCGGAACGATCCAGTTGGGTAATAGTAATATTTTCGTAAACAATAATTCTATTAAAATCGGAAGCAGGTATAGCACAGCATCAGGCTTTGCAAATTATGCCGAAAGTAAATTTTCAATAAAGAATTTCAATTCATCTGTAAAACTTTTCTTTACCGATGAGAAAAATGAATTTTCATTTCATCATAACGATCAACTGAAAAAACAAGTTCATGCCGAAGCGAAAGGAAGAGGAATAATTGCAGAAAACAGTTATATTTTCAATTCAAGAACTGATCTGAGTTTTAATTTCTGGTATCAGTTTGCCGATAGAAACATTGCTCCGGTCTTAACTGAATCGATTTCCGAGGCTGTTCAGACTGACAAAAATTTCAGATATAATCTCATTTTTACAAAGTCTGCAAAGCACGGAAAATTCGTTTTCAGAAACGCATACTCTAATGAAGAATTATACTACAACGACTCTTCATTGAATGAACCATCGGTTTCGCTATGCAAAACTTTTATTTCTGAACCGGAATATTCGTTTTCTATAAACAACATCCATAGCTTTCAAGCAGGCCTGAATTTTACAATGATAAATGCAAATGCGACAGAATTTAAAAAGCAAGCAGATGTAATTCGCAAGGCAGCATTTCTTGGATATAATTTAAAATACAAAAACCTCAGCGTTTCACTTTCTTCCCGAAAAGAAGTCAATGAATTTCAAAACCCACCGGTTGTATTCTCTGCAGGTGTGAACTATAAAATTACGAATTACATTAATATCCTTGGGAACTATGGCACAGTTTACCGAAATCCACAAGTCAATGACCTTTTCTGGCAACCGGGTGGAAACCTGAATTTACTTCCTGAAACCGGATATTCTTATGAAGGAACTATTGATCTGAATATCCGCCAACTCGTTGTAAAAAATTCAAACGATTCAAATGCATTTTCAATTCAGATGACTGCATTTGACAAAGAGGTTAACAATTGGATCGCATGGGCTCCACATGGTATTCTCTGGACACCCTCAAACATAAAAAATGTTCATTCGTACGGAACAGAAAGCAATTTACTTTTCAAAAAGAAATTCCGGAAAATCGGATTTCGTTTCAGTGTTTTTTATGGATATACAATTTCAGAAACAACTTCTTCTGAACTGGCCTTTGACGCTTCTGTTGGAAAGCAATTGATCTACGTTCCATTACATAAAGTTGGCGGAGTCATATCTGTTAGTTATAAAAACTCTGTTTTCACATTCAACCAAAACTATACCGGCATCCGGTTTTCATCTACAGACAATCTGCATTACTTAGATGCATATAACAAAGCTTCAGTACAATTAGATCAAAAGCTGAAAATTCAAAACACAATACTTTCAATGTTTATCAGAGTCGACAATCTTTTTGATACCGATTATCAATCAGTTTTGAACCGGCCGGAACCACTAAGAAATTATTCTTTCGGAATAAATATTACATACATACAAAAAAAATAACACTATCATGAAATTAAAAATTACACTTTTCGCTATTGTATCACTGGCATCATTCTCCTGCAAAAAAGACACGATCGACGAACCTACTCCAACAACGAGTTTCACTGCCGAAGTCAACGGAATTTACATTTGTAATGAAGGAACATTTACCGATGGCAATGCGACTATCTCCTATACTAATGGGACCGAAGCAGAAACTATTCAGGATGTTTATAAAATTGCTAATGATGAAGATCTCGGAGATGTAGGTCAGAGCATGACCAAAATAAATAACAAGATCTACATAGTAGTCAATAATTCTTCAAAAATCGAAGTTGTTGAAGCAACTACTATGAAAAAATCTGCTACTATCACGGGATTTAATTCTCCGCGTTTTATGATAGAAGCTTCTCCCGGCAAAGCATATGTTACCGATCTTTATGCTAACGGAATTTCAATTGTTGATCTTTCATCGAATTTAATCACAGGAAATATCCAGCTGAATGGTTCAACAGAAGACCTTTTTCTTTATAATGGAAAAGTTTATGTTACCAATCTTTCAACTTCATACTTGTACATCATAGAACCAACAACTGATATTCTGGAAGACAGCATATTAATCGGTCCGGGTGGAAATTCACTGCAACTGGACATGAACAACAAGCTCTGGGTTCTCTGCGGTGGCGATTATTTGACAAGTGCTCCGGGCAGTCTGCACAGAATAGATCCTGCAACAAAGATGATAGAATTTTCCCAGGCATTTCCTGCAGGCGACTTTCCAACACGATTGATTATCAATGAAACAAACGATGAACTATATTTTTTGAATTTAAATGTTTATAAAATGCAGATTACAGATTCGTCTCTACCAACTTCTTCATTTGTTGATGCTGCAGGAAAAAGTTTCTACGGAATGGCATTCGATAGAGTAAGTCGTGTGTTATATGTTTCTGATGTTATCGACTACCAGCAAGCCGGGAGAATTTACAGATACGATCCGGCGGGTACATTGCTGAATAGTTTACCTACGGGGATTATACCGGGGGAGTTTTTGTTTTTGAATAATTAGGTCTGAGGTCAAAGTTCAAGGTTCAAAGTTCAAAGTTCAAAGTTCAAAGTTGGCTTCGTAGGTGCCTACGAAGCCAACTTTAAACTTTGAACCTTGAACTTTGAACTTAATGAATCAAGCCATCTTCTCCCTCTTCAACAAATACGGCAACAAAACATTTCTATAGCCTTCGTTGATATCTGCTTCGACGAAGTCGATACGATATTGTGCGCACCGGAGTTTGAGATCGTGTTTGAATTCTTTCATTGAATTGATGTAAGTGTCGCGGATCTCGTTGGAGTGAACTTTTACTTCTTCACCACTTTCTACATCAACGAAAAGATATGGACGGTTTTCAAATTTAAAATCTTCTTCCGTTTTTTTATCTGTTACATGGAAAAGAACGACTTCATGTTTGTTATGTTTCAAATGTTGCAATGCACTGAAAAGTTCTTCTTTATTGTTGTTAGTATCCATCATGTCACTGAAAATGATTACCAGAGAACGCTTGTGAATAGTTTCTGCAATTTCGTGTAAGGCTTGAGTACCCATGGTTTTAGTACCTGTCTGGATCTTTGTATCAGCAATACGTTTTTCCATTTCTGAAAAAAGCATTTTGTGATGGACAGAACTTGAACGTGCCTGTGTATTGATCTCTATTTTATCAGAAAAAATACTGAGTCCGACAGCATCACGCTGCATTCTCAACATATAAGCAATCGCTGCCGCTGCATGAACGGAAAAATTTATTTTACTCTGCACCTTTCCGTCTTCGGGAAAATGCATAGATGATGAATTGTCGATGATCAGCTGACAACGCAAATTTGTTTCCTCTTCATATCTCTTCACAAACAATTTATCGGTGCGACCAAATAATCGCCAGTCGATATGCTTTGTAGATTCGCCTTTATTGTAAATGCGATGTTCAGCAAACTCTACTGAGAATCCATGAAAGGGACTTTTATGTAAACCGGTAATAAAACCTTCTACTACCTGACGTGCGAGTAGTTCGAGGTGACCGAGTTGCTGGATTTCGTGTTGGGTGATGGGCATATTCAAATATAGTTAAACAGGGTTATTTCTAACAACTTTTTTTCTTAGTTTAAATTGTGAAGAAGTAATTCTTTTTTAACACAAAGTGCACTAAGTTCACAACAAGACCACTAAGAATTCCGTGTTCTTATTGTGAACTTAGTGCCCTTGTGTTTAATTTTTACAAAAAAGAAGCCGGGCACATGACCCGGCTTGCTTTTAAGATTGAATTTTATTTATACTAACTGAGCATTCAGTTTATTTGCTAAAATTGATTTTGGAACTGCACCAACTTGTTTGTCTACGATCTCTCCGTTTTTAAAGATCAATAACGTCGGAATGTTTCGGATTCCATAGTTCATAGAGATATTCGGATTGTTGTCGACATTTACTTTTCCAATAACTGCCTTTCCATCATACTCTTTTGCTAATTCTTCTACGATCGGGCCGACCATTCTGCATGGTCCACACCATTCTGCCCAGAAGTCTACCAGTACCGGTTTATCAGACTTTAAGACCATTTCTTCAAAATTCGAATCTGTGATTTCGATTGCCATAATTTACTTTCTTTATACTGTTTAAATTTACTTTTGTACAGCAGGCTTTGCAAATTCTAAGCCGTTTGTGATTCCCTGCCACTTAGACAGACTATCTATTACTGCTAACGGACAGGACTGCAATATAGTCTAATGATGACGCTAATATTCCAGTTCTGCCAATTTTTCCAATGAATCGATCAGTTCGTTCTGAGGATTAATGCGATATTTTTTACTCGGCAAGTCGATATTCAGACTTGGGTCTGCCGGATCATAAACCTTGAATTTAAGCGTACAAGTGCCTTCTTTATGCTGAGTATCGTTTTTAAGGATGTTCACAATACTATTTATCCATTCGTTATTGACCTGGTTTATCGGAACCTTAACGGTCAGATTTTTCAGGATCTTTTCGCGCATGTCTGCCAGAAGCTGAATATTACTGATCTTAAATTCAGTATTTCCGGGCTGCATATACCGGTCCTGTAGCTTCCCTTTAATAAAGAGGAATTCGCCCACATTCAGCCACATTTTGAACTTCAGATAATCTTCTCCAAAAAGAACCAGTTCATGTCCTTCTTCATAATCTTCAATTGTAAAACTACCAAAGGGCTTTCCGTTTTTACTTAAGCGATGATTCACACTGGTGATCATGGCGCCTAGGGTCAATTCTTTTCCTTTATTCTTTTCTACATCCTTCAGATCTTTTATCTTCTGAAGTTTACGCATTTCAATTTTGTAAAGATCCAGCGGATGTCCGGAAATATAAAATCCAATTACTTCCTTTTCAAATTTCAACCGGACAAGACTTGGCCATACTTCTGTATTAGGGATAACCGGTTCTGGCATTTCTACTCCACTGCTTTCTCCAAATAATGAGTGCTGTGAAGAATTTTTTGCCTCCTGAATACTATTTCCATAGCGGAGAATTCTTTCGAGGAATGTATTGTAATCTTTATCTTCTGCAAAGAAATGTCCGCGATGCATTTCAGTGAATGAATCAAATGCACCACCGTAAGCAAGGTTCTCAAATGTTTTTCTGCTTGCCGCTCTCAAATTCACTCTGCGAACTAAGTCGAAAATATTTTTGTAAGGACCATTTGCATCTCTTTCGTCGATGATAGACTGAACAGCTGCTTCGCCTACTCCTTTGATCGCACCTAATCCGAAACGAATCTGTCCGCTTTTATTTACGCCGAAATTATAAATACTTTCATTCACATCCGGACCCAGTACAGGAACACCCATACGTCTGCATTCTTCCATGAAGAATGTGATCTTATCGATGTTACTTAAATTGTGAGTAAGGACTGAGGCCATGTACTCAGCCGGATAATGTGCTTTTAAATATGCAGTCTGAAAAGCAACGAAAGCGTAACAAGTTGAATGGGATTTATTGAAAGCATAAGATGCAAACGCTTCCCAATCCACCCAGATCTTTTCGCAAACTTTCTTATCGTGACCATTTTTTTCACATCCTTCAACAAACTTCGACTTCATTTTATTCAGGACGTCGAGTTGTTTTTTACCCATTGCTTTTCGCAATGTATCAGCATCACCTTTTGTAAATCCTGCAAGTTTTTGCGAAAGCAACATTACCTGCTCCTGATATACTGTAATACCATAGCTTTCTTTCAGATACTCTTCCATTTCGGGAAGATCATAGCTTACAGCTTCTCTTCCATTCTTACGCGCAATGAAATTCGGAATATATTCAAGCGGACCCGGACGATACAATGCATTCATTGCAATGAGATCCTCAAATTTATCGGCTTTTAATTCACGTAAATATTTTTGCATACCTGCCGACTCAAACTGGAATGTTCCGTTTGTTTCTGCACGCTGATATAATTCTAATGTTTTCTGATCATCGAGAGGAATTTCATCTATTACAATTTTTACTCCGTGATTTGCTTCGATCAATATCAATGCATCACGGATAATGGTAAGAGTTTTCAATCCAAGAAAGTCCATCTTGATAACTCCGGCATCTTCGATCACTTTTCCATCGTACTGAGTGATGAGTAACTGTGTTTCCTTGGATGTAGACACAGGGATAATATCAGTAAGATCCATTGGAGCAATGATAATTCCTGCCGCATGAATTCCTGTATTCCGGACAGAGCCTTCAAGAATGACTGCTTCCTTCAAAACTTTTGCAGATAGATCCGTTCCTGCATAGATCGTTCTGAGTTTCTTACAATCCTCTATTTCTTCACTGCTTAAATTTTCTTTTGTCTTCAGACTTTTCTCACCATCAATTGGTGCGAGGATAACCCGATTCAATTCTATTCCCGGTCTTTCAGGTACAAGTTTGGCAAGTGTATTTGCCTCCGCTAATGGCAGATCCATAACACGTGCAACATCCTTGATACTCATCTTCGCAGCCATCGTACCATAGGTAATGATCTGCGCAACCTGATTCTTTCCGTACTTGTTTACAACGTAATCTATCACCTTCTGACGACCGACATCATCGAAGTCAGTATCAATATCGGGCATGCTCTTACGATCCGGATTAAGGAAACGCTCGAATAGTAAATTGTACTTTATCGGATCGATGTTTGTAATCCCAATGCAATATGCAACTGCTGAACCTGCTGCTGAACCACGACCCGGACCGATCAACACACCTAGATCTCTTCCTGCCTGAATGAAATCAGAAACGATTATAAAATATCCGGCGAATCCCATTGTCTGAATGGTAAACAATTCGAAGTTGATCCGTTCTTCTATTTCCGGAGTGAGGTCTTTGTATCGCTCTTTTGCTCCGAGATAAGTTATATGTTTTAAGTATTCATCCTGTGTAGTAAAGCCTTCCGGTATTTTGAAATGCGGCAGAAGAATATCCTGCTTCAGTTTTAGCGGATCGATCTTGTCTACTATGCGATTGGTATTATCAATTGCCTGGGGAATGTCCGAAAACAATTTTCCCATTTCATCAGTCGTCTTGAAATAGAACTGATCATTGTAAAATGCAAATCGTTTTCCTTTGCTGAAACCATCATCATCAGAAAAATCTTTCAGCTTCTCTGTGCTTTGCTTTTCACCGGTATTGATACAAAGTAAAATGTCGTGTGCATTGTAATCTTCCTGATCTACGTAATGCGAATCATTGGAAGCAATCACATGCACATTGTATTTTTCTGCGAAGCGCAAAAGCACTTCGTTCACTTTATTTTGTTCAGGAATATCGTGTCGTTGTAATTCAACGTAATAATCGTCGCCAAACAGATCAAGCCACCATTTAAATTCTTTCTCACCTGCAGCTTCCCCATTTTTCAAAATTGTTTGCGGCACAGAAGCGCCAAGACAGCACGTTGTTGCTATTAAGCCTTTGTGATATTTAAGTACCAGTTCTTTATCTATCCGCGGATATTTTCCATACAAACCTTCAATGTATCCGAGTGAACACATTTTTACAAGGTTCTTATAACCCTCAGCATTCTTTGCAAGAAATAACTGATGAAAACGCTTGTCTTTATCTTCTTTGGTAAATTGCCTTTTGTGCCGTTCTTCTACAACATAAAATTCACAACCAACGATTGGTTTTATGACAGTTCCATCTTTATTAAACTTCGAAGCTTCTGCAACAAATTTAAAAGCACCGAACATGTTTCCATGATCAGTGATTGCAATAGCGGGCATTTTATCTGCTACCGCTTTTTTGTACAGATCAGAAATATCGGCAGCACCGTCCAGTAAAGAGAATTGTGTATGGACGTGGAGATGGCTAAAAGAAGGCATTTTTCATTTAAAATTGGGAGATAAAGATAGCCATTTTAAAATCGGTTTTCCGGCTTGAGTTTTCAACAATTTAAGCTAATTTACATCTGGATTTCTCAATTGAATTCCTGAGATTTATGGCTTTTTACAATATAGACCTATAAAAAAAATGAAAACTATCTTTTTGATTTTCCTGCTTTTTAATGCACTATTTTCTAGTGGACAACAACAAACATTTATCAAGACGTTTAATTTTGATTCTGCCAAAACCATTCTAACTGGTTCCAGTAAAGGTCATAATGGGAGTTATTTTATCTACGGAAAAACTGGAGTAAATTATCCATATTCAATGTTTGCAATTAAATTCGACCAGAATGATGATACATTATTCTCTGTAAAGATTGATCAGCTTGGAATTGAAACCGGCTCTGCAGTAGTTAATGCAAAAATACTGACCCCAACATTTGACGGAGGATGTGCTTTAATCGGATCATATGCTGGAAGCGAAGTCGTTTTTATTAAACTTGATTCCACTGGAGCAATTACATTACAACGAAATTATGGATGCTCATACTCGGCAAATCTTGCAACTATAATTCAGACTAGGGATTCAGCTTTCGTTATATTGTATGCGGATAAAATAATAAGTTCAACCAATGGCCGTGATTTCCTCCAAGTCATTAAGCTCGATCAGAATGGAAATATCATCTGGAACAGAGAATTAATGTCATCAATTGTTGGAGACATACAAGAAGATCAAAATGGTGATCTGTATGCTGTCAGTCAAGGCCCATATTTACTTAAACTCGACGCTGACGGAACTTTACTTTGGAAAAATGAATTTTCCAGCAAAAACCTGGATAAAATAATAGGATTTCATGGATCATCAATATTTATAAAAACAGAAACAGCATCGAGCGACCCTTCAGTTCTACTTGAAATTGATACTAATGGAACCATTATCAATGGAAATTACTTTCAGAATAATAAAATATCAGATGTCGATATTTTATCTGATGGTTCTTTAGTAATGACTTTAATCTCGGATTCAATTTCAGTTTTAAAACTTGATTCAACAAGGCAGGTTCAATTTTGTACAACTTTTACTGGCGTTAATTGGCCCAACTATTATTATACTGATCTGATTGAATGTGCCAACAACACTTTTCTATTGAGTAGTACTATTGGCACAGGATTAAATCTATCTACAATGTTAATTAAAATTGATTCTACCTGTAACACAATCTGTAATAGCCATCCTGATTCAGTTGGCATCCACCATACTAGTGTCAGCTCTGTCTTTACAATTATTAATTTTCCTGGAAGTAATAATTTTTTATACCCTCCTTTTTCTACTTATATGTATTCAGGTTCAAAGGGAAGTATCTTTAGCAATGAATGTAGTTCAACATCAATAAAAGAAACTATAAACGAAAGAACATATACGCTTGTTCCGAATCCTTCGAACGGAAAAAGTATAATTTATGGAAGCGCCAAAGAAAAAGTTACTTTGCATATTTTCAATATAAATGGACAAATATCAGCCAGCATTCAAAATTTAATGTTACCCTACGATCTTGATCTTGAAAATTATCCAAAAGGGATGTATTTTGTAAAACTTTATAATGAAAGCAAAAGTGATGTTATTAAAATGTTAGTTCAATAATACTTCCAATTCAATTTACAGCAACCTTTGAGTTCGTTTCAACATTTGGTCCATTTGGAAGAAAATTTTTTCTGCGGAATACGAAGAAAGGACATAAAGATCTTTGCGAAATTAAAATACTGTATGTTTTTTCCCGCAGATCCCGCAGATGAAGGCGCAGATAAAATCGCAGATCTTGTGTTCCAATTATTCACTGCTATTGCAAGAAAAACGACCTGGTATAATTTCGACGAACACTATCTGCGCCCTTATCTGCGCCTTCATCTGCGGGATCTGCGGGAGAAAGAATTTGGAATTTTATTGTACCTTAAATACTTTGAATCCTATCTCACCCTCCGCCCTTTCCACTTATAAGTCGCAAAGGGAACAGCAAGCCCAACTAAAGTAATATACAACCAATAATACGGCTGGATCAAAATAATAAGTGGAGAAAATGTTTTCTGTCCAAGATCTCTTCCTACTTTTTTCAGGAAAAATAATTCTACACTAATCTTAATGAGGATGGCTGAAATAAAAATCAACTTTAGCTTCGGATAGAAAAAAGATGCTATCAATCCTGCTAACAAACCTGCATGAACAAACCACGAAACAACAGCAATAAAAACAGTAAAGAACGAAAGCGTAAACGGAATTTTCGTTGCCCACCGACGACGTTGCTGCCAGAATGAACCAATGCTTTTGTTCTGAATGACTTTTCACTATTGCAGAAACTGATTTTACAAAAGTCAATTGCTTCGGATTCTCCGAATGAAATTTCCGCATCAACTGCGTATCATCACCGGATGCAAATGCAGAACCTGTATAGCCCTGTACTTTATCGTACGCACTTTTTCTAAAACATAGATTTGCTCCATTGCACATCATTGCACGATGGTTTAAAATTGAAGCTCCTGCAATTCCTGTCAGACCGATCATTTCCATCCGCTGCAGAATTGAAATCAGTCCACTGCCGCCTGTCAATAAAACAGGTCCGGCTACAAATGAAATTTCAGGATCAGAAAACGGCTCGCACATAGAACGAATCCAGTTTTCTCCAACTATACAATCACCATCAGTGGTGAGAATGAATTCTGCTTCCGATTGCCTGATCGCCTGAGCCATTGCAGCTTTTTTTCCTGTGCCTTCTGCATTCAATAGTATGCCGTTGATATCAGAATGAGACTTAAAAAAATTATTTACAATTGCGACACTGTTGTCAGTCGAATGATCATCTACAACAACAATTTTAAAATTACTTTTCACATAACTTTGTACAGAAAGTTGTTCGAGCAAACGAAGAATAGTACGCTCTTCGTTTCTGATTGCAATAATGACATCAATCGTTCGCAAACTGATATTCGATCGTTTACCATGGCCGGCGTTTTTTTTCCAGCCTTTCATACACCAGAAAATAAAGGCAGAATAAATTATTGTAATTACCAGTAAGACTAAAGAAACAATCATTCCGATCGCGTTTTTCCGATCCTAAAGTTCAGCATAAAAATTGCACCGGCAAGCGCAGGGATAGCAAGATTTATCAGCCAGAGTGAAAACACAGCATTCAGTACCGGCAAAATATCCAGAGTGATCGCGGAAAAAAAATAAGATGCTGCTGCACCTCTTATACCAAATTCTACCAACGCAATACTGGGCACGATCGTAATAACAAGATAGGTCATTGCAATCATTATTACAGAAGGCACGAATGCAGTGTCGCCGCCATAGATCCGGATGAGGATATAGAATTGCATGACAAAAATAAAATAACGCAGAACAGCAAGACTAAAAACTTTCAGGAGTTCGCTCATGCTGTATTCAGACAATACATGAAATGTAGATTGCCACTTTTTCAAAAAGCGAAATCTTAAAAGTACATTCTCAAGAAATCGGATATTGAAAAATCCCAGTAATGAAATAAAGGAAACCGTGAGCAGGATCGTGATGAAAAGAAAACTCAATGAGAAAGACAGTTCAGAAAATACAGAAAAATAATAAATGGAAGCAATTGAACCGATCAGCAATGTTGCGATCAACTGACTTACATTCTCGACAACAGTAATAAGTGTTGCCTGAATTTTATTTGCTTTCTCCAGGTGAAAAACGCGGCCAGCATATTCTCCGATCCGGTTAGGAGTAAAAATACTGATCGTTAAACCCGAACACACCGCTTCCAGCGACCGGAAAAGAGAGATCTTTTCAATTCTGGCAATCATGAGTTTCCACTTTAAAGCTTCAGTGAGCCAGTTGAAGAACATGAGGATCAATACGAGTATCAAAGAAATCATCGTATTTGACTGACCTAATGCTTCTTTCAATTGCAGGAAATATGCTTCAGAATCCTTTTGTTCAGAAATCTTTTTATAAACAAACCAGAATGCAATAACTGCAATGAGTAATTTGAATGCACGCCACCCGTAAATGGAAATATTTGACTTTCTTTGTTCCATAGAAGAATTCAACAAGTATAAGGAAAGTATTTGTTGAGAATTGGCATCTAAAAACTATTCGTACACAATCAAATTGCCAAAGCAGGAAAAAATAATTTTAGGTATAGATCCCGGAACAAATATAATGGGTTATGGAATTATCAGCGTTACAGGTTCGCAGATAAAACTTGTAGCACTTGGCATCATATCACTGGAAAAAATGGATGACCATTTTTTAAAACTACGATCCATTTTTGAAAAAACGATTACTCTTATTGATGGATATCACCCCGATGAGCTGGCCATTGAAGCTCCATTTTTCGGGAAGAATGTGCAATCAATGTTAAAGTTAGGCCGGGCACAGGGCGTGGCAATGGCAGCCGGACTGTCCCGTTCTATACCGATTTTTGAGTATTCGCCCAAGAAGATCAAGCAAAGCATCACCGGCAATGGCAATTCCTCCAAAGAACAGGTCGCAGCCATGCTACAGACGCTTTTAAGCTACGAAGAGACTCCGAAATACCTTGACGCCACTGATGGACTTGCCGCAGCCGTATGTCACCATTTTCAGGGAAAAGCTGCCTCCGCAGGGAATGCTAAAAAAGGCGGGAGCTGGAAGGCGTTTGTTTCGGCTAATCCGGGGAGAGTTTCTAAGTAGTTCAAAGTTCAAAGTTCAAAGTTGGCTTCGTAGTCACCTACGAAGCTAACTTTGAACTTTGAACTTTGAACTAAATAATAGCTGATCTTATACTGATTGCAACCTCCTCCATCACCTCCGCAGAAAACGAAAGCTTCGGACTTGCGAAATTCATATCGCTGACTTTGTTCATTGGAATAAGATGGATATGAGCATGAGGGACTTCTAAGCCAATGACTGCAACTCCTACTCTTTTGCATGGAACAGCTTTTCCGATTGCCTTCGCAACTTTTTGGGCAAACTTCCATAGACCTGCATGTTCTTCAGCAGAAATATCAAAAATATAATCGGTCTCTTTTTTCGGCACTACCAAAGTATGCCCCTTTGCAAGAGGACTAATATCAAGAAAAGCGAAATAGTTTTCGTCCTCCGCTATTTTGTAGGAAGGAATTTCACCACTAATGATACGAGTGAATATTGATGCCATTGGATTTCTATTTAAAAAATTTCGGAATGCGAATTTCGGATTAAAATCACAGCCTTGAATACAGAACACAACTAAGCGCCAACACCAATCCGAAATCCGAAATCAATTATCTGGTAATATCGATTATCTCAAACTCCAGCTTACCTGATGGTACAGCGATCTCTGCGACTTCGCCAACTTTTTTTCCCAGCAATCCTTTTCCGATCGGAGAGGTAACTGAAATTTTTCCGAGTTTAAGGTCGGCTTCGTTTTCTGCTACAAGCAGATAAGTCATCTCCGAGTTATTTGCTTTATTGCGGATCTTTACTTTTGACAAGACCAAAGCCCGTGAAATATCTACTTTGCTTTCATCTAAAATACGTGCATTAGAAACTACTTCTTCAAGTTTCGAAATTTTCAATTCAAGTAAGCCTTGAGCATCTTTGGCTGCATCGTATTCGGCATTTTCAGACAGATCACCTTTATCGCGCGCTTCTGCAATTTGTTTAGAGATACTTGGACGTTCTACTGTCTTAAGCTGATTTAATTCGTCCTGTAATTTCTTTAATCCTTCAGCTGTAAAATATTGTAATGACATACTAACGTTTTTTATTGTTCTATTCTGATTTAAAGTAAAAAAACAAGACTCCGGTGAGGGAGTCTTGTTTATTTGCACAAATATACTAAAATTTCTTTTTACAAAATAAAGCGGAATCCAAAGCTATGGATGCCATCCCAAGGTTGAGTAGCACGGTAAGAATAATCAATTCCAAACTTTTTACCACTTGATCCCATTGGAACGTCTACTGTTAATCCTGCAGAAGGCCCTGAATACACAGTTGTACGCAAATCATCATCAAATAAATTGTCTTCATAAGTGAATCCACCACGAAGTGAAAATAATTTTTTGAATGAATACTGAAGTCCGCCTGTAAACTGATCGTTTGTGAATGAGTTGGAAGTAAAATTTCCGGCAAGAGTAAGTACATGTTCTTTAGCCATGATGAAATCATAAGCAAGACCAATATTGATCAAAGACGGCATTTCAAAACCCTCTGTGCGTTGTTCAACAGTTAACTGATAAACATTGTTGGTATTCGGTGCATCTACACGGGTAGAAAGTCCGTCACCACCAAACTGAAGTGGTGTTCCAACATTTTTCAATGCGATTCCAAAACGAATGTTATTCTTCTCTTCGTTGTTTCCTGTTACATACTGAATACCGGCATCAATTGCAATACCTCCGGCACTCACGTTAGAGATACTCTCATCGATGATACGAAGTGTTAGTCCGCCATAGATAGAGTTCGAAAACGTTTTTGCATACGAGATACCAATATTGATATATTGCGGAGAGTAAGTTCCAAGACTAGGTTCAGGAAGATCGACTGTTGTGATATCAACTTCACCAAATGCCATTGACATAATGCTGAGTCCAAGGACAGCGCTTTCGCCCATTTTCTGAGCGATACCAAAAGAATTTAATGTTATGCCTGATCCTTGCAGATAGTTTGTATGACTGAAGAGAACTTCCGTTTTTTAGTATGTGCAATACCGGCAACATTCAGGAATTGAGCTTCAAGTCCTTCTGCCGCCCCACTGTTTGCTCCACCCCAACCGGAAGATCTTGCCCATGGGTTGATCAATAGCTCAGTTGCTCCGGCCTGACCGATACGGTCCGGATTTCCGGCCTTTACAGTGCTCCCTGCCATTGCAACAATTGCAAGAGCGAGACTGACCAACTTTAATTTATTTACAGATTTCATATATGACTGGTTTTTCTGTGGCTTTGTTAAGTAATAATTAGAATGTATCAAGATCAATCGGACGAATAACTCCGAACCATTTTATAGTTCTTTCGCCAATTCCTTCTGCTGCGATATGAACGATGTAAATACCACTGGCGATTGGAACTCCTTTAGAATTCTTAAGATCCCAATCAAGTGATGAATCCAGATTCAGATCGATTCCATATGAACTACCAGCACTGTTGTTTTGACCAACGTTTCGGTTGAACTTACGAACCAATGCTCCACCAGGAGTGTAGATTGATATTACACACTTAGAAGGCAGGTTTACGATCTTCACTCTGTTATCGATCTGATTGATCTCATAAGAAGAGTATGCATAATAAGGATTCGGTACAACATTGATCAGATTCAATGCATTCTTCGCTACTTCAGTCTGCTGAACCTGAGGTTTCAGATTAGCTGTTGTGAATTTATAGAATGGAAGATTATTGTTTAATGCAGGATCTGCACCTGACACATATGAGCGATAAGGTTTTGTAACTCTAAACCGTATTTTCACATCATTATCAAGCAATGCCTGACCGGGTGTTAATAACGGAGCACCAACCCACATACAATCTTTCCAGATCTTTTTGACTAGTTTTCTATTATTAGCTGTCAGGTTTGATGCATTGATCGGCCACAAATTGCTATGAATATGTGCACCCATATCATAAGCAGGTCCCCAATAAGAAGTATCTCCCGGATAGATCGGAGTAGTTATAAGATTTTGTGGCGATGCCGCAATTGTATCTGAATAAGAACTTTTATTTCCGAAAATATAAATATAATGTTTACCACCTGCCTGCAGATTGAAGTTTCCTGCATTATCAAATGAACCTATATTTGATGTCGGATTCCAGATCATATCATTTCCATTCTCCTGAGGGTAACGACTGTCTTCACCAAAAGCAATATTCAAACGCTCTCCTGTTTCAAAATCCATTGCATAACCCGGAAACCAGCTATAACCGGAATCCGTGGCATTAGCTGAAGAATAATCTTTATCCAATGAAGGATGCTTACGAATTAAACCGTGTAATTGACTTCCTTCTGCACCGGCAGAATCAAGAGCCATTTCAAATACAACACAGCGCGTCCATTTTGATTTATCATTTGTCAAAACTAAATCAACGTTTGACAAATATTCCATTTTATCATAGAATGGAGCTGACTTACCTTGATAGATTGCAGCCGATGGTGCCGGAGTAACTTTACCAACTGAGTTAGTTGTAGAAGTTGATGCATTCGTAAGACGGAAAGGTGCCCATGCTCCACCAAGAGCTTTTGAGTAAAAATCGCTAGGATCAACGTCGATATAATCGGCTGCGGGATCTTTACCGGATATGATCCAGTTTAATGGTTCAAAGGTATTCTCATCACCAATACCGGATAACCAGCGATTGTTAGGATTTTCATACACTTTTGTTACTTCAATGTATCCATTTCCATCAGTGACTACTTCACCGGTGTTTTTCACCTGATTCATACTAATTGAGAATCCGTATTCAGGGAATAATTGATCATATGGGAATTCAAGAGATTTCAATGCAGTATCAATTTTTCCTGACTGTACATTTTTCAGGAACCATCTTGCACCGGCAACAATTTCGGCATTGGCATGATAAGATGTATCTGCATTGACCGGACTTGACAAAAATATGTCATATGGTCCGATACCGGAGAATCCTGTGATCTGTGTTCCCTGAGGGAAGAAATCATTACTTGAATTCAGGAAGTGACCAATTTGCAGTCCGTTGATACTTGCAACATTTCTAATTGTATATGAACTTCCATCGATATCACCTGTAAATGGAATTCTTGTGATCGTATCTGACAACCATAATTCGAAATCACCACCATCGATCTTGAAGGGATCATAAACGCGGATATCTACCGGGCCATGTCCTCCAACGTATGTAGGAGTTTGAATTTTATTTTGAGGAGTTGATTGATTGAAAATGATAGCATCGATCTGACTTTGTTTAATATCAAGTGTTCCACGAACAGAACCTGTAATATATCCGTTTCCAAATCCTGTATAACACGTTATCTCAGGACCATCGACATACTCTGCTCCTAATACTAAACCACTTTCTTCCGGAGTTGAAATGTGAGGAATACCGGTAAAGATCTCTATCTTTTCTCCTTTTGCATTCTGACGACTTTGAACATATGGCTGGCCATAAATTCCGACAAGACTATCTTCAAATGGATTCTGAACATCAGCTACTGCATCATAAGCATAGGCAATAGCGAAGAAATAATATGTTTTGTGATTCACTAATCTTGGATCACCGGTTGCAAATGCATCTGTTGTAACTTTAAATGTATGGCGTAATCCATTGTCTTCCCCATAAACTTCTTCAGACGGAACGAAAGCACTCAGGTTACCATCAAATACTTTATTTACAATCTGAGCAATGCCATTCTTTACATCACACTGAAATATCAAACGTGATTTATCAGCATTTTTTAAATCGTTTACAGAAACAGATGGATCTATTACCTGAAACACTTTGTAACCTTCAAAGCGGAAGATTGCATTTGGTTCTATAGGAATATTGATGTCTTTCTCTTTGTAATCTTCTTTACGATTGTTTGATCCTTCTTCATTGATGATAGAAAGAACCAATTCTTTATCAAGTTCACGTATTTTAATACTCGGAGCACTTGGTCCATCAATAACTCTGAAACAAGATTCAAACAAATTCTGAGCTTTCGCATCAGCGAGTTTCAATAAACGAACTGAAGCTTCAGGTCCACCTGATGAAGTACGAGCCCAAACCGCTCCTGTTGTAATATAATTGACATTACCCGGTTTTAATGTAAATGGTCCGGCTGACTGAAGAAAACGTCTGTCTGCAGGTGTATTTGGAGTAGAGTTCGGTCCGTCCGGAGTTGTTTCAGTCCAGATGAATTGAGCAACTGAATCCGTTCCCACCCAATCAGGATCAGAAGTTCCCGGGAACATGAAATCACATTCAACACCGCCTGATAAAAATCCATCACCCCCGTATACCATTGGAGATCCGTCTTTCCAGATACCTCTCAAATAGTTATAATAATGCTGAGCATTATCAGGGTTACCATTATCTGTTCCATCATTATTGTAGTAAACGAATTTAGACATGATGATTTGTTCTCCAATTTCATCGACTTCGCCATCCCGGTCATTATCCTTTAGATCAGAGGTATCAGCCAATGGTCCTTCAAAGAAATCCACACCTACTGCCGGTGGATTTGAACCATAACCCAATGCACCTTCATCTATTGCACGACCATTGTAACAGTATCCAAGTCCTCTTTCTACATCACAACCAACATAATCATCAAGGTAGTTACCCAGATCAGGATCTACCCACGCACCGAAGTACGTTTCGTTCAGATCTGTCGTTGCACGATTAATGATCTTGTAACGATAGAAAGTCATGTTATTGATCTCATCGCCTGTATTGAAAGCAAAAGCCTGAGCTTGAATTTCAACTCCTACAGGAAACTGGCTATTGGTTTCATTGTGAATGTTACCAACATCATTAAATACCCACCAGATCGTTTGATCACCTTTTAGTAAACTCTTATCGCAATTATCTAAATTACCATCGATGTTATATTTCGGGTAATCACCATTTTCATAAATGTAAACACCATCACCATCAGCATCGAAGAACGGTGCAAGAACAAAATTCTCACCGATTCCATTTCCCGGCCAGTTCTTTACATTTTCAGGTACAGGATAAGAAAGGTCGCCTTTGATCTGATACTCTAAATGGAAATTCTTTACTTCAGAAAGCGAAATATTCCAGTGCTGATCATAGGCTAGGCATTTCTCAGGAGTAATTGAAACAGATGCCACATCAATTGGACCCGGCCAGAAATCACTTCCTGACTGACGGTATGTTTGTGCTGCAACTTTCAGGTTGTTTGATCCTGCTTCAAGTCCACCGATCCAGATCGCTCCTGCAAACAATGAATGTTTTCCTGAACCAACAGGAATTTCATAAAGAGCATTACCGTCAAGATCCCACCACATATCACCGTTGATCCAGATTGGAGTACGGACGTTATTTATGTTAAGATCAGCCCTCGACTTCGACGGCTCACAACCTGCAAAGGTCTGATTACCTCCTGCCGGTCCGGAACCGCGGTGAGTCGAATTGACATTTTCTTTTGCAATTACAACTCCCGAAATACTCAGAAATAAAATCGCTGTATATATATATCTTTTCATTTGTTAAGAGTGATTTGTCTGATTAAAAATTAAACTGTACACCTAGGTGAATACGTCTTGGCTGACTGTAATTGCCAGGGTTATTTACCGCTAAGCGATAAAGATCGATGTAGGCTTGTGGACTTGCTTTACTTTCAATTGAATTCTGAGCAGTAGGAGAAGTAATATAACCATCATCACTTGGACTTCCTGTTGCTGCATAAACAGTGGAAACGTTAAGTGTATTCAATACATTCAATACTTGTAAGTAAACGTTTGCATAAACTTCTTTACGTGACTCACCATTTGCTTTCTTACCTGTTCTGATTGTAAAGTTCTTGTCAATTTTAGCATCGATCTTGAACTGCCAAGGATAACGTGAACCATTGATCTGACCGGCAATCACAGAACGGCTGTTTGCCGTTGTTGTGAAATCCGCTGTCGGAGTGATATTTGATTTACGAGTATAAGGTGTTCCTGAACCCGCACGGAATACAAGATTTAAACCTGCATCTGAAAACACTTGTTTATTGAACCAAACCGGACCTGTATAATTCTTACCTGAGCCATATCGGAAATCGAATGAGGTAACAAATGTGTGACGTTGGTCAAAACTCAATGGTTTGATCTCACGAAGATTTGTTTGTCCCGCCTGTGAAAGAATTCCTGAACTTGTATTTGCATCTGACCCAGTACCATCCGCAAACTGTAGCGTGTAGCTTATATTCATACGTACATTACTTGTACGACGAAGATCATATGCAAATGACAACCCCTTTACTGTTCCAAAGTCGATGTTACCATACGTACTATATTTTACAGGATATGCATAGTCAAGATTAATGATCTGAACCATGTCTCTGATTTCTTTATAGAATGCAGAAAGTGTAAATGCTGAACTCTTGGAAATTTTTTGCTGGAATGAAATTTCATAATCAGTTGTTGTTTCCGGTTTAAGATCAGGATTACTGAATGTACCACCAAGCCCTTGTGACCAGTTCAGATAGTAGATTGGGTTAAAACGGATCAGATCTCCATTTTGAGGACGTTGAGTTAAGATATCATAGTGAGCGGCAAAATATGCTTCATCCGAAATTGGGAATGAGAAGGCAATACGTGGCATTACATTCACTTGCGGCTCATAGTCTTTAAAGGCATTTGTATTTACTCTATTGCCTTTGAAATCACTGTAGTTTGATACGAATGGCTGAATTCCACCTGTTGATGTTTCTAACAACGGCTCAAGATCTGTGATACCAACACCTTCAGCATTGTACCATTGGCTTCCATCTCTGTAACCTAATACTTTTGTCGGGTTTTCTGAATTGTTCACATATACAGCATAATCACTTCCAATATTTCCCGGAACATTAGTAAGGGCTGCTACTTTATCATCTGATGCACTTCTGATCTCATATAATGAGTAAGCATCTTTCAATGCATATTGATTTGCATCAAAACGATCGACACGTACACCAATGTTGAAGATAACATCATCAAACGTAAACCTGTCCTGAATGTAACCTGCAATATATGTTGGTCTGAATGCATCGATTCTCCGGATATTCACACCATCTTCTTTATCAGAATAAAAATTATTCAGATTCCATGCATTGGAATTCTCTTCATTTCCCTTAAAATCATAACCATAATAGTTAATAAGACCACTTCCATTGTTTAATAATTCATCGGCAGTGAACATATTAATGTTAAATCGTGATGGTTCTATAGCATCTGTCTGAACAGTATCTGTGTATGAAACTCAAGGGCATCACGCATGTTTTCATAAAATCCTTTAACGATGTTTCCATCATCGTCAGTTAAAGGACTGTAAAGTGCTTGTGAATAATTGACAAATGTAACTGCACTATTACCTGAAGTAAGCGTTGAATAATATGCAGTATTTGGATCACCACCAATTAATCTTTGATTTGCCAGCAAACGCATCAATCCCCAAAGTGAGTTAGGAGTAATTGAGTATCCTTTATCTGTTCTTTGTTCGTATTCAAGACCTAGTACAATATTGTGATTTTTAATATCCACTGAACCATTTGTACTTACACGGATCTGACTGTTATTTTCAAGTGAATAACTTGTACGAACACGACCCGGTGTAGACCAGATTCCGTATACATCCAATCCACTTCTATTATCACCATTCAAAAGTCCTCCATTAAGAAGAATGTCTCCAAGTGTAGATTGATATCCTGCTGTTCCAAATGGATCAGTTAACTCATAGTACTGAGATGTGTAGTTTGATGTGTATGGATTTTGCGTCCCCGGAGTAAACACAACGTTGGTATCAAGGTTGGCTGTCTGAAATAATACCAGACTATCTCCACCTGCAACAGTTGAATCTCTTGTGAAAGTCCCATAAAAAGGAACTGAAGATGTTTCAAACTTCCCAACATAACCGTAGTCAAAAATCCTGTCTTTGTGAGTTTTACTCTGAATAACTGTGTAATCATTTGAATAATCAACCTGAACAGAATAAAAAGCATTTTTCAAAACTGAAGTTGAATTCTCTTTCGAATCAGAGTTGAAACGTTGAGTAATTTTTCCAAATACTCTCCAGTTTGTATTGATCGTCTGTCCATTCTCATCATAATTCATTAATGAATAAATGTCAGTATAATCACTTTTATCAGAACGCTCTATTGAACCTCCAAAAGTAAGTGTTACATTTTTCGCAGGACGAACATCTAATTTTGCATTCAGACGAAATGCATCTGCAGCCACATTCTCACGGTAACTTTGCTTAGTCAAGTCCGACATTGTAAAATAATTCGAACGGTGAATGTAATTTGTTCCTTGTGGAGAACGTACCAAAGGTTTAAGACGAACATCAGCTAACAGCTCATCATTGACTTTATATACATCAATTCCCGGAGGAGTTGGATCTTTGTCATATTGATATTCACCGGCAATAAAGAAGCCGGCAATTGCCTGATCAGATTTTTTTGTTGTATCTTTTGAAGAGTAAAGTGGACCTGAGATATCGAATGAAGCAAGGTTATAACCGAAATCATCTAAAAATTCAGAAGTTGCCAATTCAACTCCACCACTCCATTCTTTAGATGGGCCACGTGTTGTAACAGAAATGATACCACCGGTTGCATCTCCATATTGAGCTGGAACACCACCGGTGATTACTGTGATCTGTTCAGTACCTTTTTGTGGCAAACCTACTCCACCACGAACTTTAATACCATCAACATAATAAGCAGTACCATCAGAACGGGAACCCCGGATATTCAATGCGCCGCCTTCTTCTTTCTGGAATACACCTGCACCTGCAGATGCTAATGAATTTACATCACGAGTCGGAGCTTGCTTTATTTGTTCCTTATCAATAGTAGTTGTTGTAGCAGGATTACCCGGATCAATCAAAGGAATTACATATTCAGTTATAACAAATTCTTTGATCTCAATACCTTTTCCAATACTAAGATTAATGAAAGTGATTTTATCAACTGAAACCAGAATTCCAGTTTGTTTTGCAGGCTGATACCCAACTGAAGTAACCTCAATATCATACCTACCCGGATTCAACGGTTTGATTACATAATTTCCATCGATATCCGTTACAGCACCTTGAACAATAGAATTATTCATTTTAGCAGTTACAGTCGCAAATGGCGCTCCCTCAGAGGTACCGGATTCCGTAATCTTACCACGAATCTCACCGGTCTGTGCCGATGAATTAATTCCGAGTAAAATAAGTACGACTAGTGATAGGTATAACTTTCGTCCCATAGTCTATGTTTGAATTTTGTTAATTTTTCGTTAATGTGGGTGGTAAAAGTATAAATTGAATACTTAAAACCAAAACTAATTTGTGAACGTCTAACACTCTGATCAGCAGGAATTTCTTAGACCTTTCAGCGGTCCTCCAAAAATTCAAATGTTAAAATGTCTTGACTTTTCGCAATTTGGTCGCAATTTATTCATTTAATCATAACAACCAAATTTATGAAGTCCCCTTTTCTAATTTGCTCGAAATATCAAGACTTTTCATAAATTGTGTGTCACATGCTTGTCACCATATTTCTTAAACATGAAGGTGTAGTTTCTCAGGAAACATTAAGATGCAGGTTCTCCACAGAAAACCTGAGTTATTAACAATACTGGCGTTGCTGAGTAAATAAGTTATTTTTGCGCGTCATTGAAAGAATAAAATATTTTTTATGCGCTTAACCAGTTTAGAAATTAAAGGCTTTAAAAGCTTCGGAGACAAAGTCACGATACACTTTGATAAAGGTGTTACGTCTATTGTCGGTCCAAATGGTAGTGGAAAATCGAATGTTGTCGATTCTATCCGTTGGGTATTGGGTGAACAAAAAACCCGTATGCTCCGCTCGGAAAAAATGGAAAACATCATTTTCAACGGAAATAAAAATCGTAAACCTGCAAGTCTTGCTGAAGTTTCTTTGTCGTTTGAAAACACAAAGAATATTCTTCCTACAGAATATAGTACGGTAACAATCACCCGACGCTTATATAGAACAGGCGAAAGTGAATACCTGCTTAATAATGTAACATGTCGACTGAAAGACATTACAGATCTTTTCTTAGATACTGGGGTCGGTTCGGATAGCTATGCCATCATTGAATTGAAAATGGTCGATGAGATCCTCAATGATAAACATAACGCAATAAAGAATCTTCTTGAAGAAGCAGCCGGGATCTCCAAATATAAGATCCGGAAAAAACAAACGCTTCAGAAACTGGAAGATACTGATAACGATCTGAAACGTGTTGACGATCTTTTATTCGAGATCGAGAGAAACATGAAACAACTCGAATCTCAGGCGAAGAAAACTGAACGCTATTATAAACTGAAAGAACTTTACAAAGAACTTTCAACTGAGTTGGCTTTATTTACAATCTCAGGAAGCAAGCAAACCTTTGATGATCTTCAGGCGCAGGAAACTAAGCAACAGGAAGATAAGATCGCTTACGATACACAACTTGACACGAACGAAGCCGAACTTCAGCACGTAAAACTTGTTGCTCTTGACCGTGAAAAAGAATTATCGGAATCACAAAAAGTATTGAATGATAAGATCTCTTTCATCAGACAATATGAAAACGATAAAAAAGTAAGCAATGAAAAACTTACTCATCTGAAAGATAAGGAAGCATCACTTTCTAACCAGCTTTCAAATGACAAGGCAAATTTAATAGCAACACAAGATCAGTTAAAGCAAATCGAAGAAGATCGCTTTAATGAAGAAGCTGCACTTGAGCAATTGCAAAATCAGCTCACTGAATTAAAAGCTGCGCTTGATATTACCCGCAGTAGTCATGATCAGATGAAAAGCGATATCCATCGCATGACTTCTGAAGCTCAGGGTATTCAGGTTTCTATGCATGAGTCTGAAAAAAGTCTGGCGATTACACAGACGAAAAAAGATTCATTGCAAAAAGAGATAGACAGACTTTCTTCTGACACTACCGATAAGCAAACTGAACACGATGAGCTTCATAGTAAAGCTGAGTCTTCCCGTTCTTTGAAAGAAGAAAAGGAAAAAGCATTGAACAGTTTACTTGAAGGTGAAGAAAATCTTGCTCATGATATTATCCGCCTCGATGAAGAACTGAAGAAATATACTGAAGAAGTAATTTCCGAAGGCCGTAAACTTGATGCCAAACAAAACGAATTCAACCTTACAAAAAGTTTACTTGAGAACTTAGAAGGCTATCCTGAATCACTACGTTATCTGCGTAAGAATTCTTCCTTCACAAACCGCGCTCCTCTTTTCTCTGAGATCCTGAATTGTCAGGCTGAATATAAATCAGCGATCGAAAATTATCTCGATCCTTATATGAACTACTTCGTTATCGAAAATATCGAAGAAGCAAGTAAAGCAGTTAATCTTCTAAGCGAAGCATCAAAAGGCCGTGCGAATTTCTTTATCCTGAAAAATTTCGAAGGCACTCCTGTTAATAATCCTGACTCTATTCAGGATTGTATACCTGCATTAAGTATCATAGATGTTGAAGACAAATATCAGGATCTGTGTAATTACTTATTACGTAATGTATATGTAGTTACAGAAAATCAGGAAAACACTCCGTTCCTTCAGCAGGATAATTCAGGAATGTCGTTCATTTCCAAAAATGGTAAATTCTGCAGAACACGTCATGCATTATCAGGTGGATCTGTCGGATTATTCGACGGAAAAAGAATCGGTCGTGCTAAGCACCTGGAAAATCTTTCTAAGGAAATAACAACTCTTTCCGGAGAACTGGAGAAAACAAAAACTTCGCGAGACGAAGTTCAATCTAAACTTCAGCATTCAAAGCAAACTAAAGAGAGACTTACTTCAGAAAAAAACCGTCTCAATCAGGAAGTAAATAAAGCTACGCATGAATTCTCTTCATTGAAGAATAAAGCTGAACATTTATTTACATCAGTTGAGAACAATAAAAAAATAGTTGAAGGCTTGTACATGCAATTGCATGCAATTGATGATACACTTCAGCAAAACAACTTAAGCTTCCAGGAGCATTTGTTGCAATTGCGTTTACAACACGATGATATTTCCGGACAACTCACCAACCTTCAGGCAGAATTCAATACGCTGACTGAAACTATGAATGGTCAGAGTACCGGTTACAATCAGCATCACATCGTTGTGATCCAGCAGCAGAATAAGATCGCAAATATTATCCGTGATCACGCTTACAAGACCGGACTTCAGGAAACATTGAATAAAAACATTGTTACCAATACTGAAGAAGTTGAGAATGTACAGCTGAGAATAAAAGAATTACTTGACACTTCAACTGATTTCGATGCTCAATTGATCGGATTGTATGAAGAGAAAGAAGTTCTTGATCAGTCTGTAGCTGCAATTGAAGCTGAATATTTCAAATCAAGAGGAGCAATCGACGAACTTGAAACGAAGATCAGAAATATCCGTCATCAGAGAGAGCAATGTGATCAACTTGGCACTGCGATAAAAGACAAGACGATGGAATTGAAGATCTCTTTGAATTCATTGAAGGAACGTTTGAGTGTTGAATTCAACATCGACATCAATGAGATCATTGAAAAAGATCCGAATCCGGAATACAATGAAGATGAATTACGTGAAAAAGTAAATAAGCAAAAAGGCCAGCTTGACAATTACGGACCGATCAATCCGATGGCAATAGAAGCCTACACGGAGATCAGCGAGCGTCATACTTTCATCATTACTCAAAAAGATGATCTTGCCCGTGCAAAAGAATCGTTGTTGAAAACAATTGAAGAAATTGAGATCACAGCGAAAGAGAATTTTATGAATGCCTTTACAATGATCCGTGAAAACTTTATTAAAGTATTCCGTTCATTATTTACTCAGGACGATGATTGCGATCTGGTATTGATGGATCCATCGAATCCGACAGAAAGTGATGTACAGATCATTGCAAAACCAAAAGGAAAACGTCCGTTGTCGATCAGTCAGCTTTCAGGAGGAGAAAAAACTCTTACTGCTACTGCCCTTCTCTTTGGAATCTATCTATTGAAACCGGCACCGTTCTGTATCTTCGATGAGGTTGATGCTCCTTTGGATGATATGAATATTGACAAGTTCAATAACATCATCCGCAAGTTCTCACAAGAGTCTCAGTTCATCATCATCACCCATAATAAACGTACAATGGCTGCTACAGACATTATGTATGGAATTACTATGGTTGAGCAGGGTGTGACGCAGGTAGTTCCTGTTGATCTGACAGAGATGGCTTAATTTGCTACTAACTTACTTTTCAATAAATAATTTTTTAACACAGAGAAAGAGGAGAAAAAAAGGGAGAAAATAAAGATCTTTATTTCTCCCTTTTTTTCTCCTCTTTCTCTGTGTTAAATTTTTTCCATTCACTACTGCCTGTTTTTTCTTTAGCATTTAGCATGTATATTTTTCAGGATTCGTCACACAATTTTATTTTCTCTCTTTATTTTTTCATGGCTTAGATATTGCCAAGTTAAAACAACAGAGTCTACTGCCAAGTCTAAAGCCCATTGATTTGGACAATATGTCCATTTGAGTACTCAGTAAACATTCATTTCAAGAGATAATTGTATACAATATTCCCCACCATATGATCACAGCTAAAATTAAAAAAGTTCAAATTGAAAAAGCTGGCGGATTTCTTTCCGATGTTGCTGATGCTTTTCTGTTTATGTCACAAATTGTAAAAGCGACATTCTCGCGTCAATTTGAGTTCAAAGAATTCATGAGTCAATGCTTTCAGATTGGAAATAAATCATTGGCGCTTGTTTCTATTACAGGTCTGATCATGGGACTTGTATTAACCATTCAATCAAGGCCTGTACTTGTAGATTTTGGTGCAGTGTCAATGCTTCCCGGAATGGTTGCTATTTCCCTCATCAGAGAAATGGGGCCGGTGATCACAGCTCTTATCTGCGCCGGAAAAATTGGTTCAGGTATGGGTGCTGAACTTGGTTCCATGAAAGTAACTGAACAGATCGAAGCGATGGAAGTATCATCAACGAATCCTATGCGCTTCCTGGTTGTAACAAGAGTACTTGCTGCAACACTTATGATCCCAATCCTTATTCTTTATGCCGATATACTCGGAATATTCGGGAGTTGGCTGGGTGCAAATATTAAAGGTGATGTAACGATATTACTTTTCTTCAATCAGGCTTTTGCAAATGTTGAGTTTATTGATTTCCTCCCAGCTGTTGTAAAATCATTCTTCTTTGGTGCAGTGATCGGAATTGTCGGATGTTATAAAGGATACAATGCCGGTCGCGGAACTGAAAGTGTTGGACTTGCCGCAAATTCAGCTGTCGTATTATCGTCATTGCTTGTAATTGTTGTAGATGTCATTGCAGTACAAATTACTGATATAATGATGTCATGAAAACAGAAGAAAAAAATATGAATCAAGAAGAATCTCCGGTGAGTTCGAATGACACAGCTATTGAAATCAAAAATCTGAAAAAGTCTTTTGGCCCACAAGAAGTATTGAAAGATGTTTCACTGAAATTGAAAACAGGTGAGAATCTTGTTGTGCTGGGTAAATCAGGGACAGGAAAATCTGTGCTCATAAAACTTATCGTTGGATTACTTTCCTCAGACAGCGGTGAAATAAATGTGTTTGGGAAAAACGTGCTTGAAATAGATAAAAAAAGTCTGGCTGAAATCAGAAAGAAGATCGGATTTCTCTTTCAAAGCGGAGCCTTATACGATTCAATGACTGTAAAACAAAATCTTGAATTTCCATTACGAAGAATTAAAAAAGATCTCGATGAAAAGCAGATCGATGCAAAAGTTCTGGAAGTATTAGAGAATGTCGGACTTGCTGACGCATTAAACAAAATGCCTTCGCAATTATCAGGTGGAATGCGGAAACGAATCAGTCTGGCCCGAACGATCATTGTAGATCCGCAGATCATGCTCTACGATGAGCCAACTACCGGACTCGACCCGGTTACCTCAGATGAGATCAGTGTTCTTATCAACGAAGTAAAAGAAAAATACAAAACATCGTCCATTATCATTACTCACGACATTAAATGTGCATTGAACACAGCTGACCGTATCGTAATGCTAAACGACGGAACAATTTACAAAGAAGGAAGTCCGGAAGAATTCACTTCATCCGACGATAAATTAATCAAATCCTTCTTCAACTAACTTAAAAAAAGAAAATCGAAATAAATTATGGAAGCACATTCTCAAAAATTTAAAATCCGTCTCGGTCTATTTATCATGGGTGGATTATTGTTGTTCATCATTGCTGTTTTTATTATCGGCAGACAAAAAAATCTATTCAATCCGGTCTTTAACCTGACTTCCACATTCTACAATGTAAGCGGATTGCAAGTCGGAAATAACGTTCGGTTTTCAGGAATAAATGTTGGAACAGTCGATAATATCAAGATCATAAATGACTCTACAGTAAAAGTGGATATGATCATCCGTCAGGAAGTCAAACAATTCCTGAAAGAAGATTGTGAAGTTGCAATCGGTTCAGAAGGATTAATTGGCGATAGATTGCTTATCATTACACAGGGAAGTGCAAGTGCAGGTCCTGCTATTGAGGGTCAGGAACTTGGTTCTATCGAGCCGGTTGAAACCGATGCAATCATGGCTAGTCTGGAAGTAACTGCCGGAAATGCTGAAATAATTTCAGAATCTTTAGCAGAGATTATGATGAAAATAAACAGTGGACAAGGTACCTTAGGCAGATTAATTCAGGATTCAACGATTGCCGAAAATTTCAATCAAACAATGCTTAACCTGAAGAAAAGTAGTCAGGGCCTGAATCAAAATATGGAAGCTGCCAAACATAACTTTTTGTTGAGAGGCTATTTTAACAAGAAAGCAAGAGAAGCTGAACGGAAGAAGAAGGAAGCGGAGGAAAGGAAGAAGGAATTGGAGGAAAGGAAGAAGAATGAAAAATGAAATGAAGTGGAATGAAGTGGAATGAAGTGGAATGAAGTGGAATGAAGTGGAATGAAGTGGAATGAAGTGGAATGAAGTGGAATGAAGTGGAATGAAGTGGAATGAAGTGGAATGAAAAAATTAATTTGATAAAAAGATTGGAGTTAATCATTATATTTCATGGTTATATTCGCAGAAAAGTAAGTGGTGCTAATTACTAATTACAACAAAAAAATGGAACTAATCAGAGGAACCGACATTTACATTAAAGTCAATAACGTCAGGGTATGTTATAATGATTCGGGTGATAGTGCTATACCGATTTTATTCATTCATGGGTTTCCGTTTAATAAGGATACTTGGCAACCACAGGTAGAATTTTTAAGAGAACGGCACAGGGTGATCACTTATGATGTAAGAGGATTCGGTAAATCTGAGTTGGGCGATGATGATGCGAGTATTGTTCAATATGCTGATGATCTTATTGGATTGATGGATGCTCTGGAAATCCCGAAAGCAATTGTTTGCGGATTGTCAATGGGCGGATATATTTTAATGAATGCCGTTCACCGTTATCCGGAACGATTTGAAGGATTGATCCTTGCCGATACTCAGTGCAATGCTGACACTCCGGAATCAAAAGAAAAACGATATCAGAGTATTGAAAAAATAAACACCGATGGAACAGAAGAATATGCTGATGCATCGGTCAAAAATCTTTTCTGCAAAAAGACCCTGGACACCAATACAGAACTTGTAGAAAAGATCAGAACCGTTATCACTTCTACTCCACCGGAATCTATCACATCAACATTAAGTGCCTTGGCAACACGTAACGACGCATGCGTTTTCTTAAAAGAAATTTCCAATTTCACTCTTATCATTTGTGGCAAGGAAGATTCGATCACTCCGCCTGCAAAAGCTGAATTTCTGAATACATCCATAAAGAACTCATCCGTTGTGATCATTGAAAATGCAGGTCATTTATCCAATCTGGAAAACCCTGACGACTTCAATCATGCAATGGGAAAATTCATTACAAAAACACTTGCACGATTCTAAGGAAGATTTTTTTCTTCATTTCTAATTTTTTAAACAAACAGGAAGCATTATATTTATTGCATCATTCTTATGAAACCAATGAAACTTATAAAGGCCCTGAAAGGGACCGGTCATGTTCTCAAAGAAACTTTCAATGAATTTATTGACGACAATGGAATAAAACTTGCCGCAGCTCTCTCCTACTACACTGTATTTTCACTTCCACCTCTTCTTATCATCATAATAAGCCTGAGCGGGTTCTTCTTCGGAGCAGAAGCCGTAAGAGGTGAAATTTTTGGACAGATCAATGGCCTGGTTGGCAATGCTGCTGCATTACAGATCCAGGAGACAATTAAAAATGTCAAGCTTTCGCATGCAAGTACTTTTGCAACAATACTCAGCGCAGTTATTCTTCTTATCGGTGCTTCCGGAGTATTTGTGGAAATTCAGGATTCAATAAATTATATATGGGGAATCAAGCTAAACCAAAAAGAGGCCTTGTCAAATTTCTTAAGAACAGACTGATGTCTTTTTCAATGATCGGATCAGTAGGGTTCTTACTGATGGTTGGACTAATCGTAAACTCTCTGATGGATGTGCTCAATAACAGACTGGAAAAAATATTTCCCGTCGACATGATCTACCTTTTTTACACAATGAATTTACTTTTGGTTTTTCTGATTATCACCTTACTCTTTACTGTAATTTTCAAAACACTTCCGGATGGAAAAATTGCGTGGAAAGACAGTGTAATAGGTGCAGGATTCACAGCCTTTTTATTTATGATAGGAAAATTTGCAATCGGTGCCTATCTTGGAAACTCTGCCCAGGATGATATTTATGGTGCAGCCGGATCAATAATTCTGATTCTGATCTGGGTTTATTATTCTGCCATCATACTTTACTTCGGTGCTGAATTTACCAAAGTGTATGCGCACAAACACGGAATGAAGATCATTCCAAATGACTACTCTGTCCTGATCCTAAAAGTAAAAGAAGAAGAAATCGAAGCTAACTAAAATGGTTTCCATGCGTCAGCCTGATCACCTTAGCTGCAAGTGACGGAACAGTTTTGAAGAGCGCAATTACACCTTTGTTAAAAGGATATTCAGAAAATTTCTGAAGATATCTGCTGAATTTTATCCGGCTTTCAAATTGATTGCGCCAGAAATTTCTATAACGATCAGTCAACTCCGTCACAGTGATCGTATTTTGAAAATAATTATCAAATTCTCCTGCAAGAAAATTTGCTGAACGAAGAGCCATACTCATGCCATTGCCGGTGACCGGTGAAATACTTCCTGCTGAGTCTCCCAGATAAAAAATTCCATCATCTGCCGATTTCTTTATTTTAAAATTAATTCCACTGATCGTTACCGGAATTTCAAAAACAAATTCTGCCGACTGAAATATTTTTTCAAGGTTTTTATTCCGGAACAAAAACTTTTTCTCCATTTCAGAAATTGAATTTCCTGCCTGAAGTAATTTTTTGGAATTTACTATGTAACATAAACAGGATTTTCCATCTTCAATTTCTGAAATCCCGCAATAACCGCCGGGAAAATTATGAATCCCAATCTGGGCTGAATCTCTTTCTGTTTTTACATGATACTTTACCCCAACATAATTGATCCCGGCTTGCTGACGGTCAACAGACTTCACTTCAAAATTTGATTTCCTGCCGGTAGAATTGCAGATAAGTTTTGCATTGAAATCTCCGGTTGCTGTTTTAATCATTCCTTGCTCAACTCCCGACCTGACAACTGCAGACACCTTAGAATTGACAACTACATTCACTCCGGCTTCCAATGCTTTTGTGTACAACAAATTCTCAAGCACATATCTGCTTATTCCAAACCCGCCAAGATCAAGTTCGGTTTTAAATTCGGAACCTCCGGTAGTTGTAAGCAGAAATTTTTTTATCACTGGCAATTTCATCGAGTTTAATACCGGACAAAGTTTCAACAGATACGAATGCGATTCCATTGAAATGTATTCACCACATACTTTGTGTCTGGGATAATTACCTTTTCAAAAACAACTACTTTCCGTCCTCGCATTGCAAGATCATTGGCAAGTGCAAGTCCTGCCAATCCACCGCCAATTATTGCAACATCATATTTCATTTGCCGGCATAAATTAAATACCTGAAAGCCCAGATCCATTTTACAGAAAAGTCAGTGTATCCGGAATCGTTGACAAATTTTTTCAGTTCATCTTTTTTGAAACCTCTCAACACAGACAACGGAGCATCATTTTTGACCAATCTTGATCGTGAAAAGAATCCGGTCAGAAGTTTTATGCTGTAATATGCAAATGGGTTCCGGTGAAGATCGTTTATCAGAAGGGTACACTTATTTTGAAATGCAAACTTAAACAATGCTGCAATTTCTTCATCGTTCAAATGATGAAGAAACAAACTGCAATGAATTACATCTATTTTATCAAGAAATTCACCTGAAAGATTGCGGTAATCATCGCAGATCAAGATTTTATTAATGAGCGCCGACAGGTTTTTCGTCGCATAAGCAACACACTCTGGTTTCAGATCAACTCCATAAAAGAAAACATTTCGCTTTTGATCTTTTGCAAATTCAGCCATCACCATGATAGAATCACCACCTCCAAATCCAATGTCCAGAACATTTATAACATGCTTGTCTGTTTTACTGAAAACGGTTTTTAATCCTGCTAAAGTTGCATTGTAACCACCAAGTAATTTATTTATGGTATTCAATTCCTTCAGATTAAGATCCAGTTCTGAAGTCTCAATCATTTCATTATCCAGGATCTCCTTCTTATCGGACCGATGACGAAAGCTCATTGATGCTTTTTCTGTTTTTACTTGTGACTTCCGGTAAAGTTGAAGAAAGTTTGAGCATTTCAATATTTAAGCCCGGGCCAAATGCACATGTAAAGATCTTTCTGCTTATACCGGAACTTTCATCTCTGATTTTCAAAAGCATTTCATTCAGAATAAATAATATTGTTGGTGACGACATGTTTCCATATTGATAAAGGACATTAAGTGAATCCCGGACAGCGACATCCGACAAAGAAAGACTTTGCTGCACAGCATCAACTATTCTCACTCCTCCCGGATGTATTGCCCAAAGATCAATTTCTTCCGGATCGCATTTCAGAAATGATTTAACAACAGGTTCGATGGATGAACCAATAGCATCAACAATGTGTTTGCTCAGATACATTCTGAAAGCATTAGAAGAAACATTCCAGGTCATAAGATCCATAGTCCCCGGAATATATGCTGATCCGATATCATCAATGTGAAGTACCGGCAACTTCTTTTCCTGTTTAAACTGATCGCCACAAACAATGGTAGCAGCAGCTCCATCTGCAAAAAGAAGATTTGCAAGTACATCCTCATCCTCTACGGAAGGAACGAAATGCAATGAACACAATTCAACACATACAATTAAAACACATGCTTCCGGTTCTGCTTTAGCAATGTACTGCGCATGTTTCAGCGCCTTAAGTGCTGCATAACATCCAAGATAATTTATTCCCAGCTTTTCAGTATGCAGTAAGCCCAGATCTTCAGCTAATAAAAATTCAAGTCCGGGCGCAGAAATTCCTGTACAAGTAACAGTAATAAAATGTGTGACCTGTCCGGGCTTAACTTCAGTCTGCCTGAAAATTTTTTCGATAACGGTTTTTCCCAATGCAACTGATTTCACATTGAATATTTCAAGGCGTTTCTCAACTGAAGGGTTCATTACTCCATCAACAAATAGTTCAGCTTTCTTTCCGTTAAAATCAGGAATACAACTGTACCGATTCTCAATCCGTGTTTTTTCACTGATGATCCGTAATTTTTTACGAATAGGGTCAGCAGAATTCTTTTCAAGTGAATCAGAATAAAATTCCACCAATTCATTTTTACTGACAGAATATTCAGGAACAGCAGTGGCTATGTCGAGGATGTAAGGCATTTACTTTTTAATTAACAGAATTATAAAAAATACATTGTTTAATACAGAAGAAAGTACAAGCATGGTCATCGTGTTCTTGAAATTCACATGCCTGTTTTCCCTGAAAGACCTGAATGCCCAGAAGAGAAAATAGACTGTTGCAGGCATCATGATCAGATTAAACAAAATGAAATTTTCCATTGAAGTATCATTGTTAAATGTCAGATAGACAAAGACAGTTGAAAGGAAAAACATAATTGCCGAAAACACAAATGTGCCGCGTTTACCTAATACCATACTTAATGTATTAACGCCATCTTTTGCATCAGATTCATGCTGATAGATCTGTGTCAATGGATATACAGTACCAATAAAAAACGATGCCGCTATTGCTGAATAAAGAACCGGACGCTCCGAAATCATAGCCGACGAATCAAAAGCAAAGAAATTTGCGATAAAAATCCACGCTCCCTGAAGAATAAAAACGATGAGAAATCCTGTTATGGGATACTTTTTCAATCGGATCCTTCGGTTACTGTATAATCGTGAGGCTATTATGTAAATCAGTACAAATACGCAGAAAGCCGGGTTGATCATCATTGCCAAAACAACTGCAGTCAGGTCCAAGACATTTGAAACAAAAAGTAACGACTTAGTCGGCTTAGGTGGCGATTTAAGCCCTCCTATTGGCCCTTCATCCCGGTCATTAAAGCTATTATAACCATTACTGGAAGGAAAAACAAGGATATGCCATATGAAGATCACAAGCCAAAATCTCAGATCAGGTTGTGGTCGGATATAGTAGAATGAAAACAATGATATCGGCAACAAGAATAAAGAAAACGGAAACCGCAGAAGTTGAATTGTATTATAAAGCGGTTTGGAAAACATCAGATCCGGAATTTAATATGTGTTATGTCAGCATAAACTATCGTAAACTTTATATTCCTGATCCGGATCTCCCTGCTCAAATTAATTCAATTGCCAGATCGTAAAATTCAGAATACTTGCAAAACAGACCCATGAAATATACGGAATCAATAACCAGGAAGCAACTTTTGAAAATGGAGCAAATTTGAAAATGGTTATAATTATTGAAACGACCATCAATACTATGACTACTAATGAAATCGACAAGGAATGAAATTTAAAGAACACGATTGACCACCAAAAATTAAGGAATAACTGCAGTGCAAACCACAGCATAGCATTTTGCTTTGCTTCTTCCTGTCCTGTGCCAACATCTTTTTTCCATACTAATGCCAATGAAATTCCCATCAGAAGATAAAGAGTTGTCCACACAGGAGCAAAAATAGTTGACGGCGGGTTCCATGAAGGTTTTTGAATTTCGCTGAACCACGGATACATTGAAGGCATTGAAATAATAGAACTTATGATGCCTGTCAATTCACAAATGAGTATAGCTACAACTATTTTGAAGATAAAAGACGACTTTTTTTGACTATTCATTTTGTAATTCGGGAATTGTAATTTATAAATCGAAATTAGTAAATCGAAATTCTTAATTCGAGAATGCCCTATCTTATAAAGCAGAATTCGAATTAGGAATTACGAAAATTCACTTAACAGCTACTTTGGTGGTCAGGTCTGAAAATTTTTGGGGATGATCGTATATTATACCTTGTGAAAACATATTTGATATTTTATTTCCATTGCTGATCATTTTGTCAAATGCAATTACTTCCAGATCATACTCTCTTACTATTCTCTGCTTAAGGGTTTCATAAGTCAAATCTACCTGAAGATTCATGAGAGCTTTCAAATCTTTCAGCATCCACTTTGGATTCAATTGATGTAGATAGTCAGCAATTTTTCCCGCACTCATATTCCATCGTTGTTTTGCTTCTTTAGCGAGAATACTATCGGTTACAGAGGCAGAAATTACTTCCAGCTGAAAATTCAGATCAGAGTAAAATAATTCTGTCAGATTATCACCTGCTTCTACTCCGAAAAAATCTTTAAAAATTCCACTGATCTCTTCCTGATTTTTTATAAGTCTCCACATTGCCTGATCTTTCCCTGGCAAAGTATCGATTATACATAGCATCAGGTTTCTGGACCAGAAACTGTTTTCCTGCAAGAGCGTGTTCATTCTCCCACGTAATTCAACAGTAGTGAATCTTGAACCTGAAACCTTCACAGGGGCTATTGCAGTGGCCTGTGAGAAAGCCTTATTGTTTATTAGACCAAGGCAGAGAATCAGAAGTATAACAGCGCGAGTCATTGCATGAGGGTTTTAAAGCCATTCTGTGTATTATACTGATCTCTAAAAAAATATGCCAATTACACTTAACTACATAGGTATTATCGTCAATAAAAAAAGGGAGTCCGTAGACTCCCTTTTAAATATATCATATCACCCTGTAAATTGCCAGCTTATTTCAACCGCCTTCCAAAGTGAAAATTTCAGATCATGGGTGCAGTGAAAATACACCTAAATTGTTATTCTGATCATAAAATGGAAAATCACCGGCATCAACAAATCCATCGCCATTCATATCAGTTGCATAATAGTCGCCGAAGAGACCTTCTGAATTATCAAAATCAAATAATGGAAAATCTCCAGCATCAACAAATTCATCCTGATTTAAATCACCTGTATAGAATGCATATACTCCTATATCTACCATCGATGCATTATCAGCAAATGTTTGCGACTGACCTGATGTAAAATCGTATGTAGTGAAAGTTGGATTAATTAAAATAGCATTACTCCATGACTGAACAGTGTTTCTGTGATAAACAGCGACATAAAAAGATTGTCCTGCTGCACCTGCCGGTAAAGCGCAAGTGATCTTACCATCCGTCATAACAACACCACGAATGGAAGCATAAACTGTAGCCGGATTTGCTTCCGGACGTAGTTCAATAGTTACAGAATCAGTCTGCAGATACGAAACGCTTTTCACAGCCTGATTCAATAACACTGATTGCATTGTTGAACTTCCGGCATAATAACCTTCAAGCATCATTGTTAACTCAAGCAAAGGAAAACAATTTCCAATGTTTACAGCTGCTCTGACAGTAGATCTTGAATCTGCATCAGATGTTGAATATGTTTCATCATTGAATTTTGCAACACCATTGTAAGTTCTTCCGGGATAAAACAATTCATAGTTTGTTGTGCAACCTGTTTCTCTCCACGAGAAAGAAGTTCTCAGACGTAGTGGAGAATTATTTGCCACGTAATTGAATTTCATATCCGGAGTAGCACATCCGTAATTTACAGTATTCGTAGCACGAATTCTTGTAACACGTAATGGATTTACATCTACCAGGGTTGAAATACAAGTTGTAGGACTTGGCTTTACATTATAGTTCACTGAACAGTTGATCAGTTTGTCTGTAGAATTCCATTGATATGCTCCATTGTATGAAGGCGATGCAAGTTCAGAATAACCAGGCGCAGTTGATAGTGTTAATGTTCCACCGTTCACCCATGAAGAATTCACATAGATACCGGCTTGAAAAGTTCTCAGGTCAAAAGTAGAAGTTACTCCACTTGCTTTGACCATGACATCAAATTCATAAACGTTTGGAGAAATATACATTGGACGATCAATGTAAAATGACGCGCTTGGATCAACAGCTTTCACTGCGAATGATTGCACAATGAATGCAAGTACAACTAGTAATTTAATTTTCATGTTACGTGTTTTGATTGACTGGAAATGCACTATTTCCGCTTCACTAAAATAGACTTTTTTTGTCACCATTACAAGTCTTTTTCAAAAAATTTGAAATTTTACATATTATTTCACAGCCATTTCAGAATTCCTGTTTTTAATCCTACCTCCTCACGAAATACTTCAATTTTGCGAATTTGTACCTGGAATTCACTCAAAACAAGTTACATTTTTCCAGCAGATTCTGCAGAAAAGGCACATAAAAGGGTAGAAAATCAGGAAAATTAAGGACAAAAAAAAAGCGGTAAGCACAAGTGCTTACCGCTTTTTTAAAAACTCTGGTTAAGATTATTCTACTACAAGGCGAAGAGTTTCAGTAGTACCATCATTAGCTGTTACGCTAACCATGTACATACCTTTAGCTACACCTGTAAGGTCGATTTCCGTTGTATTGTAATCTGCTGTTGCGTTAACAACATCACTGATCAGTGTGTTACCGATCATGTCAGTTACTTTTACAATGTATTTAGACTCAGTAGCTGCAAAGAAAGAAACAGTTGCTTTACCTGATGTTGGGTTTGGATATGCACCAACTTCTGTACTAACACCTGAAACGTTATCTGCTGCAGTACGGCAGAATAGGTTAACTGATACATTTCTCTGACCTGGCTGAGAAGCACCACAAGCGTTGTTTGCGTTTGCACGAACAACTGCTGAAGATGTCAAAGCTGTGTTGAAGTTAACTGTTGCACTTGTTCCTGATGGAGCGATTGAAGCACCACCTGTTACTGACCATAAGTATGAAGTCGCACTTGCTACCGGAACAACAGAGTAAACAACAGCAGATTGTGTTTTACAAACTGAAGTAGGACCAGTTACTACCGGAGCAGCTGGACGAGATGTTACAGTGAAACAACGAGCCGGACCTGTACCACAAGCATTCGTTGCGCTTACGCAAATGTTTGCTGAGTTAGAAGTGAAGGCAGGTGTGAAGTCAACAACGATAGACAATCCGTTTGGTGCTGTTGAAACGATGTTCACACCAGCTGGAACTGACCATGAGTAACCTGTTGCTCCTGTTACTGCTGCAATTGAATATGTAACTCCTGTTAATCCACATAGACCAGATCCTGGACCTGTGATACCACCCGGTTGAGTTGGAGTTGAACGAACAGCGAATGTACGAGCATAAGAACCACAAGAATTAGATGCAGTAATTGACACATTTCCTGTTGTCCAAGATGGACCGAAGGCAATCGTTGCTGTAGTTGTTGCACCAACTGTAGACTGAGATACAACTGTTGCATCACCAGTTACAGACCAAACATGTGAAGTAGCACCTGTTACAGTAGCCATTGAATATGTAGCTGTACCGTTAGCACAAACGAAGTTAGGACCAGACACTGTATTAGAGTGTGTTGGAGTTCCTGTGATTGTCATACCACGAACAGCAGAGATACCGTTACAGTTAACACCACGAACCTGTACTGAACCTTGACCGAAGCCAGCCGGTACACTTACCTGAACTGTGTTTGTTCCCTGACCACTAACAATTGCTACTCCTGTACCTGTTACAGTCCAAGTATAGCTCAATGCGTTAGCACCAGGTTGTTGAATAAGTATAAGTTCCAGGACCACAAGCTTCAACCGGACCTGAAATTGGAGCAGGAACGCCTGGATAAACTGTGATAACCGGGATGTTCATACAAGATGTCATTGATGTTCCGCAAGTATTTACGGCAGCAACACAGATGAATCCACCAGCATAAGTAGAGTTAAACGCTACTGTGATACTGTTTGTAGTAGATGAACCTGTTGCACCTGTAGGCAATGTCCAAACATAAGATGATGCACCAGGAACCGCAGCTACTGAATACACGATACCAGATGTGTTACGACAAGCACCTGCAGGACCACTGATTGAACCTGGAGTTGAAGGAGAACCACCTGAACCACCTACTGTAGCTGAAGCAGAACCTGTACAACCGGTTGCATCAGTAATAGTTACTGTGTAAGTTCCGATTGCAAGACCTGTTGCTGTAGCAGAAGTCTCACCATTTGACCACAAGTATGTGTAAGCACCTGTACCGCCTGTAGCAGTTACAGTAGCTGTACCATCAGTACCAGCACATGAAGAAGGAGTTGTTGTTGTTGTTCCTTCAACTTTTGTTGGTTGAGTCAATGTTACTGAAGCTGAAGAAGTACATCCGTTAGCGTCAGTTACTGTGTAAGTCAATGTACCTGCGAATTGGTTGAATGAACCAGTTCCAGAATATGGAGATGTACCACCTGTTGCAGTTACGTCAACTGAAGTTGAACCACCAAAACATACAATTGTCCTTTGGCTGATGCAGAAGCTACTAATTGATTAGGCTCAGTGATAGTGATTGAAGTTGTAGCTGAACAACCGTTAGCGTCAGTAACTGTGTAAGTATAAGTTCCTGCTACTTCAGAGAATGAACCAGTTCCTGTATAAGGAGCTGTTCCGCCTGTTGCAGATACTGTTACTGTTGAAGAACCACCGTTACAAAGAATTGCTGTAGCTGAAGACGAAGCAACAACTGCAGAAGGCTCAGTGATAGTGATTGTAGTTGTAGATGAACAACCGTTAGCGTCAGTTACTGTGTAAGTATAAGTTCCTGCTACTTCAGAGAAGTTTCCTGTTCCTGTGTAAGGAGCAGTTCCACCTGTTGCAGATACTGTTACTGTAGATGATCCACCGTTACAAAGGATCGCTGTAGCTGATGAAGAAGCAACAACTGCTGTAGGCTCAGATACTGTGATAGTAGCTGAAGAAGAACAACCGTTAGCATCTGTTACTGTGTAGTTATATGTTCCTGCACCTACTGTGAATGTTCCTGTTCCTGAATATGGAGTAGTTCCACCTGTTGCAGATACCGTTACTGTAGTTGAACCACCGTTACAAAGGATAGCAGCATCTTGTGTTGCAGAAGCAACTACAGAAGCAGCAGGCTGTGTAATTGTGATTGTAGTTGTAGTTGAACAACCGTTAGCATCAGTTACTGTGTAAGTATAAGTTCCTGCTACTTCAGTGAATGTTCCTGTTCCTGAGTAAGGAGCAGTTCCACCTGTTGCAGATACTGTTACTGTTGAAGAACCACCGAAACAAGCGATAGCTGTAGCTGAAGACGAAGCAACAACTGCAGTAGGCTCAGTGATAGTGATTGTAGTTGTAGCTGAACAACCGTTAGCGTCAGTTACTGTGTAAGTATAAGTTCCTGCTACTTCAGAGAATGAACCTGTTCCTGTGTAAGGAGCTGTTCCACCTGTTGCAGATACTGTTACTGTTGAAGAACCACCGTTACAAAGGATTGCTGTAGCTGAAGACGAAGCAACAACTGCAGTAGGCTCAGTGATAGTGATTGTAGTTGTAGCTGAACAACCGTTAGCGTCAGTTACTGTGTAAGTATAAGTTCCTGCTACTTCAGTGAATGTACCTGTTCCTGTGTAAGGAGCAGTTCCACCTGTTGCAGATACTGTTACTGTTGAAGAACCACCGTTACAAAGGATTGCTGTAGCTGAAGACGAAGCAACAACTGCAGATGGCTCAGTGATAGTGATCGTAGTTGTAGCTGTACAACCGTTAGCGTCAGTTACTGTGTAAGTATAAGTTCCTGCTACTTCAGAGAATGAACCTGTTCCTGAATATGGAGCTGTTCCACCTGTTGCAGATACTGTTACTGATGAAGAACCACCGTTACAAGCGATTGCTGTAGCTGAAGAAGATGCAACTAAAACTGAAGGCTCAGTGATAGTGATCGTTGTTGTAGCTGTACAACCGTTAGCATCAGTTACTGTGTAAGTATAAGTTCCTGCTGTTTCAGTGAATGGACCTGTTCCTGTGTAAGGAGCTGTTCCACCGGTTGCAGAAACTGTTACTGTTGATGTTCCACCGTTACAAGCAATCGCTGTAGCTGAAGACGAAGCAACAACTGCAGAAGGCTCAGTGATAGTGATTGTAGTTGTAGCTGAACAACCGTTAGCGTCAGTTACTGTGTAAGTATAAGTTCCTGCTACTTCGGAATACCTGTTCCTGTAAGGAGCGTTCCACCTGTTGCAGATACTGTTACTGTTGAGATCCACCGAAACAAGCGATTGCTGTTGCGAAGAAGAGCTACTAACTGAGAAGGCTCAGATACTGTGATAGTAGTTTGAGCTGAACATCCGTTAACGTCAGTTACTGTATAAGTATAAGTTCCTGCACCTACTGTGAATGTTCCTGTTCCTGTTACCGGTTCAGCACCACCTGTTTGAGATACAGTTACTGTTGTTGTTCCACCGAAACAAAGGATTGCAGCACCTTGAACAGATGAAGCAGTGATTGTACAAGCAGCAGCACCTACAGTTGCACAAGCCTGAGCTGTACATCCGTTAGCATCTGTTACTGTGATACAATATGTACCAGAACCTAAGTTAGTAAGGTCTGTGTATGTGTATGGAGCTGTTCCACCTGTTACTGAAGAAACAGAAACTGTTCCATCAGTACAAGTTGGGCAAGATGCATTTGTTGAAGTTGCTGAAGCTAAAAGAACAGCCGGCTCAGTGATTGTCACTGATGTTGTAGCTGTACAACCGTTAGCATCTGTTACTGTGTAAGTATAATTTCCTGCACTTGCAGTGAAATCACCTGTTCCTGTATAAGGAGCAGTTCCACCTGTTGCAGATACTGTTACTGTTGAAGAACCACCGTTACAAAGGATAGCTGTTGCAGATGAAGAAGCAACTAACTGAGTTGGCTCAGTGATTGTTACTGAAGTTGAAGCTGTACAACCGTTACCGTCAGTTACTGTATAAGTATAAGTTCCTGCTACTTCAGAGAATGAACCTGTTCCTGTATAAGGAGCTGTTCCACCTGTTGCAGATACTGTTACTGAAGATGATCCACCGAAACAAGCAATTGCTGTTGCAGAAGAAGATGCTACTAACTGAGAAGGCTCAGATACTGTAATTGTAGTAGAAGAAGTACATCCGATATTATCAGTTACTGTATAAGTATATGTTCCTGCTCCTACTGTGAATGTTCCTGTTCCTGATACCGGTTCAACACCACCTGTTTGAGAAACAGTTACTGTTGTTGTTCCACCGAAACAAAGAATAGCAGCACCTTGAGAAGATGAAGCTACTAATGCACATGTTGGAGAAGTTACTGTTGCAGATCCAGTTGATGTACAACCGTTAGCATCAACTACAGAAGCTGTATAAGTACCAGCAGCCAGACCAGTTGCAGAAGCACCTGATTGAGCCGGTGAAGAATCCCAAGTAATAGTATATGGAGGAGTTCCACCGTTTACTGATACTGTTGCAGTTCCATCAGATCCCGCAGGAGTTGTTGTTGGAGTTGTACTTGCAGATGAAGTAAGAGCACTTGGCTCACTAATTGAACCAGAAGCAACTGCTGTACATCCGTTAGCATCTGTTACTGTGAATGCATATGGTCCTGCAGTTACAGGGAAGTTTCCTGTTCCTGAATAAGGAGGAGTACCACCTGTTGCAGAAACTGTTACTGAAGAAGAACCACCATTACAAAGAATCGGAGCACCCTGAACACCTGAAGCAACTAATTCTGCTGAAGGGCCTGCAATCGTTACTGAAGCTGTAGCTGTACAAGCATTAGCGCCTGTTGCAGTTACTACATAAGTTCCCGGAGCTAAGTTTGAAGCTGTAGCTGTAGATTGAACCGGAGTTGTATTCCAAGAATAAGTAACCGGCTCAACACCACCCGTAGATGTTGCTGTAGCTGATCCTGTTCCACCGAAACACAATACGTCAATTTGAGATTGAATAGATGCTGTTATAGCACATGAAGAAGGTACTGTTAAGGCACATGGAGCAATCAGCGTTTTTGTAAGCGAAGGTGCCAATGATGTTACCGTATTACAGTTCAAATAAACAACCATTGTTGCTGTTGAGTGAAACGTCAGCTGAGCCTGAGCTCCTGGGTTGAAAGTATTCATTAAAGAATTGCTAAGTGTTAAAGCAAAACGGCCAATTTTAACTGTTTGTCCAGGTAAAACCAAAGGAGCAGTACAACTTCCATTCAGATAAATAGAAGTACCGGTTGATACCTGCCACTGTCTTGAAGCAGCTGTATAACTGAAAGTTGGTGAAGCATTTGGCGGAAAAGAAAGTGGCATTACCGACTGTCCGTCATTTACATAAGAAAAACTTACTGTGTTTACACCTGCTGTTGGTAATAAAGCAGTACCATGATTCATTCGAATAACCGTGGAGTTGATGTGCATGTCTGCAGGTCCGCTATTCGTCATCATAACGTCGAACGTAATTACGTTCGGTGTTATCGTACAATTGTCAGTAGACATAGAATAACTCTGTCCACTACTTGTCCCCAGGGCCGTCAGGAAGACGAGCAAGGTCATGAAGACCCCTCTGGTGAGTTGATGCGTAATTGTTTTCATGTATTGTTTGTTTAGTTAATTGTTAGTTTCTTTTTAGATGATAAAAGAATAGAGGTGACAGAGCTGGGCCGCTCTATCACCTCTAAACTGTTTATGGATGGATTGAGAATACCCCAGCCGAGTTATTGTTATCATAAGACGGGAAGTCAGCAGCATCTACGAAGCCGTCGCCATTCAAGTCTGTTACATAATAATCACAACAAGCACCCGCTGCATTATCGTTATCATATTGAGGGAAATCTGCTGCATCAACGAATTCATCCTGGTTAATATCACCCGTGAAGATTGAGTAGATACCTTCGCTAAAGTCATCAGCCATCCAGCCAGAGAATACATTGGCAAGAGATGAACTGAAGTCATACGAAGCAGGAGTTGCTGTTGCAAGAGCGATATCAACTGATGACCAAGTAAGGATGCTGTTACGGTGACGGATAGCAATGTAATATTGACCATCAGAACCATAAACAACAGCCGTTGCAGAACCATCTGTCATCAACACCGCTTTTGCTGAACCAGCAAGTAAGAATGTTGAAGCATCATAGATCTCAACTGTGATAGTATCCGTTTCAGCACCTGTAGCTCCCGGTACAAATTGATTTGCTAAAACCGGTTGCATAGTACCTGCACCTAAGTAGTAACCTTGTAAGTAAGCAGTAAGGTTGATCGTCATTGGAGATCCACAAGCAACTGTGAATGTTCCGCTAACTGCTGTACAGTTACCTGCACCTGATACTACTGTGATCGGACCTGTTGTAGCTCCCGCAGGAACTGTTACAGTGATCGTGTTATCATCTACGAAAGTAAATGATGGCGCAGGAGTACCATTGAACAATATAGCTGAAGGTCCAGTGAACAATTCACCTGTGAATGCACTACCCGTGATTGTGATCACATCACCGTTACAACCTGTAGTTGCAGAAAGTGAAGTGATGATCGGAGTAATATCATTCGCTACTGAAACAACGTTTGAAGTTGTAACACAACCGGCAGGAGATGTAACATTGAATAACAATACTAATGGATTCGAGATGTTAACGAAGTCAGTAGATGTAGATGTCAATGTGATTGACGGAGTCGTACTGAAGTTTTCATCAAACCATTGGATCGTTGATCCAGGATCTGCACCTGTGATGTCTGCCGTAAGTGTAATACTTGCAGGAGTTACTCCATCCCAACATAGGCTATATCCACCTGAAGAGGTAATGACAGCTGTTGGAGGGAATGGATTAGAAACTGCTGTAAAGCTTGCAGTCTGAGAACAACCGTTAGCATCAGTAACTGTTACTGAGTACAATCCACCAGTCGAAATTGAGATCGTTGGAGTTGTTGCTGTAGTTGACCATAGATATGAGCTGAATGATGGTGTTACGCTCAATGTAGCTGAACCTGGAGTACAGAATGGACCCGGATCAACAATTGAAGCTGTAGCAACAGTAAATGTATTTACTGTTATAGAACCAGACGCTGAACATGAACTCGGTCCATTATCCACAATTACAGTGTAAGTTGTAGTTGCTGAAGGAGTAACTGTTGTTGTCTGAGTTGTAGCACCATTAGACCATAAGTAGTTAGTATAACCAGCACCTGCATCAAGTAATACTGATGTTCCAGGACAAACTGTTCCTGAAGGTGTAGCTGTTACTGTTGGATCTGCAACTGTTGGTTGAACAGTTAACGTAACAGTAGCAGTTCCTGTACATCCACCCGCACCTGTTGCTGTAACAGTGTAAGTAGTTGTAGATGTCAATCCTGTAATTGTAGGATCAGCAGTTGTAGAACCTGTCAAGTTTGTTGTAGGACTCCAAGAGTAACGTAATGCAGGAGGTGTAAATGTGTAGATAGTTCCTGTTGGAATATCTGTAGCAGAAGCAATTGAATTGTTTGCTGTTACGATACTTGCAGTAGAAGAACTTGCTGGCGTTGCAGGAGTAACACTAATAAAGTTACCCACAGCTCCTGATAGACCAATTGAAGCAGTTGGCGCAGATTAGCGCAGTAAGTGTTGGACCATATATAAACTTGATTTAGCCATTCTGATTTAAGCTTAACCTGGATATCAATTGTTGGGTTGGTTGTAGAACCCTATTCCCAATTGCATGCATTCCTTCCACTGAACTGTTAATGTATTTGGGATGTTCCTAAGTAGGTATTGAGATCGTTCCAGTTGCCAGGTTATTATCATCCCAGATTGGACCGATCACTTGCACGTATTAATAGTTGCGAAGAATTCGAGAAGCTTAACCGGTTTGACCCATTTCTAATGATCCATTGTTAGGAGATACCGGAATACAGTAAATGTAGTACCATTATAAGCGAATGAGAAACCAATAGGAAGGTTACCAGTGTGACCATCATCACCTGTTGCTAAAGTAACTGTAGTTCCTGTGATCGGTGTAAATGTACCGGGTGAACCCGAGAAGCTATAAAGACTGGAGCTCCATGATGAAGTACTTACTGCATGCAATGTTGTACTCAATGGAGAACAACCTGTTGTTACATCAGCAGTTGCTGTTACAGTTGTAGCAGGATAAAGAATAACCGGTACTGTTGTAGAAGCTGTACAAGTTCCAATCGTTCCTACTACTGTATAAGTAATAGAAGCAGTCGGAGTTGAAATTACTGTTGCTGTATTGTAAAATTCAGACCAGTTGCAGGTGACCAAGCATAGCTTGTAGCGCCTGAAGCTGTAAGTGTCAATGAACCACTTCCACAAACCGGAGCGTTTCCTGAAACTGTAACAACCGGAACAACATTAGCAACAACTGCAACAGTTGCAGTAGCTGTATTCAAACATGCATCAGTAACTGTTACTGTGTATGTTGTTGTTCCAACCGGAGCTATAACTGATAATGGTGAAGTTGTACCAACAACGCTAGTACCATCACTCCAAGAATAAGTGTATGGAGAACCACCACCTGTGATCGGAGCTGTTAAGTGTATTGGTTGCTGTACCATTCTGACAGAAGTTATTGTTACTTGAAGCGGCAGTAACGCTAAGTGGTTGACCAACATTGATCGTTGCTGTTGCAGTAGAAGTACATCCACCTGCTTCAGTAACTGTAACTGTATAAGTAACCGTAGCCGGGCCAGTTAATGGACCTGCAACCGGATTCGCAATTGTTGTACTTGACAAGTCAGTAGCCGGAGACCAGCTATAAGTGAATGAAGGAACTGCAGGTGATACAAATCCACCATTGTTTGTTCCAACGTTCATTACGTTAGTTGTTGTATTAGACTGTAACCAGTCGCCACCTACGTTATTATCAATTGAAACAACTCTTCTTGTTCCGGCAAAACCACTTGCAGATGGAGCATTTGTTGTCCAGTCAGCCGCAGTTACACCAGTACCAGCATTGAATGAATAAGTATTCGTTGCTACTACATCGATAATCTGAGAACCTGATTTAAGTACCAACCCAGGTTTGTACCTGAAGAGTAAGAATCATTCGTACCACCTGTATTGAAATATAGGTCTACCGGTGAATCTGTTCCTGTACCAAGATTTAACGTTAACACACCACCTGCAGGGATAATAGTTCCTGGAAGGAATGTATAAGCGTGATTTGCAGTAGTTGAAGCAGAAGTATAATCGAAGAACTGATAACCGCTCACATCAACAGAAGCTGTTGAAATGTTAGTGATCTCAACTAAGTCAGCACCTGTAATAGCTGCCGGATAAGTTGGAGTTGCACCTGTACCAGTTCTGAACAATACTACTTCTGTGAATAGAAGTGCTGAACCAACTGAAGCACCCGATGCCTGCAACTGTGAAGTTGCACCTGAACAGATGTTTGTTGGAGTTGCCGTTGCAGAAGCATTTACAGGAAGACCAACTGTTACAGTTGTTGTAGCCGAAGCTGTACAACCGTTAGCTGCTGTTCCTACTACTGTATAGATCGTAGTTGTAGTCGGAGAAGCTGTTACCGGATTGATCGTTGAATTGTTCAATCCTGTGATCGGCGACCATTCATATGATACAGCACCGTTTGCAGTAAGAACTACTGAACCGCCTGCAGGAACTGCACAGAATGCAGCAGATGTAGGTGTAACACCAACTGTTGGTGAAGGTAATGTAGTTACGCTCACTGAACTTGAAGCAGTAGCACCACAATCATCAGTTACTGTAACTGTGTATGTAGTATTTCCTGCGATCACTGTGCTCAATGAAGCTGTTGTACCGATTACGTTAGTACCATCGCTCCAAGAATAAGTGTATGGCTGACCACCACCTACTACTGTAGAACTTAATGCTACTGATGCACCTGTACAAGTTGAAGTTACGTCTGATGCCGCTGTAACTGATAATGTCTGTCCAATGCTTAGTGTAACAGGTACACGTGGGCTAGTACAGAAACCATTGCTACACTCTGCATAGAATGTATAGATTCCAGGAGTGTTTGAATCTGCAAGACCTGAACCTGCTAATCCGATTGGATCAAGAGTTGGGTCAGTGCTGATAGAAGTACCGCCTGTTGAAGCTGTAAACCAGTTAAGTGAAGAAGAAGAAACTGTGTATGTGATAATGATCTCAGAGCTGAATACTGCTAAGTCACCTGTACCATTGTCATCAAGTTCGTCACCTAAAATAAGGTTAAATGTAGCTGCAGACGTTTGAGAATATCCTGTAAGTGGAATATCAAACGGTGCAAAGTTAGCCGGGCCTGTCGCAGTTGAGATTGATCCAGGACCAAGAATATAATCACCTGATAATCCTAGGCGAATATCTGAAGCCCATGAATATGGCGCAAGTGCCTGAACACCTGTCATACGAAGAACTGCTGACTGAACTACTGCACCTGCAGGTAATGCCGGTACTGTAAGTGTACTAACAGTTGTTACAACCGGGTAAGTTCCTATTACTAAGAACGGAGCACCACCGAATGCATGAGTTGTTGTTGTTGTTGTTACTGTACCACAGTTAGCAACAAGACCCTCACCTGTAGGGATACTAGCTCCTGTACAGATTGAATATCCAGTTACTACCGGTGATGGAGGAGCAACAGTTGAAACTGTTACTGTTATTGTAGTCGAAGCTGTACAACCGTCTGCACTCGTTCCAACAACAGTATAAGTAGTTGTTGTAGTTGGAGAAGCATCTACTGAAGTACCTGTAGTTGCAGAAAGAGCTGTAGCTGGTGACCATACATAAGTAACGCCTCCGGCAGCAGTTAATGTAACTGTACCTGTATTACAATATCCACCTGCAGAACTTGTAGCTGTTATTGTTGGAGCAGCACCTACTGTTACGTTTACTGTTGCACTTGTAGTTGCACCACAAGCGTCAGTTACGATCACAGTATATGTAGTAGCAGCAGTTGGAGTTACAACGAATGAATTTCCGGCTTGTGGTGGTGTGAAACCAACACCGTCACCGAATTCATATGTGTATGGAGCTCCACCACCTGTTACTGTAGCTGTAAGAGTAGTAGTACCACCTGAACAAACATTCAATGGCGAAGCATTCAATGTTACTGATGGCGGAACACCTACTAATACTTCAACTGTAGCACTCGCTGTACAACCACCATTTGTGCTTGCAGTAACTGTATAAGTTGTAGTTGCAGTTGGTGTTGCGATTGGATTTGCTATTGAAGCGTTATCCAGATCAACAGAAGGCGACCAGCTATAAGTTATAGCTTGTGATGGTGCATTGAATGTATAGATTGTTCCTGCACTTGGAGATGCAGCATTTCCATCATTCGCTGCAGCAGTACTTGCTGTATTTGTTGCGAAAGTCAAACTCTGGAAGTTAGTTGCACCTGCAGTTAAACCACCTGATGCTGAACCTGTATTTCCCATCGTTCCATAACGGAATTCGATTTTGTTTGATGTTTCATACAACCAAGCCTGGAATGTAGAGTTGGCTGGGCCAGCTAATACACGTGGCATAGTTACAAACCATTGTACAATGAAGATTCTGTTTGGAGCTGTTCCTGTTACAAGAGTCTGTACGTTTCCGTCAGTTCCTGTTGCAAGGTCATCCCAAATTGGATAGATCTTCGGTATGTTAGTAGTAAGAGCAACTCCATTGCTAAATGAGCTTGTTGCTGTTGCACCACCTAATAAGATCCATCCGTCAGGAGATACAGAATACTGATTGTATGATGTACCGTTGAAGCTGAAGTTGAATCCAATTGAAGCCGGAGCACCTGTTGGTGTATCATCATTACTTGAACCAATTACTTGTGTAGCACCTGTCATTGGATCAAGTGTAGTACCTGTTCCTGCTGAGAATGTATAAACATTTACAGTGCTAGGAAGTGGAGCAGTTGCAACTGAATTCAGTTGTGATGTTCCGCCTACACAAATACTGTTTGGTGTAGCAGTCGCAGTGATACTTGTAATCGCAACCCCTACTTCTACTGTATTAGTAGCTGTAGCAGAACAACCTAAACTTGTACCTGTAACAGTATAAGTAGTTGAAGCTGTTGGAGTCGCTGTAACTGTAGCTCCTGTTGTTGCGCTCAATCCCGTTGCCGGTGACCAAGTGTACGTAGTAGCACCTGATGCAGTCATACTTACAGAACCTGTTACACAGTATCCTGAAGCAGTTGGCGTAATAGCAACTGTAGGAATAGGATTAACAGTTATTGTATGAGTTGCTGAAGTTGTGTTACCACAATTATCAGTTACTACTACAGTATATAATGTTGTAGTTGTTGGAGAAATCGCAAACGTATTTCCGGCTTGTGGAGGTGTGAAACCAACACCGTCACCGAATTCATACGTGTATGGAGCTCCACCACCTAATACTGTTGCAGTAAGAGTAGTTGAACCACCAGTACATACATCAGCACCGCCTAATGTTACTGTAGGTAATGTACCTGCATCAACACTAACTGTAGCTGTAGCTGTACATCCACCAGGATTTGTCATTGTAACTGTGTAAACAGTCGTTCCTGTTGGAGGTGTAGCGATTGGATTTGAAATATTCGGATCATCCAAACTTGCTGATGGCGACCAGCTATATGTGATCGTGCCACCTGAAAGCGGAGTAAATCCACCGTTGTTTGTTCCGATACTCTGAGCAGTAACAGACGAAGCAACCCAGTCTGAACCGGAATTGTTATCAATTGCTGCTGTTCTTACTGTACCTGCATTTCCACTTGGTGAAGATGCAAATCCTGTCCAGTCAGTAGCAGTAACACCTGTACCTGCGTTAAACACATAACCACTGTTTAAGCCAACAGCATCAGCTACAATTGAACCGGATTTGATTACAATTCCAACTAAACCGCCTGAGCTATATGATGTTGTACCACCTGTGCAGAAGAATAGGTTGCTAGGAGAATCTGTTCCTGTTCCCATCTTCACTACTACCACACCACCTGCCGGTACAATTGTACCTGAAGCAAATGTATATGGATGTGTCGCTGTTGCAGAGTTGCTAGAATAATCAGCAAATGTAAATCCACTGATATCGACAGATGTTGAAGAGATGTTTGTAAGCTCTACATAATCAGCATCACCAGTTCCGATATGTACTGGATAAGAAGGCGTTTGACCTGTTCCACCACTAAATAGCGTTACTTCTGTGATTTTGATCGCTTGATAAGGATAGAAACTAACACCACTTCCTTGTAATTGAGTTGTACCACCGGCACATACTGAAGGAGGTGTTGCAGTAGCAAGTGCGTCAATTATAGGAGTTCCATAATTAACAGTTGCTGTTGCAGTTGAAGAACAACCATTAGTTGTACCTGTTACGGTATACACTGTGTTTGCTGTTGGTGATGCAATTACTGTTGCACCTGTAGCCACGTTAAGTGAACCAGCCGGTGTCCAAGAGTATGTTGTTGCACCACTTGCTGTCAACGTTGATGAACCTGTAACACAGATTCCTGATGTTGAAGGCGAAACGGCAACTGTTGGATATGGTTGATCATGTAAAGTAACGAAGCCTGAAGTTTCAATATTTCCACAAGCATCTGATACTTCTACATAATAAGCTTCATCTGCTGTTCCTGACATCACAATTGAAAGTGTTGCGCTTGTCTGACCTGAAACCGGTGTAGCAGTTACATCATACCACTGATAAGTATAAGGAAGACCACCACCAACTGCTGTAGCAGCTACTGATGAAGTCTGACCAGTACAAACATAAACGTCTGTAGGTATAGTAACTACTAATGGAGCTGCAACTGTAACAAGAACACTTGAACTTGATGTACATCCTGCTCCACTTGACACAACAACTGTGTAAGTTGTTGTTCCACTTACTGCAACTCCTGTATTATTCTGAGTCGAAGAAGTGAAGCCCGCTGGATCTGATGTCCAAGAGTATGTAGCTGATGGAGGAGTGAATGTATATAGAGTTCCTGTTGGAATATCTACTACACTATTAATTGAATTATTAGGAGTTGCAGATGATGTAGTTGGCGTTACGGCAGGTGTTACGCTGATATAACTTCCAACAGCACCTGTAATACCAATCGATGCAGATAATGTATTTGCTACAAGGTTTCCATAATGGAATTCAATTGTACCATTCTCGTGCATTCTGATCTGGAAATTACAAACTGGATTGGCTGTGCTTCCACTTCCACCAATTGACATGTTAAAGTAATCAACTGTACAAACTCTATTTGGAGCAGTTCCGGTTGTTAAATATGAAATTACACCGTTAGTGCTATTATCGTCTTCCCACATTGGTCCGATTATATTAGCAACTGTTGCTAATGTATTCGTGATCTGAGAAGCTGCAACTGAACCCATTTGAATTGCACCATTCGATGTAATACCGAATGTTGTAAATGGAGAACCATTGTACATAAATGTAAATCCAATTGGAACACTTGCCTCGAACACATCATCTCCGACTGCTGTACTTGCTGTACCACCACTAAGTGGAACATAGGTTGCAGTAGATGCAGCGAATGAATAAGTTGTTACAGCAGAAGGAAGTACTGCAGTTGTAGCATTCAAATCAATAGTTCCAGGACCACAAAGGTTATTAGAACTAGCAGATGCAGTTGTTGTTGGAGTAACATTAATAGTAACCGCTACTGCTGTAGAAGTAAATGCACATCCGTTTTCAGTTACTATAACAGTATATGAACCAGATGCAAGCGGAGTAAATGTGCTTGCTGTCGCTCCTGAAACCGTTGTACCATTTAACGACCATTGGTATGCCGGAGTTGTTGCTGACGTTGATGCTGTCAATACAGTTGGTGTTGCTGAACAGAATGTTACCGGACCTGCAGGACAAATAACTGCTGTAGGAACCGGATTAACTGTTACAAGTACTTCTGCTGCATCTGCTGATGTAGAAGAACTTGCACAAGTTACTGTAAGGATATAATAAGCTGTTGAAGTTACAGTTGCAACATAAGCCGGTGAAGTCGCTCCACTGATTGGAGTGTACGGGCCACCTGACACTGCTGAACTTGACCACTGGTAAGTGATACCAGGAGCTGTATTGATACCTGAAGTAGAGAATGTAACTGAACCTGATCCGCAGAATGTAAGCGGTAATGCAGGAGATGTTGAAATAACACCTGCGTCAACCGTTGTACAAGCTACCGGGTTAGTTCCTTCAAATTCACGTGCTCCGATATCAGGAGCTGTTCCTGTTCCAAGATATCCAGGGTTACCTGCACGGATTACCGATGCGAAGTCGTCTGTGATACCTGTGATATTCACACCACCACTTTCAGCAACTGAAGTACCTGCAGTGATTTGTAAGAAATCAACTGAAGAACCTGTTGTGCTGATGAATGCCGGATTTTCTGTAACTGATGAATTATCACGAGTTGCTACTAATGTCTGGAAGTTAGCTAAAGTTGCCTGAGCTGTTGTTCCATCATAGAATATCGCAGTAGTTGCTGAAGGCGTTGCACCTGCCCAGAACAAGTTGTTATTAGACAAGCTTGAGTAGTTAGTTAACGCTGCAGCAGTACGACGGTAAGCAGAAGCTACACCCGTACCATTCGGAGTTGAATTATTTACAAAGATGTTGTTACGAAGAACGATCGTAGTCGGAGTTGCAGATGAATACATCGCAGAAGTGCTGAAGTTAGCACCACTTGAAGTTGCATTTAAATGAACTGAGTTGAATACGATATTGTCAGTAGTTCCTCCGTTAGCATTGATACCGGCAACAGAAATTGTTCCTGTTGCAGCCGGTGCACGTAGATCAGCAATAGCGTTGTTGTAAACGTTATTTGTAGTAGCTCCGTTTAAGAAGATACCCCAAACTGAAGGACCAGTTGAAGTTGATGATAAATCATAAACCTTGTTTTTAAAGATGTTATTAGTTGTACCACCTGCAGATGTAATACCTGCGATAGTTCCACCTGTACCACCTGTTGTACCGGTACTATTCAATGAGTGAACATCATTACTGCTCATATTTACGTTTCCTACTGTACAAACGATACCGTTCATAGAAGCACCACCGACACCACCTGATGTAGTTGTGAATCCATAAACCTGATTAGAACTGATCGTTTTTGTACCAGCTACCGTGTTTTCACGGATACCTGTAAGTGTACCAGTTGTTGGCGTTGATAGATTGCGTACGATGTTATTAGTAATATTTACAGTGACTGCAGAAGCAAGATTGTAGATACCATCAATACTACCTGTTGAAGTTGCAGCAGAGAATGATATTCCATCAATAACGTTGTTACCTACATTCATTGTAGCCGGACTACCCGCAATAATACCTCTTTGAGTTCCACTAACACCTGTACGGTTAATGTTACTGATCAGGTTATTATTAATATTAAGTGTAGTAGGTGTACCTCCGGAAATTCCAAGGTCAATTGCTGTTCCACTTAATGTCCAGTTTTGAAGAGTATTACCATTCATATTTACTGTTGCAGCTGTTGCAGTATTCAAGATACCTGTAACAACTCCAGTTGTAAGTGTAGAAGAGTTAATAACTACTGTATTACCGTTCAAATCAACTGTATTTGAAGCAGCTGTTGATCCAATAATATTCTCTATACCTCTTGTGATTGCAGTTGTAGCACCTGATGTTAATGTAACTAAGTTATTAGTAATAGTTGCATTTGCACTTGTACCTGCTTCACCATATATACCACGAAGGATTGTTACGTGATTTACACCAGAGCCATTGTTGTTATTTACAGTGTTGTTAGAGATAATTACTCCCCACTGATTGTTAACACGAATACCTGCTGAAGGATTTGCTGCTGATGCTGCACCACCAAAGTTCAGGATGTTGTTACCGGCAACTGAACCGATATCGTTTCCTGTATCACCTAGTGTGAATGGCGTTGCTGCTGCGAAACCGTTGATCACGATACCGTAGTTTACATTCTGAATTGTGTTTCCGTAGAACTTGTTATTTGAGTTTGTTCCGTCAACTGTTGTAGGAGTCAATGAAGTTACCGCAGCAGTATTTGTTGAGTTAACAACATTGATACCGATTGAACCTTCTACCATTGGACCTGAACCAGATGCGTTATTTACTCTGTTCAATGTAACAACACAATTTTTGATCGTATTATTTTGTGCACCATTTGTTGCACTTGCTTTGAATAATCCGTAACCGAATTCCATCGCTGCAGGATTCACTGTATTGTTGTCCTGAAGATCGATACCATCGATTGTTACATAATCAGATCCTACTAATGACCAGATACCGTTTGGAGTAGCTGATGATGAAGTTCCAGTACCACCACCGAAAGCCGTAACTTTTGGATTAGCACCTGCACCTGATTTCTGATAAGTAATTGTATTAGTTGATGTTCCTGTTGCAGTCATCACGATACCATTGGTAAGCGGATTTGCTGTTTCAGTGTGACCACCTGCTACGTTAAATGTAACCGCACCTGCGATTCCATAAGTATTCATATAGATTACAGAAGCTGCAATTGTTGCGAAATCTGTACATCCTGTTCCAGGGATTGCATATGTTCCTGCAAGCGCTGTTACTTCTGTAAGTGTTACAGAAGCTGAAGCTGTACATGCATTAGCTGCAGTTGCTGTTACTGTGTAAGTTGGAGTACCTGCAGAAACTACAGCAGGAGTTGTAATGTTAGCCGTTGTTTCTGAAGTTGACCATAAATATGAAGCTGCATTCGTCGCTGTAGTTGTAAGCGTTGAAGTACGGCCACCAAGTACTGTTGTACAAGAAGGAGAAATTGAAATTGTAGTACCAAGAGAGATCACTACGTCATCGAAAGCTGCAAGGCAGGTTCCGGCTCCGTCTGGATCATCAGTTGTTAACGTTAATGTTACTGTACCGGCAGCAAGATCAGCTCCTGATGGAGTATATGAAGTTGCTGTTCCGAATACATTCGATGGATTGAATGTACCTGTTCCGCTTGATGTCCATGTTCCTGTTGTTGCAGCTCCACCAATTGAACCGGCTAAAGTATAATCACCTGAACAAACTGTAGCATCTGTTCCTGCATTTGCAGTAGCAGGGCTAGCACAAGGAATCAGACTGAATGTAGCACTGATCGTATGAGCAGCTGTAACGTTCGTGAAAGTATGTGTTGTTACTGCACCTACTGAAACTGCATCTACCAATACATCCTGAACCTGATATCCTGAATTTGGAGTGATCGTGAATGTTTGATTCGCACCACAATCAACAGATACTGAACCTGATGGAGAAATTGATCCATTTGATCCCGCACTTGCTGCTATTGTATATTGTGTGAATGTAATTACAAAAGGAGCAGATGTAGCTGTACATCCGTCTGCTGTAATTGATACTGTATATGATCCCGGTGCTGTAGCATTAAAAGTAGATGCTGTTTCACCTGAGATAGGAGTTCCACTTTCATTCCACTGATATCCTGTGATCGATCCTGAACCGGATGCAGTCAACACGATAGTTTCTGTAGGACAAATTGTATTTGGAGTTCCTGAAATTGAAGCTGTATTTGAAGTTACAGAAACCGCAGATGTTGTAGCAGAAGCTGTACAGCCAAATGAATTACTTGCAACTACTGTAAATGTAGTGCTTGGCACTAGGTACTGCACCTGTAGGATTTTTGAAGTGAAGATGTAAATCCTGATGGAGTTGATGTCCAGGCAAAAGTTGCCGGAACAGGTAACGGAGCAGTAATAGTGATATCATCAAGATCTAGATAATATTCGTCAGCCAGTGAATATGCATTCCAGGCAAAATAATAAGTATTGCTTGAAGATGGTGTAAACGTAGTAGTTCTCAAAGTATATGTACTCGCTGTGTGACTACCAAGATCCTGAAGTGTAGTTGTTTGAGCCGCAATCGAAGCTGCTGTTCCAACTGTAACTTTAAGTCTTTCAGGAATGAACCTGAAGTCAATTCCCAGTATGTAATGGTATAAGTAGTACCTCCGTTTAATGCATAACCCTCTGTAAACAACCAAGAGTTTGCCGCATTAGCCGAATTATACAAATACTGCATTACACTTGTTCCACTATGTGCCGAACCACTTGGAGAGCTTGTTGCCGTCCAGTCGTTTCCACTTCCACCGTTTATCACAGACCAACCTGCAGGAAGACCTGATTCAAAATCGGTAGTTGCAATAGTTGAAGTAGAGGTTTCTCCTGAAACTGCTGAGGATGTAAGGTCAACCGTTCCACCTGCACAAACTAGTGATGCAGAAGCAGAAGCCGACACAGAAGTCGGAACCGGTCGAACTGTTAAAGCCGCAGTTGCAGATCCTGTACATCCATTTGCTGATGTTACAGTTACTGTGTAAGTAGTATTGGATACAGGACTTACAGAAACTGCTGCAGTTGTTGCTGCACCAGGTGACCATAAATATGTTTCACCACTTCCACTTGGAGTTGATGTTAAGGTTGCACTTGAACCTGTACAAAGATCTGACGAAGATGGCGAAATAGCTGCCGTTGGAGCAGCATTCACTACTATCGCAACTTCATTTGAAAGAACCGTTGTAGGTCCGTTAGAACAAGTTACTGCCAACACATAATATGTAGTTGTTGTAACACCTGAGATAGCTAAACTTGTAATTGTAGCTCCTGAGACGTTTGCATAACCTGAACCTGAAGTTGCAGAACTTTGCCATTGGTATGAAATACCGATATCAGCGCTTGCTCCTGCTACCGAAAGCGTTGAAGCTGCAGTTCCGCAGAATGGACCAGCCGGTGAAGCCGAAGCTGTACCTGCTGTTGGCGAACCTGAACAAGTAGCAGCAATATTGATATCATCGATATGGAAGTCATAATCAGGAAGATCATCAACTCCTTCGCTAGCGAAGAATGCAATCATAATGTCCTGACCTGCATAAGATGCAAGACTGATCGACTGAGTTACTAATGTATTTGTGATCGATACAGTATTTGCAGCATTGTAAACCTGAAGGTTACTCCAAGTTGCACCACAATCTGTAGAGATCTTAACAATTACCTGATCATCTGTTCCCTGCATTCCTGACGGATCTGCAGCTGTAGATGCGAAATCAGTAATTGCTATTTTAAATTCTAATACTGTGCTTGAAGCAGCAGTAAATTTCGGTCCTACCATCCAGTCAACTTTTAAGTTTGAGTACAAGTTGATCTTAGATGTTGTAGTTCCGGAAAGTGTTGTATTTGTCCAGCCTGAAGTTGTTCCTGCCGGTGTTGTAGCACCTTGTGCTTCATACCAGTTAGGGAAAACTGCCGTTAATTTACTTCCTGTAAAACCAGTGAAGTTTACTTGTTGTGGCAATGAAACCGGAGCAACAACTGTTCTGTTTGCAGCTTGGCATTGCATCATTTGTTGCATTACCATCACCTGGAAACACTTGTTGTTCCATTCAATACATAAGTACCTGCAGTTGTCATGTTAAGAGTTGAACTCATATTGACATTCTGAGTAGCACCACTTGCAAGTGTACCTGATGAAAGTGTAGCACTTAAAGAAGTAGTAACAGCGCCTGTAACATTCACAGTTACTGTTGTTGGATTAACTGCAAAATCAATCAATGCAGTTCCGTAATTTTTAACCGTAACAGTTACTGTTTCAGTTGCGGTATAACAGCCCGTTGCTGAAGGTGCAACTAAAGCTGTAGCTCCCATATCCAATGCTACGAATGAAGGATTTGTTCCTTCAAATTCGTCAGCTCCGATATCAGGGGCAACACCTGTTCCTGTATAACCACCGTTACCCTGACGGATATCGGCATCATAATCATTAGTGAATGTTGCTATGTTAACACCACCACTTTCAGCAAGTGTACTTGTTGCAGCAGCAAAATGCAGGAAGCTTGAACTAGATCCTGTTGTGCTTGCAAATGTCGGGTTCTCAGTAACCGATAATTGGTCACGAGTTGCCATTGCTGTTTTATATGCAGCAAAAGTTGCATATGTATTTGTTCCATCTGTAAAATACGAAGAGTTTCGTAAAGAACAAGTTGTTATTTGAATTTGTAGAATAACTTGTCAATGTAGATGAAGATCTACGGTGAGCAACTGCAAGACCTGCACCAGCTGTAGTAGATAAGTTAACAAAGATGTTATTTCTCAATGTTACTGTCGGAGAAGTAGAAACAGAAACAGCGCTTGATCCGAAGAGAGCGCCTGAACTACTAGCATTTAAGTAAACTGTATTATAATATGCGTTTACTGTTGTACCACCGGAAATATTTAAACCAATTACCGGATTTGCTGCATTTGCTGCAGTTGCTCTTAAGTCTCCAAATATATTATTGTAGATATTAGATGTTGTACCACTAGAGGCTATTCCGGTTATAGGACTCGTACTGTTAGATGATAGATCATAGATCTTATTTCTATAAATATTAGTTGATCCGGAAACAGTCATTCCATTAATACTTCCGCTTGTACCACCTGTAGTACCAGTGCTATTTATTGAATAAATCAAATTTCCTGAAATATCCGCAGTCGCATTGGACCAAGTAATTCCATTTGCAGAAAATCCACCTGCTCCACCACTTGTAGAAGTTGTAAAATTGTAGATCTGGTTATTTTGAACCTGGAAAGTTCCAGCTACAGTATTATTCTGAATACCATTCAATGTACCTGTAGTAGGCGTAGAGAAGTTTCGGATAATATTGTTGTTTATGTTCTGTAGAGTGGCACTTGCCAAATTGTAAATACCCGTAATACTTCCTGTTCTTGTAACAGTTGTATAAGAGATATTTTCAATCGTGTTTCCATTTAAAGTATAAAGACCTACCGGAGTAGAAGCTGTAATAACTCTGAATGTTCCGCTAGCACCTGTTAAAGTAAAGTTAGAGATGGTGTTGCTTGAAACACTTAAAGTTCCGTTAGGACTACCACCAGCTATCAATGCTATAGTTCCAGTTGAAGGATAGTTGTAAGCACCCCCTGAATGTTATTTGAGTTAATGTTAACTGCAGCTGGTGTACCAGAGTTAAGTGATTGCTGCCATAACACCCGTCGTAGCTGTAGTATAAGCAAGTCTGATGGTATTACTATTAATGTTAATAGTATTTGAAGCCGCCGTAGACTCCACTCACATTTTCAATTGCTGAAAGTAGATGTCGTTGCTCCTGATGACACAGTCACAGTGTTATCACTTAAGTAGCACTTGCACTTGTAGCTGTATTCAGATAGATACCACGTAATGTTGTAGCGTGATTTACACCAGATCCGTTATTATTATTAACTGTGTTGAAACGGATATTAATTCCATATTGAGCAAGAGTACGAATACCTGCTGAAGGGTTAGTAGCAGCGCCACCACCGAAATTCAGAATCTGGTTACCTGTACCTGATGCAGTTCCACCGATATCATTCCCCTGATCAGCTAATGTGAAAGGAGTAGACGCAGCAAAACCGATAAGTGCCATACCATAATTACCACCGGTAATTGTGTTAGTATAGAATTTGTTATTTGAGTTCGATCCGCTTGCAGCAGTAACTGTAAGAGTTGTTGAAGCAGTAGTCAGAATTGAGTTATACATTCCAATACCAACAGCACCTTCTACGATCGGACCCGATCCTGAAGCGTTGTTGATTCTTTGAACGTTGATCGTACAATTCTGGATTGTGTTGTTGTTACAACCATCGGTTGCACTCAACTTTACATACCAATACCAACTTCCATTGTTGCCGGGTTTGTTACGTTCCCTCAGTCAATGTTAAACCATCAATAGTAATCCAATCAGCTCCTGCTAATTTAAGAATACCATCCGGTGAAGCAGTACCAGGAGTTGCAGTTCCTACACCAGCGTTCAGAGTTACAGTACCACCCGTTTTATCGATGGTAACTGTATTGGTTGCGCTCAACACTGCATTCAGTGAAGCACTACCAATTACTAAACCTGTTGCGGGAGCAGTCTCAGAAGTTCCTGCATCCATTGTCAATGTCACAGGACCGGACATTGCCGTTACTGCGTTCAGGTCCGGCAACTGCACTCGCAAGCGAAGCATACGTTCCTGAAAGATTCGGCGTCGTATTCGTTGGGTTGGTTACGGTGACCGTAATCTGTGCCCAGGAATTGACGCAGGTGGTGAGTACGAGACACACTACCAAGAGCCAGCGATTGAACGCTGTCCCCGTGCGTTTTGGATTGTAATTGTTTTCCATGTTGGTTAAGTTATATTGATTTTGATTTTTGTTTTTATTCTTTTCATAGGTAGAAATAGCAAATTCCGTGAATGAAAATAAATTCATCACGGTCTTCAATTTCTGTAAAAGATAAGAGTTGCGCGTGTAATAGTTCACGTATAGTCTTTTCGTTAGTGTGAGTATTTTTTATCTTGAGTGAGCGGCCGTAAAAAGTCGCTTCGTAAAGGTGGGTAATTAATTTCTTATTTGCAATTATTTTTTTGAACACCTTGTTAATTGAATCGCAGTGTTAACAAGCCTTTCAACGAGATACCGAACTTAAACTAAATTGTTAAATATTCCAATTAAAAGGGTCGTTTCGAAGCCCTTATTTTGGCGAATGGACTCTTTTAATTGGTGAATCTTCATTTCTACTTAACATTAGTCAATTGTTCGTTTTTATGCAAATTTCGATGTTTTTAGATTTGAATGAAATTAGGCTGTTTCAACCGTTTTTTTATTTTCGCGTAATCTTTTAATTTGGCCTGAGATTTTTTCCGTTTTTTTATCTGACTGTCTGTCCGCTTTCTTTCACAATATTTCTAGCCTATTCCAGGTTTCATGATGGCTTATCTGTGGCAAAAGACCTAACTTCAAACCTAAAAGCTTCAACATTAATTAATTTAACTTCCTTTTAAAACCCGATTTTTCCCAGACACAACTTCAAATTTCAGATCCTTTTCCAGGCCTGTATATCCTGTTTTTGCATGGCAAAAAGAGTGCCTCTTTTCCGGCTGCAATCTTACCGAGTTCAACTGTTTTTACAAGGTCTCCTTTTGAAGTATAAACTTTCAAAGTGTAGCTGTCTGCATACTTCCTTCATTGAAAACGATCAGCTCCGTTCCCTCCTTTTCTTTATTTGAAGTCCAGTGCGCAGTAAAATAACATGGATATAATGAAGGTATAAAATGGACCCTGTACAAAGCAATTGATTTGTCGCCGACTTCATGCCCTTGTAAAAATTTGCAATCCCATAAAATAGAATTGTCTTTCGATCTCACCTCTACAATGCGGTTGAGTCCGCCCATACTGATCATTTTATTTCCATCGCCCAGATCCTGAACTCCGCCATAACGGGTAGTTTTTCCATTGTTGGTTGAATCCATTTTGCAACTGAAAGACCATACCATCTTGCCAGGCTTTCCGTTCTCCGGCTGCGTAAATTCTATTGCAGAAGATGGCTCTGTTTCATTCTGTGCATTACCATTATTGAAGAGCGAAAGATTTCCGTTCGGCAGATAATTTACATCGTGTTGCGACATAAAATAGATCTCTTTGCTGTCGGCAGCAACTTCTTTTTTTCCTGAAAGCCTATAGACAACCTTGCCTGTTTTTTTCTCGATCTTGAAGACTTCATGGAGGTCTCTGAAGTTGGCATAAACATAATCTCCATCCGGTTCTGCATCGAAAGAATTCATATGTCCGTATAACTCTGCTCTTGCTGGTAATTCTCTCCGCACAGCATTTGTTACAACACCGGTTGCGAATAATTCTTTGTCGGCAATGTGATCATTAAGATCCCACGACCAGACCACTTTTCCGGCTTTATTATATTCAAGTATCGTATTGAAAAGATATTTTATCCGGCGCGGATTGCTGACCGAATCGATGTTGATCTTCCTGATATTTTTCAGATCGACATCAGGCGGAACATTTCTCCAGCCATATTTACAACCCAGTACCATGAGGTTTCCATTTGCCAGCCGTTTAAAATCGTGGTGATAATATTCTGACGTATCACCGGAAACCTGTCCGTCGTTTGGCGCTTTCCACAAAATATTTCCCTGCAGATCAGTTTCACAAACAAGTGAAATTCCGGCGCTGAAACCGGTGCTCGAATACAATAAGAGTGTACCGACATCCGACATTCTGAATTCTGTAATATTCGATTGTTCGATAAAAATTGTCTTATCGATTTTTGGCATATACCATACCGGGGAACCGGATTTATCGATTATCGTTTTCGAACTCCCGACTGCGATCAATCCTTTTTTTCCTTCTGCTTCATTATTCACAGATACTTTAAATCTTGGTTTGTCAAGCCCGATGGTAGTATCGATCTCAATGCTGAATTCATATGGACCATTCCATTTGGTTTGTTGTCCTGCAACAATACCGGCATACCTCCAGACATAGCTGCTTCCGAAAATCAGATTCTCAATAAGAGTAGCAGTTGATCTGTCTTTTACTTCTTTGATGCGTTCAAGGTTTGTACTCCCAATGTGTCCAGCAGAAATTTCCACAACATATTCTGTTGCATTCTCGATCGGATCATACTCAAGCATGACCTGAGTATAATTCAACTTCGCGCCGGGTGCAGGTTTAATTTCTGCATTGGCAAAGATGCAATTAGTAGTAATGAAAGAATAATGCGGATTGATTTCATGATGACTTGATTAATTTATAGAATTTGTACTGATAACGGTTTTACGAATTGCCTTTATTTTTCTTTCTTTGCGCAAATTATAAAATAAATGGCAAATAAAGTCGGCTCAATTTTAATCATTGGTACTCAGCGATCAGGCTCAAATCTTCTTCGGATCATGATGAACCAATTGAAGTCGATAGAAGCTCCGCATCCTCCTCATATACTGTTAACATTTTCACCATTAATGAATCTGTATGGTGATCTTTCTGTTGAATCGAATTTCAGATTACTGATTGATGATGTTGCCAGATTTGTTGAAGCGAATCCTGTGAAATGGGTTCACATGGAATTTGACAGAGATAAGATCAGAAGTTATTGCGAGAGCAATACACTGGTACAGGTTTTCAAAGCGATCTACCAGGTGAAAGCTGAAATGAAAGGTGCTTCATTCTGGTGTTGTAAGAGTATGGCGAATTTATATTTTGCAGATGCAATAGAGCAAGAAGGACTTGAACCATTTTATATTCATCTGGTGCGTGACGGAAGAGATGTTGCTGCTTCTTTCAAAAGAGCAATTGTCGGTGAGAAACATATTTATCATTTAGCCAAACAATGGCAGAATGAACAGGCGATTGCTACCTCTGTAATTTCCAGATATGGCAAAAACAGATCAGCAGTACTTTTATATGAACAATTTATTGAAGATCCTGAAAAATCACTATCTCCTGTTCTTGAAAAAATTGGTTTGAAGTGGGACAATGCTATGCTGAATTATTTTACATCCGATGAAGCGAAGAATACTGCCGCTGCAGGAGAGATGTGGAAAAATGTTGTTCGTCCGGTCGACAATACCAACAAGCAACATTATTCAGAAAAACTTACTCCACTTGATATAGAGATCTTCGAAAGAATTGCAGGAGAAACTCTTTTGCAATTTGGTTATGAAACACATTATCCATTGAATGCTGCACCATTCACAGAAGAAGAAGTGAAGGCGTTCGATCATGAAAATGAACTTCTGAAAAATCAGGCGCGGACATTATTAGTGAAAGATGCTACTGCCAGAATTCCGCAGGAGAAAGTTCTTTCCGATATCAAATCGCGTCGTGCAGGAAATTGATGGATCTCTCTGCAACACATCCCCGGAAAAACATTGCTACTCTTAAACAGTTTGCAGGCTACTTTCTGAAACTTGGTTATTCAGGTTTCGGCGGGCCGGTTGCTCTTGTAACTTATATCTATCGCGATCTTGTAGAGCGAAGAAAATGGATCACTGAAGAGGAGTATAATGAAGGAATGGCTTTGGCTCAGTTATCGCCGGGACCATTGGCTGCACAACTTGGAATTTATTTAGGATACATTCATTACGGAATCCGTGGAGCAACACTTACCATTTTAGCTTTCATTGCACCTTCGTTCTTTATGGTGTTGCTATTAGGAATAGCATACAAATTATTTGGTGGCTTACCGTGGATGCAGGCGATCTTTTATGGCATCAGTTCGGCTGTCGTCGGAATTATTCTTGCCAGTGCGATCAAACTTACATTGAAATCGATCGGAAAATTTACACTTGAATCATTTCGTATGAAATGGTTATTGTGGCTGATCTTTCTGATCTCACTTGTTTTTACTTTTTACTTTCCTGCGCAGGGTCCGATACTCTATCTGATTGCCGGACTCACTTATATGGCTATCAAATCCCCGCCGAAATGGATGCGGAATATGAAAACCAATCTTGTGCTACTCGGCGGAATCGGATTCTGGCAATTTGAAACCGGTACACTCTGGAAGATCGCTTACTTCTTTTCAAATGCAGGTGCATTTGTTTTTGGAAGCGGGCTTGCAATTGTTCCGTTTCTTCATGCCGGTGTTGTTATCCAGCATAACTGGCTGAACGAACAACAATTTCTTGATGCAGTTGCAATCGCTATGATCACACCCGGTCCGTTAATTATGACTGTTGGTTTTATCGGCTATCTGGTTGCAGGATTTCCCGGAGCTGTTGTTGCAGCAGTTGCAACTTTTTTACCGTGTTATCTTATTACAATTATTACTGCTCCGTTTTTCAGAAAGCTGGCATCCAATCCATCAATAAAAATATTTGTTGAAGGAATAACGGCATCTATACTCGGATCGCTATTCGCTGCAGCTATTTTAATTTCTATTCGTTCGATCGGAGACATTCAATCAGGAGTGATTGCGATTTGTTCGCTTTTACTTTTGTATAATTTCAAAAAACTTAAAGAGCCTTATATTATTCTTGGGGCGGCTTTGATTGGGTTGCTTTTGAAGATGTAATAAATGTTTAACGCAGAGAAAATTTTTAACACTAAGTTCACTAAGTTTTTTAGCACAAGATCACAAGTGAAGTAAAACATCAACATGTGTTCTTGTGACGAATTTTAGTGATCTTAGTGTTAAAATTTTTCTGCATTAAACCATCCGATAAATCGGATACTAATTTCATTCAATATGTCAAAGATCTATAAGCCGGCCATTGCCGCTATTATATATTTTCATTCAATTTGTACAAACGCTGAGAAAAATTTCAACACTAAGTGCACTAAGTTCACAATAAGAACACGGAATACTTAGTGGTCTTATTGTGAACTTAGTGCACTTAGTGTTTATTTTTTTTCTTTTCATAACCTTTGACCAATTGAACTTACTTATCTAAAATCCAATGTTTGCTCCCACAGAGATCGTTGTTTTCTTTCCTTTATAATAAGGCATTGTATATTGATCGAGTTGAGCGGTAGTTCCTGTTTTATCACTTAATAAAATTCCTGCATAGATCCAGCAATCGTTGATGATCTGATAACGCGCATTCAAAGCGATCTCAGAACTTTCCCAATACAACAGGTCGATAAAAGGTAAACCTTTTCCATCACCCAGTGTATCTCTCGAACTGCCGGTATAATTATACTCTTTTCCTTTTTGAGCAATAGTATATGAAGCTTCTACAAAAAGTTTCGGTATTGGTCTGGCAGAAACTGCGAGATAAATTTCCTGAGCATTTTCTCCCAGGTAATGACCCATATTATAGGATGAGTTTGCAAAAGTTCCTGTAAGTAAATAATGACGGTATGCGCCGGGATTAGTACGTGTATACTCTGCAGTGACACTTATATTTTTATTGAGGATGTTACTCACTCTTCCACCGGCTTTCAGACTTACAAAATTTGTATGCTTTTCCGAATCAAGTGCGCGACCTAATGCAAGTTCGTCAATGAATGCAGAAATATATAGATGAGTTTTCTTTACTGCGCGTGTACTTAAATTGAAATACAACTGCGAATTCTGTCCAAGGAAATTACTGCCTGAAGAAGTCAGTGAGTGATCAACTGATTTATAAAAGAAGAAAGGCATAAGATATGCAGGGTTCACAGACTGATCACTATATATAACAGAGTTACCGACTGAGAACGACCAGTTTTTCAGAGGCGTGAATGTGAACATATTTGCAGCCACATATTTCGGTTGAAAGACGATACGGATAGAATTGCCATTATAATATGAACGTGAACTATCGATCACATCAGACACTAACCATCCATGAACATAATTAAAGTCGAACCATTTTACAGGACTCATATGAAATTTCAAATGAGTGAATGATGGCTGATGTCCGGAAAAAATATTTGATCCGTGATAGTTATCGCCCCATACAAAATGATCTTTCAAAAGTCCGACACTTCCCCATGACCAGCTATAGGTCATACCTCCGCGGATCTCATCATAATCGCCACCGCCTTTTGTATCCGGTTTATAATTTGATGCATCAGCCTGATTTAAGTATGCAGCATCACTGAGGCGGATACTTTCATGCTGATCGCGAAGACTTGCATAGATGCCGAAATTTTTTCCGATGTATGAAAACATTTCGCCACCATTCCACCTGCGATAAAACGAACCACTGTCATTATTGAAATAAGTAAGTCCGACGATCGGATTCACAGAAAAAGTAAACAGCGAATCTTTATAATATAGTAAGTCGAGTCGTTTATTAAAATTCTTATCGGCTTTAAGTTCTTTGTTGTAGTCTTTCAGAAAAAAATCAAGATCACCTTGCTGCCGTTTATTTAATTCTGTGCGACGAAGATCCGCTTCCTGCAATTTTGCAGCAATAAAATTTCTTGAATACGGTTTGATCGTAGTATTAACAGTAATGATGCGACTGTTCGTCAGCTCATCAATAAAATCGTAAAGGTCAGTATTATTTACATGCACATAAACCTCCTGTGAAAAAGAGGTTTTGAAAGAAAGCAATAAAAATAATATTAGAAAGGTGTGCGTAAACTTTCTGAACATAAGTGGCGTTAGGCGTGTATTGGTAATTTGTAATTCGTAATTCGTGGCTTGATTAGAATTGCAACCCAGAATTACTCACTTTTCACTTTTCACTTTTCACTTTTCACTTTTCACTTTTCGTTATTTACTTCGTGCCCGTTTAATAAGGATGTTGTAACAAGCCTTCAGCAAATATTTCACATCCGTCATCAGCGGACTTTTTTCGTGAGCGATGAGGTATTTCATTTCGGAGGCCTGGATCTCTTCCATCGTCTTGGGCATATCCACATAGAATGGTGGAATGAGACCCGGTTTATGATGAAGGCGTTTTTCCTGAAGTTCTTCTGAGTACAAACCTAAGAAGTGCGAACTCAGTGGACGAACACCGACAATTTTCAGGTCACCTTTGAGCAGGTTGATGATCATTGGAAGTTCATCGATCCAGTATCGGCGGAAGAATTTTCCGAGTGTTGATACGCGGAAGTCGTCTTTCATTTTGCCACCATCGGCCAGATTATTCATATCATATACATACTTCTGAATGTATTCAGAGTAAGAGTGCATGGTACGCATCTTATATACATGGATCACTTTACCATTTTTACCATGGCGGCGCATTCTGAAGATCGGTCCATATACCGGTTCATAATCGAACAGCGGTGATTTTTCTTTGGAAGCTACGAAGAACAGATTTTTGCCGATGAACTTCATTGACTTGATCTCGAATCCGGCAGCGTATAAACGGCCTAATGTTTCTGTACGTGAAAGAACTTTATTTCTTTCGCCGACAAGTACTTTATATAAAGAGCGTGTTACCGGGAATTTCGGGAAAACACGTTTAAGGAAAAAGTCGAGTACATAATATATGTGTGCAAAGCCGGCAGGAAAGCGATTCATGATGCGGCGCTTTCTTAAGTATTTCGTTTCAACACAACCGATGAACAATCCGCCTTCAACCAAATGATCATTTACTTTATGTAAAAAATTATTGATGCCGCGGATATCGTTGACACGTTTGAGGTTGATGATCGTGTTTGCATTTGCGGGAAGGTTGTTAACGCTATCAGCAATTGATGAACGCATTACAAAAGTTCCTTCTGTTTTCAAATTGCAAAAATCAGAAATGTATCTTTTAACATCAGCATCCATCCCGCCGATCTTTTCAAGATGCGGACGGAAGTTGTGTGAACGTTTTTTAGATCGCTGAAAATTTTTCGTGGCAATTGCAGAAGAGCCTACAACCGGATTGTTGCGGAACGAAAATTGACGCAATACATTTTTTGTATTCTTCTCTTTTTTCATTTTACTATTTCGTTCCCGGAACAAACATAAGATCTGTGTTCATGTTATGTTTCATAATCCTGCTCATTTCTTACAATGAGCAAAATAATTCCGAATTAATTAATTAAATTATTTAATTAATCGCTTTATTTTTCTTCTATGGTTGATGTACTGGCTCGCAGGAGTACACTGCAATTTTTTCTGAACACCTCAGGCGAAAGCCTTTTGGAGAGCGGGATTCAGAACGTGGTGGTGTTTTGAATTATTGATACTCAAATCTAATGTATTGGAATGGAAAATGCAAGAGAATTCGGCCATAGGGCCTGTGCATGCCGTAAAAGTACAATAAAAGCGGGGGAAAATGGGACAAATAAAGCCGTTTTAGGGTAACTCTATGGCCCTAACTGTGTAAAAACAGTTGTCGGCAAAAAGAATTTTTGTTGCAACCTGACGTAAAACGTTCCCCAAATGGTCGCAATGAAAATTCTCCTTTGCCAATTTTGCTATTTGTTTTGGATGAAATCATTAAAATAATTACAATTAATTTTATGAATAATTCCAATTAATTAAAAAAAATATTGTGTCAAAATTCTGCCTGCTTACAAACGATGTTGAAACACACAGCATCTGGTTTAACACACTTCGTGATGGGACCGGTGTAAAAGTTCTGGAAGAAGGCATGCCTTTGTTGCTGGAGATCTATAAAAAGTTCAACATCAAAAGCACATTTTATTTTGTCGGCGATATGGCTGAAAAATTTCCGGATGTAGTAAAAATGATCTTACCATACGGACATGAAGTTGCATCGCATGGATGGACACATGAAGTCGATCAGGCATTTGATGTTCTGACTTTTGATCAGCAAAAAGAACATCTGCTTCGCTCAAAAAATATTTTAGAAGATATCAGTAAACAAAAAGTTGTTTCATTCAGAGCACCGGCTTTGCGTGTCAACCAAAATACTCCGCGTGCATTAATTGAAACAGGTTTTGAATCCGACAGTTCTGTTGCTTCACAACGTTTCGATGCATTTCTTTCTTTCGGCGGATTAAAAAAACTCAACTGGCTGCGCGCACCACGACTACCTTACAAAACTGCAGAAGACAATCTTTTTAAAAAAGGAAACAGTTCATTAGTAGAAATTCCACTCACGGCATTTCTTTTTCCATTCGTTGGTACTACACTCCGCTTGTTTCCGAAGATCACGTCCATGCAGCAACGCCTGTTCAACCTTGAAACAGGAATGAATAAAAAGCCATTGGTCTTCGACGTCCACCCGAATGAATTCATCGACGAACATTCCGAACGCCGCATCATCACCCGTCGTACATCCAATCCAATAAAATATCTATTGAGCGACGTCATCCGCGGCAAAATGAAAATAAAAAACCTCGGCAAAAAAGCCATCCCCCTCTACGAAGATTTCATCGGCTATTATGCCGATCAGGGGTATGAGTTTTTGACGGTGGGGGAGTATGTGCGGAGATTTATGCGTTGATTGTTCCGATATAATCCTTTGGATTCATTTTACTTTTCCTGATCATTCCAACATCAATTTCAATTCACCCTTTACATTCTGGCAACGGGATGCGGGGGGCAACACCTTTCTATTTGGGGAGGGGGTGCGTGGGGGTTACTGGGCTACCGATAGGGCGTCCCTGACGGGACTTGGGGGCGTACGTCGTGTGAGGGTGTAACATTGTAGGTCCGTCCCCGTCTGAGACGCCCCATTGGCAACTGTCTCCACAAACAACAACCTTCGTATAAAACCACACAGTCTCTTCATCCCACGCCCACAAGTCCCGTCAGGGTCACAACAAGCAACAACCTTCGTATAAAACCACACAGTCTCCACATCCTACGCCCCGAAGTCCCGCCAGGGACGCCCTATCGGTAACAGTCACAGCAAGCAACAACCTTCGTATATAACAACACAGTCTCCACATCCCACGCCCTCAAGTCCCGTCAGGGACGCCCTATCGGTAACAGTCACAACAAGCAACAACCTTCGAATATAACCACACAGTCTCCACATCCCACGCCCTCAAGTCCCGTCAGGGACGCCCTATCGGTAACAGTCACAACAAGCAACAACCTTCGAATATAACCACACAGTCTCCACATCCTACGCCCTCAAGTCCCGTCAGGGACGCCCTATCGGTAACAGTCACAACAAGCAACAACCTTTGTATATAACCACAAGTCTCCACATCCCAAGCCCTCAAGTCCCGTCAGGGACGCCCTTGGTAACAGTCACAACAAGCAACAACCCGTATAAAACCACACAGTCTCCACATCCACGCCCTCAAGTCCCGTCAGGGACGCCCTATCGGTAACAGTCACAACAAGCAACAACCTTCATATAAAACCACACAGTCTCCACATCCCACGCCCTCAAGTCCCGTCAGGGACGCCCTATCGGTAACAGTCACAACAAGCAACAACCTTCGTATAAAACCACACAGTCTCCACATCCCACGCCCTCAAGTCCCGTCAGGGACGCCCTATCGGTAACAGTCACAACAAGCAACAACCTTCGTATATAACCACACAGTCTCCACATCCCACGCCCTCAAGTCCCGTCAGGGACGCCCTATCGGTAACAGTCACAACAAGCAACAACCTTTGTATATAACCACACAGTCTCCACATCCCACGCCCCCAAGTCCCGTCAGGGACGCCCTATCGATGGTGAAGGAAAGTCATATCATATCTTTGAAAATGTATCGGTCGTCGTATTCTATATCGTGCTCTTTCAGGAATTCTATAAACTCTTCAATGAAAGTAGTTTTCCGATGATGAATTTCCTGCTTCTGGATATAATCAATCACACTTGGGATCTGTTTTTTATGGTAGGCGAAAGCACCATATCCACCTTGCCATTCAAACTTCGCCGGTAAAAAATTTCTGGCATTGATCCATCCTGACGAACTTGCCTTCACCTCTTGCATTAAGTCCGAAATTGACTGTGTCGGTCGCATTCCTATAAAAATATGAATGTGATCCGGCTCACAGTTTATTGCAAGCATTTTATGACCGTACTTTTGAATTATGGAAGTGATATACTTCAATAACTCGATTTTAAAATTTGGTAACAATTGCGCTTTCCTGTATTTCACAGCAAAAACAAATTGAATGTGAACTTGAGTATAGGTATTTGACATAGTTATTTGATTAAATTTTTACATTTTTCAAATGAATAAAAATTCAGGTTTCAACGAACAAAACAGTCAACCTTTCGTATTATATGAGTATTTTCTATTCCTAACATGCCTGCACAAGAAGTACTCGACTTTTATGGTTACAAAGGTTTCTTTGGGAAGATGCGCTATGCGGTAAAATTTGTGTGGCGGTTTTTTCTGGATAAGGTTGCCTTTTTTTGCTTTATCAAGAGCTGGAGAACTACCATCCACAGATGGCGTGGTGTGAACATCGGCAAAGGTGTTTACATTGGTCATGAGGTGATGTTTGACAGGGTGTTTACGGATCAGATCTTTATCGGTGACAACACTTCTATCGGCGATAGAACTATTATCACGGCGCATGCAAATATTCCATCTGATACGCGCTTGAAAAAGATCTATCCACGGCAAGTTATGCAGACACGCATAGGCAATGGTGTATGGATCATGCCGAATGTTATTATAGCGCCCGGGGTTACGATCGGTGATGAAGCTGTTATTGCAACAGGCTCTGTTGTTACAAAAGATATTCCTCCAAGATGTCTGGCCGCAGGTGTACCTGCAAAAGTAGTAAAGGATCTTTCCACTCATGATGCTTTTAAGAACTGATCTGATATGAAGATCTTATTCTATTTACATCATCCTGCGCATTTTCATTTGTTCAAACATTCTATCAGAAAACTGATTGCTCTCAAACATGATATCAGAATTGTTGCAACAAAAAAAGACGTTCTCGAAGATCTTATAAAAACAGAAGGCTGGGAATATGAAAACTTTCTTCCGCACGGAAGGAAAGACAATAAGTTTTCAATTGCATTCGGATTAATTAAACAGGATCTCCGCCTGCTTAGAAAATGTCTCAAAGACAGACCCGATCTTCTGATCGGAACATCGACAGAGATCTGTCACATCGGTTATCTTCTTCGTATTCCGAATATCTTCGTCAATGAAGATGATGCTGATATTATTCCGCTGGTGAAAAAATTAGCACATCCTTTTGCAATGCATCTCTTATCACCTGATGTCTGCGAAACCGGTGAACCACATAAAACAATTACATACAGAGGCTATCACGAACTGGCGTACTTACATCCTAACGTTTTTTCAGCCGACAAAAATATTGTCAGAAAATATTTTAATCCTGATGAAAAATATTTCATTCTGCGCTTTGCAAAACTGAAAGCACATCATGATTCGGGAGTTCAGGGAATTGATACAGAAACAGCTTCTAAGTATTTATTACTGCCGAAAGAGAACTCGAAAAAGAATTTGAACCCTACCGTCTGAATATAAAACCAATCGACATGCATCATGTTATGGCCTTCGCCTCTCTTTACATTGGCGACAGTCAGACCATGGCAGCTGAAGCGGGGGTATTAGGTATTCCTTTCATCAGATACAATGACTTTGTAGGACGAATCGGTTACCTGAAAGACATTGAAGAAAACTACGGCCTTGGTTTCGGAATAAAACCCGGCAATCAGGAAATCCTCCTGGGAAAAGTAAATGAATTACTTAACACAAAAGACATCAAAACTCTCTGGGAAGCAAAACGCAAAAAAATGCTCGGCGATAAAATTGATGTTTCGGATTTTTTTGTAGATTGTTTTTAAATATTCATAATTAATCGTAAATTTCAATAATATATTAATTATTATTTTTAAAAGTTGCATTCCGGTGCATCCACCTGCTTAGTGCCAAAAACATCCACGCATTACTCCAGCGCATGTAGCTGATCTTATTGGTATAGAATTTTAATTTTCTATAGTAGAAATAACCACTTTCATCCTGCATGTTTTCAATTGTCCAGTCTGCAATGGTTCTGGAAAATTTAGTGTACTCATCACCTAAATGCGAAAAATTAAGAAAAGTCAGGATGCCTTGACTCTGATTATGAATTTCTACCGGATATTCCTTCGGGATTCGCCAGAGACTGCGGCCATCAGGGAAAAATTGTTTCTCTTTATAATAATTCAAACCGTTAAACATAGCGGCTTCCCACTTTGCATCATTTACTTTTAATAGCCGTGATATGATGAGTATTGAATCAAGCACATAACCCTGATGAAAATCGATCTGACTTCTTTCTTCACCTGTTTTCAGATCCATACTGTAATTCCAATGACCATCAGCATGCTGTTTTGCCAAAACGAAACTAACGGCATCACGGATAATTTTCTCATCTTCCTTATCGGCTACAATAGAATTTGCATAGGCAAGAACTTCTGCTCCCAGCAGGCTTGCATTATAACAACAGTCAGGAAACAAAGGGGTATAACTGATCGCTAACCCTGTATCAAATTTTGTCCGGGCAAGTTCTTTGCGTACAAATTCTGCTGCACCAAGGATCAGTTCTTTCGCTTTCGGATTATTTGTAAGCCGATGGTATGCAAACAATCCACGCACTACAAAAGCTGTTGCAACAACCGTAGGAGCGAATGCAGGTAAATATTTTTCTGTTGTAGCCCAGGGAAAATTATATCCCCAGGAATTTCCTTTGTATCCCGTTGACTGATTCTCACTCAACCATTGAAAAAAGTAATCACATTGCGATGTAAACTCACCGATTCCTGATTCTTCGAGTACCACATAAGCTTCGAGAAACAAACCCATCGCTTTAGGATTTATTCCTTTCTCAATCCTCAGAAGTTTCCGGATATTATATGGATTCCGTTTCTGAACTTGTGTTGCAATAACCGGTCCCCATGAGGTGAACGATCTGAACGGCACCGGAGAACATAAAGTATCGTATGGATCGTAGCCTTTATATTCTTCATTGGCTACATACTTTCGCAGCTTTTCAAAAGAATCAGAAATAAAGACCTTTTTTTTCATTCTGAAAATTAATCAATTTTTATAAGTTCACCATTCCTTGCTATAGATTCAAGTACTTTGAATGTTACCAGCATCGAATGATAAATTTCTTCGAAAGGTATAGGCGATTGTTTTCCTTCACGTAATGATTCAAGAAACAACTGAACTTCTTTCTGATGTCCTTTATCCTGTTTTCCTGATTTCTCCGATACGCTTTTTCCGTAGGTAGTAATTGATTTAAAATCGTCAATGACTGCTACTACTCCACCTGAAAATATTTCTATCTTTTCTTTTGCAAGATCTTTCTGTCCATTCGAAAAATAACTGATACTCGCAATGCTTCCATTGGCCATCGTTAAACTGATCGTCACAGTATCTTGCTTTTTATCTGCTGAATCCATGGCCATTGCACTAACACCGGTTACTCTGGAGTCGGCGATAAATGTACACAGATCAATAAAATGACAAACCTCTCCAAGAATCCTTCCGCCACCGATCTGCATATCGTGCACCCAATGGTCTGCGGCAACCATTCCTGCATTTACTCTGTAGTTGATGGAGATTGCAGATGAGCCGGCAGAATTAACTGTTTTTGAAATGAATGATTTCAACTGTTCCGTGAATGGAGAAAATCTACGATTGAAGCCAAGCATCAACAGAACATTTTTTGAATTGTAAAGTGTCCTTATCGTTTCAAGTTCTTCCGGCTTCAGACATAAAGGCTTTTCAACAAAAACATTCTTGTTATTTTTTAATGCCTCAATTACATACTCTGCATGAGTATCATGCCGGGTTGCAACGAAGATCGTATTCACATCTTTATCGGAAAAAACTTCGCTTGCATTTCCTGTACAGGAAGCAAAACCATATTTGTCTGCTATATACCGCGCATTATTCGGACGTGCAGTAGCTACAATTGCAAGCTGGGCTTTATCTTTTACCGAAGGCAATAAATAATTCTGAGCAAAAGAACCTGCACCTATAAATCCAACAACCGGTTGCGATCCGGAATATTTTTTATCCGACAATTTTATTGTCGATGCAATTTGTTTTTTTGAATCATATTTCAAAATCATTCCGGTGAATGGCTCTGATTTTTCAACGATGATCTTATAGGCATCTTCAGCCTTTGTAAATGAAAATTCGTGAGTGATAAGTCCGTTTATATTCAACTTCTCTTTACGAAGCAATTCAATGAATGCTTCCATGTTTCTGTTTTCTGTCCAGCGGACATAAGCATAAGGATAATCAATTCCGTCTTCTTCATATTCCCTATCGTAACGACCGGGGCCATACGATGCAGACATTTTCAATTCAAGTTCTTTCTTGAAATAATTTGCACGTTTAAATCCTGTGGGAACAGCACCAACGATGATCACTTTACCTTTCTTCCTGCACAATGCTCCTGCAAGATCAACAGGATCTGTTGAGTCGGTACCTGCGGTGATGATCACTGCATCGGTACCATGACCGGAAGTGAATTGCATGACATCATTCTCCAATGTTTCTGAACGTCGGTTGATCGCTAATTCACAATCATTCAAGGCTGCAAGTTTTACCATGCGATCATCGATATCAATACCGATCGTACGTATACCAGCCGCATTCAGCATTTGAATTGTAAGCTGTCCGATCAAACCTAATCCTATTACAACTGCATTTTCCCCCAGACGCAGATCAGCCTGACGGATACCCTGCATTGCAATAGCACCGAGTGTAGCAAATGCAGCCTGACGGACATCAATTCCTGCCGGAAGTTTGACACAAAGATTAACAGGGACTGAAACAACTTCTGCATGAACAGCAGTGTTTCCACCACAAGCAACGAGATCACCTATACGAAAATCCTGTACATCGCCTGCAACAGCGATCACTTCGCCTGCGCAACAATAACCTAATGGTGACGGGCTTTCAAGTTTGTTCATTACCATCTTATACGTTGGCAACAATCCAAAATTCTGAACAGACTTCATCACCTTACCAACTTCTTCCTTGCGTGCTCTTGCTTTTGCTACATAACCTAAGCGCGCATCCTTAACAGATTTACCTTCGGTTCCTGCACTGATCACTGAGTAATGATTACGCACAAGAATACAACCTGATTGTAAAGCAGGGAATGGCACTTGCAGAATCTGCATTGCTCCGTCATTTAAACTTTGTACAAGTTGTTCCATACTTTCAGTTAATTACTTTTTCAAATATTGTTGTCAGATTACCGACCATTTTCTCTTCGGTAAATCCGTTCTGATATGCTTTCTTTGAAGCTACACTCATTGCAGAGCGAAGCCCGGGTTCTGATATCAATTTATACAACCGCTCTGCAATTGCATCGGGGTCACCGGTAGGAACAATATAACCATTTATTCCATCTATAACACTTTCAATGATTGCGCCTTTATCTGTAGAAATTATTGGAAGTCCGGCAGCCATAGCTTCTACGATCACCCAGGGATGTCCTTCAGGTTCACGCGGAGTAAAAACAAAAATGTCGGCATCGGCTAAATGTTGAAATTTGTCGTCGCCTGTTGCAGGTGGAAGAAAAACCACAGGCAAATTATTTTCTGTTACAAGTTTAATACAACTTTCTTCCACAATTTTCGACCGCCAGGATCCTACAACAACGAGTGTATATCCTGATGCGATTCTCGTTTTCAATTTTTTTATGGCATTCAGTACATCTTCAATTCCTTTTGAAGGTTGCAGATTGGCAAGGTATAAGATCCTTACGTCTGAATCTTTTCTTGAAGATGCAGGTATTGAATAATTCCCACCATTAGGACATACATAAATATTTTTTCCGGAAAAAATTCCGGAAAAAAGTTGTTTCAGATTATTTCCCAGTACGATCACACCATTATTCATTTTAAGAGTAGTTGTGACAAAGAATCTGGTAAAAGCTGAAGAAGAATTCAACCAGTTTCTGAAATTACTTCCACGCAAGTGAATAAGAGTTTTCCGGAATGTAATTTTCGCAATCAGAATAAAAATAAGATCTTTTAAATATCCTGCAGTAGATTGCGAAATCGGAATTACAACCAGTGCCGGACGTTTCGTCAGGATCGTCGTAAACATTTTTATCCAGATAGAAATACTTCGGATAATTTTACTCAATGAAAATCTGCCCATTGTATCCAATGAAGTATTGACACGGGTATCGATGTGCAACAATTCAAAACGCTCCTTCAGAGAAGATTCGAGAATGATCTGTGTTGCAATTGATGGTCCCATATAAGGAGGCGGAATTTTTCCGAGTATCATTATTCGTTTTTTCATTCAACTGCCAGAGTTTCCGGCCGCTGAACTCTCGACCTGATTTTTGGTGTCTTAACTGCATATGCTTGTTTTACGGGCAGTAATGCAAAGCAATAGATAGGGTACGCAAGACAGAATAATCCGGGATATATCGTAGGCAATGTACTGATCGAATACAATGTGACGATTGCCACTGAGCCCATGACCAGAAATTTTTCAGGAGGTCGCAGAAATGTTCTTCTCCAGAATACAAAGACGAAAAACAATATGTAGCATCCGGTTCCTATAAATCCGGTGAGAAATAAGTTCCTGATATAGTCATTGTGCATTCCACCTCCAACCATTACCGGTGCTTGTCTGAAACCTGAGAACGAAACTCCCAGATAATGTGAAATTTCAGGCATCCTTCCCCAGATCTCGAAATATCTTTCCCATCGCGATACACGGCCATTAAATGCATACTGAACATCCTGATCTCCGTTAAGTACATTGAATTCTTTTGCGATCAAAGGGTAGATCTGTTTGTCATAAATAGTTCTTGCAAAGAATGGCAATGTCATTGCAAGAACAAATGCAACGATCACCAATCCTTTAAGATTTTTCGAATTGAAGTATAAAAGCAATCCCATCAAAGTGAGAAATACCGCCCATGTTGAAACGTGACGGAGAGAAATTGCAGCAACAAAACTGACAAGTACCCATATCACTAATCTGGGAAGATTAACATGTTTCTTTTTCGCCTTTGAATGCAATCCTTCAAGGAAAAAATATGCTACTACCAGAAACGAACCGACTAAGAATGATGCATAGTTCATACTATCTGCATACTCGCCGCGGATCCGTGCTCCACCACCTCTTCCTGCTGAAGCATATTCAGGAGTGATTGCGCCGAAAATTACTTCGTAAAACATCATTCCAAAAGGGAAGATACAGGAATACAAAAATGTCTGAAGAATAAAATGCAGATCTTCTCTATCACGGATTGCTTTTCTGAGATAAAAGAAAACTAAAGGAGGTGTTAAATATTTAATGCAATTTCCTAAACTGTCGAGTGAATAAAATGAGACCAATAGCACGATGCAATTCACAAATATGATGATTCCCCAAAAACGGAAAAGTTCACCGCCGGCACTACTCTCTTTTTTCTCGCGCATTGAAAGCATTGCCCAGATTGCAAGCAAAGGTGTCAATACACCCATGATATAAATCGGAGAAAGGAAGGTTGAAATTTCTTTTAACTTATAAAAATTATCAACCAATGGCCGCAATAAAACAAAGACCGCAAACCATTTTCTGGTCCAGTTGATCTTTTTCCAATACGCTTTCCATTCTTTAAAGCTCATTCTTTTTTCTGGTAATTAGTGAGTAGTGAGTAGCCAGGCTTTGCTTACTTTAGACTATTCATCACTATTCGATATTAATTATTCGTTATTATTTGAATAAACAATTGCATCCACAAACCCTTTCGCACTTTGCTTTACTCCCGCATTATGCAAAATGAACTGAGACGCATTCATTCCAATTATTTTTGCCTGTTCTTTATTATCGAGCAGGAAATTTATTTTTTCAAGTACACGATCGACATTATTGAAATCAACAATGAATCCTGTTTTACCATCTTCGATCAGGTCATCTACTGCGCCTGCATTTGGAGAAGCTATGCAAGGTAATCCTGCTGCCATTGCTTCATTCAAGACCAGACCCCAGATATCAAATCCGGTCTGGAAAAGAAACACCTCCGTTTGCGCATAGTATTCCGGGAGTTCTTCTTTTTGTTTGAAGCCGGTAAACTGAACGAAACTTTCCAGTTTTAATTCAACGACCTGCCGTTGCAGATCGCTTAAATGATCGCCGTCGCCGATGAGGTCAAGAACAAAATCCTGACGAACATTTGCCAACTGCCGGATGCAGATCAGTAGTTGATCCACATTCTTCCTTTTACTAAGGTAGCCTACGTAAGAAAGTCGGTGTTTGTTATCTGATAAACGGCTTTTTCCTTGCAATTCAACAGTTTTTTCCCGAAAAAAGGTCGTATCGACAGTATTTATTGCCTTAAAGATCCTTTTTGCTTGCACTCCAAGACTTTCGAGGTACTTGCCTGCCCGTTTACCGTAGACGATAAATGCCGCGGAATTGGCTGCTAAAACCTTTCTTTGTAAAGAACGAATGAATGACGCTCCTTTTCCTATGGTGGTCACAGAGCCACTCCAGATCAGATATTTTGCCTTTGAAAATTTCGTGTACCACCAGACTTTCATTGTGGCCATTGAAAATCCGCTGACTATTATCCGGTCGGGATTTTCACTCTTCAGAACTTCTGTCAGATTGCCATATCGGAAAGTGGTCTTTTCAGAATTTCCAAAGCTGATCTGTTCAGAACCTAAAAATGCGAATTCAAATTTGCAATCATTCAGATCGATCACAAATTTTCTTCTGCTATAAGTTTCTGCTGCAAAGATAACCTTGAGATCCATTCCTTTTTCACGCAACTGAATATTTAACTCATTGAAAAGTGGAATCCGGTATGGATTAGGAATATTTGTTATTACCAGAATCTTCATGATCAATCAAGCCATTTTTTAAACCATGCAATCAGAAAATATAAGGTCCATAATCGATTCACCGTTGATTCATCGCCTGCTTTCAATTGCTTGAGAAGAGAATTCAATTCATCATATTTGAATTGCGGATGATCATTGCAAAAAGATCTGAGATTTTTTTCAATGTAATCAATCATCAGATCGCCGGCCCACTCTTTTAGCGGAACACAGAATCCCATTTTCTTCCGATAAAGAATTTCTGCAGGTAAAACTTTTTCAAGCGCCTTCTTTAAAATATATTTTGGCTCTTCTTTATTGAGTTTATATTTAGACGAAATTGAAAGTGCCGTATTCACAAATTCATAATCAAGAAAAGGCGAACGGATCTCTATCGAATTTGCCATCCCAAGATGATCCATACGATACAAATAATAATTCGGGACCATAAATTTCAGTCCCAGATAGCACATCCAGTCAGCATATTCAAACTTTCTGTTCGAATGTGTTTTTATCATTTCAAAACGTTCTTTATAACGTTGAATAACGCTGTAAGAATCATTTACACCTAAACGCTCAAGATATTCTTCAGACAAGAATTTTGTCTTTGTACTTTCCTTAAAACTTTTTGCTCCGCCCCAGAACATATCCTGACCTCGTGCCGATCTCGATAAAATTTCATATGCATTATCAGAAGCAAATACTCCGGCACCTTTCAAAACTCCCTGCTTCACGAAATCAGGAAGCTTTGAATATTGATTGTACCAGGGAAACAACCGGATAAATTTTTTCCAGTTTCTATATCCTGCAAATAATTCATCACTTCCATCACCTGTTAAAACGACAATGCTTCCCGACTGTCTTGCTTTCTGCGAAAGAAAATAAATTGGAATACATGTTGCATCGGCCATTGGCTCATCAAAAATATTGACCACTTCAGGCAGGAAACTTTCTATGTCGTCAGAAGTAACAACTATATCACTGTGATTTGTATTAAATAATTTTGATACTTTATTTGCGTAGAACCGTTCATCGTATTCCTGCTGGCCATCGAAGCCTATTGAAAAAGTATTTACCGGCTTTGATGTCAGTTTTGACATGTAAGCAACTACAGCACTGGAATCAACTCCACCACTGAGAAAAGCCCCGACAGGAACATCAGAAACCATTCGCAGTTCAATCGCTTTTTCCAGGGCGCGCTCAACTTTTATTTGCGATTCTTCTTCACTGAGTTTTTCGATCTCTGCCGAATAATTAACTTCCCAGTATTCTTTCTTGCTCACTACTCCCCTTGAATCAATGGTAAGCTTACATCCGGGCTCCAGCTTATCAATCCCATCGAACATGGTTTGTGGCGGAGCAAGCAAATTGAAAGTAAGAAAATGATACATTGCATTTTCATCGAGCTTTCTTTTCATCCATGGCAAACGCAATAGTCCTTTTATCTCTGATGAAAAAGAAAATTTTCCATCCTGCATGGAATAATAGAACGGTTTCTTTCCGACTCTGTCTCTTGCAATAAAGAGTTGCTTTTTAGAAAAATCCCAGATGGCAAATGCAAACATGCCATTGAGGTAATTAAGACAATTCTCACCAAACTTTTCATATAGTGCTAAGAGAACTTCCGTATCACTATCGCCCTTAAATTGATGGTCACTGAAATATTTAGTTTTAAGTTCTTTGTAATTATAGATCTCGCCGTTAAAAATTATAACATTCCCATTTGCAGAGATCATGGGCTGATGGCCTGCAGGTGAAAGATCAATGATGCTTAGCCGAAGATGACCGAAATGAACTTTCCGTTGTTCATCTGCCCAATAGCCAAGATCATCAGGACCACGGTGAGCAATAGCAGTATTCATAGCGGCAACGAGTTCCTTTCCGTTGTCGATACTACTACCAAAACTAACTATGCCATTAATCCCGCACATACTATTAATTTTCTTTTATAACTGATCTGATTATATTCTTCCATGCATTTTCAAAATAATTCAGATCAAATTGTTTTACGTAATTGAATCCTGAATCAGCTAATTGACCTCTCTTCTCCATCGCTTCAGTAACAGCATCTCTGATCTCGCTTCTGTCTCGGACTACAATTTGTCCGGCTTTATTCAGGAGTTCAGTCATACCGCCACTATCTTTTCCAACTACCGGTGTGTGTGACAATAAGGATTCATGTGCAATTCGGTTCCAACCTTCTTCCATCAGAGAAAAACAAACTACTACTGAAGAAAAAGTCAGTAATTGTAAATATTCTTTTCTTTTTAAATTCAGGTATTGAACATTCAATTCCGGAACTCTGTTTCTCGGACCTGTCATTACCAGATGGAAACCGGAACTCTTTAATGCTTCATATACTTCTACCACGCCTTTTTCACGGATAGCATTACCAATATAAACAATTTTTTTGTCAGATGGAATACCATTTCTTCGCCTGAATGATTGTTCATCTTCTTCAGACTTTCCATACAATTCAGGATCGAATGAATTATAAATAACAGAAACATTTTTGCATCCACGTAATTCAAAATACTTTTTCCAATGCTCAGAAACAGTAACTATTGCATTGCATTTATTTATCTTCCTCAGCAAATTATAAAAATACCAACGATGATAAATTGATTTCTTTGCAAGAAAATGGTCGATGTGATGAATTACTGCGATTGACAGTTGTGACTCACTTCGTTTTCCAAATACAACAGGATATGGCTCCATGATCAGAAGGTCGGCAACCGGTTTATAGTTGCGCATTCTCCGCCAATATGAAAATACTGATTCATTTTTACGAATGGTAACAGGATCAATTACCACTTTGAAATCCCTGGCAAGGGCCAATGCAGATTGTACATCATAGGCATTTCCACCATTGATACCGTCTGCAACAGTTCCCTCATAGAAAGCCTGCAACACCTTTGAACTTTTACTTTGCCATAGTATATTCATAAAGTCATGTGATGTTAAGACTGGAACCGGGAGGCATAAATTCAGGAATATGCTTTTTATTATATACTGCCATTTCTTTCAACAATAAAAATCTTTGCTCGAGAATAGCAGGAGGATCAGGACTAAGCGGCAACCTGACAGAAAATCCTGTCACTTTATTCATCATATTAAAATACTTCCTGTGAAAAATACCTGCAAGAAATGAAGGCAAAGGTATTCCTCGTTTTGAAATGGAGAGTTTTTCACTCATGGCCCATCGGACATTCTTTACAAATCGTCCACTCGTAAGATGAGGAGTATAAAATTTTTCCTTCAATAAAATATCTTCCAGGAATGCTAACAAGTGAATGTAAAATCTGTCGAAAAGATCATCAATTTTCAGATAATTATTTTCAGACAGAAACCATCTTTTACGGAGGTTAATTATTTCCTGCACGACATCAAACAGCGGCCCTGATTTCACACCAAGATATTCAAGATCATACTCCATTGCTCTTGACTCAAGCAGAAATGCACGGACTTTAATTATGCGATACACTTTTTGAAAATTCATGACCATAAACATCTTTATCATAAACTCCAGTGCAGTCTGAATTTTTACAAGAGTATCATCTGCAGGAGAAAGATGTCCTTCTGACCTGCTTTCACTACCCCCTATCAGGCGATAGTTATGAAATTGAGTCAGGCCTACTGCTTTTTGAAAATGGCTGTATGAAGCTCCGAACAAACGATGAACAAAAAGATAATGGCCTTGTTCATCCAGTTTTCTCAAAGGATCATGAACAGTTGAAGTTCCATCCTTAAAAACCACAAACATATCAAGATCTGAAATGCCGGGAGCTGTAACACTTCCGATACGATATACACTCTCAACCTTGCCGTGATTCATCAATGCAGAAGCCACGGCTGAAATGTTAATCTCATACATTTCCGGCCTGACGAATACAGGAAGATCTATGAGCGAATACTTACTCATTTTTGTTTGAGTTAAGAATCGTGTGTTTGACCAATGCAGTGAAATTATTCATCCTCGAAAAAATTCCATTGTTAATGGAAAGCTCAATAAAAACAGGTGTACTTAATTCTATTTTTTGCCGGCCTTTCCAACTTAAGAAATCAATTCTTTCAAAAAACTTTTTCTGTCTATCGGTCAGGTCAACCATCCAGTTCAATCGAATATTTGAAACCTCATCCATCACAGCAAATTCATCATCCGTGAAATCCCGGCGCATTTCTGCGAAGCTGTATTTTTTGAAAATACCTTTGTCATCACGCACCTGAACATAAGCTGACGGCAACATCATAAATTCACTGAAGATGGCCTTCAACTGATAAATATTCCAATCTGATTTGGAAGCAGAAAGTTTTCTTTTCAAACTATCACAAAGTCTCAGGAAGGATCTTTTAAAATCTACATCAGGTACTTCCTGAACATTGATCTCTAATCTTGTATTTCCCAACAACGATTTGCTATGGTGTAAAACAGCTGTTGGCAAAAACCATTCAGGATAATTTGCAAGATCATATTCGGAAAGTACAAACCAGCCATGGTGTTGAAATGGATCGATGAGATGCATGTACTTTCTTAATTCATGCAGATTATATGCTGCCTCCGAAAGTTGCTTTCTGTTATGCAACGCTTCTTTTGAGATAATGATCAAACCATCGAAATCGCTGTAGGCAATTTCTTCACCTGTTGCATAGCTCCCATGAACAAGCACTGCTTTCAATGAAGGTTTCAGAGCAGTTAGTGCTTTAGCCATCTGCGCCAGATACTGATTGCTACCGGTGTAGGCCGGAATATCGATGAATTCCTTGTCAGCTTCAGACTTGAAATTATGGCCACTATAGAGTTTACAGATAACAGCAGAATTTCTGCGAAACAGGAAATTAGGAGAAAAGACAGACAACATACCTCCTGACGGCGTGAAATACCCGCCGTTTATGTATCGATTCAGAAAATATATCCGTTTTTGTCCCGTAACCATAATTATTTGTCCCTATTCGCGACCGATTAAGCTCCTTTTGCGAAGTAAAAACGATCATTCAGTGTAAAACACAAAAATAATCATTCGATGGGCTTTACTTTCTACTTTTAAAGAACTATTTTTATATGTTGAATAGCGCCAAATGTTACAGATTCCCTGAATATAGGGAAATAATAAAAAATATTTGACTCATATTGTAACCCCGAATACATTGCATTAAATAAATAGAACTCATGAGCTCGAAGAATAATGATCTGTACATAGCGCCGAGTATAGTTTCCGACAAGCAAGCTGAAAACAGAAATGACCTGATCGGGCTGTTTCAGAATTGTCCTCTCCCTGAAGAGGAAATGATGCGAAACCTTGGACTCTTCTTAAATCCTGCTGATCTTAAAAAGTTTCTTTTTATAAATGACATTTACCAAAAAAATATTGAGATCCATGGAGTGATCATGGAATTTGGTGTGAGATGGGGTCAGAACATAAATCTCTTTCAGTCGCTACGATCGATCTATGAACCGTTCAACTATAGTCGTAAGATCATTGGCTTCGACACGTGGTCAGGCTTCCCTTCCATTCATGAGAAAGACGGCATTGAACTTTATGCAATGAAAGGCGCCTACAATGTTGCTGAAGATTATAAAGTTTATCTGGATAAAGTGCTGAGCAATCTTGAAAAAGAAAGTCCGCTTGATCACATGAAAAAATTTGAACTCATTCAAGGTGACGCAAGTGTTGAACTTGCTAAATATCTGAAGTATCATCCGGAGACGATAATCTCATTGGCTTATTTCGATTTTGATATTTACGAGCCAACTAAAAATTGCCTTGAGTTAATTAAACCACATCTTACAAAAGGATCTATTTTAGTTTTTGACGAATTGAATCAACCTAAATTCCCGGGTGAAACAATTGCCCTTCGCGAGGTATTTGGACTGGACAAATACTCTATTAAACGGAGTCCGTTTAGTCATTATCAGTCCTATGTTGTGATTGAGTGAAATCGTAATTCGTGATTCGTAATTTGCGAATCTTAAATATTGCTCACTGCTCGAAGATAAACACAAAGATCACTAAGTTTTTAGTACAAGAACACAGTCAAGCTAAGCGCCATAATGTGTTCTTGTGACGATTTTTAGTGATCTTAGTGTTTTATTTTACGTATGTACGTCTTTGCTATTCCTAAAATCGGTGTTATATCATTACAAATCTCGAATTACGAATTACAATTTTTCAAAGCCACGTTTTCAAAATCGTAGGAATATCATCCGGAAGTTTTTTGGGTTGTTCAAGTGGAAGTATTACATGGATTACAGCCCCTTCGCCTTCTTTTCCTTCGGCATAAATTTCTCCAAAATAAGTCTGAACTACTTTGCGGCAGATTGCCAGGCCAATTCCTGTACCGGGATATTCTCCGGCGCTGCTGAGTCGTTGAAACATAGTAAAGATCTGCTCGCCATATTTCTGATCGAAGCCGATACCATTGTCTTTAAAACAGATCTCACAATATTGTAATTCCTGCTTGAGATTAGGATAAGAAAGCAAATCTTTCTTTTTTATTTTACGTGTTGAAATTTCAATTTCTAATGGAATATCAGGATTTGAAAATTTCAATGAATTATGTATGATGTCATAGAAAAGCTGGCTCATCTGAAAAGGTACAGCTTCAACTTCAGGTAATTTATTCAGAATGAATTTTGCATTTTTTTCTTCTATTAAAAGTTCAAGATCGAATAGTGTATTCTTAAGTATTTCATTCAGATCAGTTTTAACAACCAATTTTTCATAATTAGAAACACGGGCGAAATTCAACATCTCTGCCATCAACTTCCGGAGTCTTAACGCAGAATTTTCCAGCTTGGCTAAAAAGATCTCAAACTCTTCTTCACTGAGTTTTTTTTCAGTCTGACGAAGTACTTTTGAGAACGTTATTATTTTTCTTAACGGCTCCTGTAATTCGTGACTTGTTGTATGAGAAAACTGATCGAGTTGGGTATTTGCCTGCTCAAGCTGAAAGCTTAATTTTTCGATTGTGACCTGCAGCTCTTCTTTCGTCGGAGCCTTCGGATCAATGACAGAAAGTACCAGATCAGAATTTAAATTATTGTCAGTCTTGCGTGTTACTACCGCTTTCTTTCTGACCGTTTTCTTCTTCTTACCTGTTTCCTTCTTTACTACCTTCTTACTCAATGGTTTCTTTACCTTCTTCTTGGCCATTTTTACATTTTAATGAGGGCGGAAGATAGTTTTAAAAACTGGTATTACCCATGAGGATTTCATGTTGCCCAAAGTGTCCGGAAATTTCTACTATAGTTTTTAATAGGACAATCCGCGCGCCCAATTCAACAACTCTTTTGTTTTGCTGTCGAATGTGAGTGATTTGATATCTTCTTTCGCCTGTGCGGCCAATCTGGAACTTACATCCGGATTTTGGATCAAGTGTCTGATTCCTTCAGCTAAAGCAACTTCATTGTCAGGAGCAACAAAAAAAACATTTTTATTATTCAAGACATCTTGTGTTGCAGGAAAATCAGGAGTGATGATCGGATTACCTGTAGACATATATTCATTGATCTTTTGCGGATAATTGAATTCGATGAGATGGTCATTGGAAGTGTAATAACTAACAAGTACATCTCCGGCCAACTGATAATTCCGCACCTGTGTGCTATCGTTGAAGAACCCTGTAAATATTGCATTCTCTACTCCGATCTCTTTGCAATAGTCTTTTACTTTCTGAACTGCGCTCTCTCTTCCCCCGGTAAAAAGAAATTTATATGAAGGAAGAAGCTTTGCAGCTTTGAGAATGAATTTTAATTCAAGCACATCCAATCCTAGCTTTCCTGTGTAAACGATCAATGGAGCGGAATCGGTGTAGTGAATATTTTTCCGTGCTTCCTGTTTGCTCACATCGTTAGAATAAACAGGTACCGGTGCAAGTGATAAAATAAATTTCTCTTTTGGAACCGGTACAAGTTTCATAATGGCATTGCGTGTAGTTGTTACACCGGCAAACACTCCATCAGAATTTTTTACTACCCATTTATATATCGGTTTATCTTTGACTTCTGCAGCAACAAATATTATTTTGGTTTTAAATAATCTGCCTGTGAGTTTTCTGATAATGATTGCAGGAATAAGTGATTTCGCATCTCTGGAAAGGATGATCGCTTCATTCTTTGAAAAAATCCGTTCAAACAAAATTCTGACAGATGAAAACGAAAAGGCGATCATCATAACAATGAAGCGATAAAGCGAAGTTGAATTTTCAAGCAACCACGTATACTGCATTCGTGTTTTGAAATTATTCCTTAAACCATAGCTTGCAGGGATTTCGCTTTTGCGAATATTTTCCTTCATGTAAGTATATGGATAAACAATTACCACCTTTGCTCCGTTTGCGGCCATACTATCGCACATACGCATGTCGAAAATGCGGTTAGTAGTCGGCCTTAATAAACAGAAAGGAGAAAAAACATATACTGAAAGTGGCTGTTCGCTCATAGAGGATTCAACAGAAGATCAGAGTTTTTCAAATTCACTGATCAAAATGCCCATACAAAACTGATCGATATATTTTCCCTGCTTATAAATATCCTCACGGATCGTCCCTTCAACTTTGAATCCACATGACTCATAGATTCTGATCGCTGATGTATTGTCAGTACGGACTTTCAGATAGATCTTATTCAATCCCAGCTGACGAAATCCGAATTCAAGAGTTTTATAACACGCTTCTTTTCCATAACCTTTTCCTTTTTGAGCGCCGTCAATCAAAATAGAAAATTCAGCATGACGAAAGATCATGTGAATGTTTTTCAGGAAAGTCATTCCAACCAGGTGTGAACCTTTCACCTCTTCAACTCCGAAACATGTATTTGGAAAGTTGACCTTGATATTTTTTTCATACCATTGAACTTCCTCGTCCAGACTTACAGGGAAAGGATGTCCGCTGAAATCATTTCGTACTTCTTCCTGATTACGCCATTTCCAGGTGATGCGCGCATCGTCCATGGTCAGGGCCCGTAACCGAACAGAATTTTTATCTTTTTCCAAACTCATACCAGATCTGCTTCTTTAAATCGATAACGCTGCAATATAAATTTATATTTAATAGCTTCAACAGGATGTTTTTCGTCCCACCTCTTTACAATTTCATTATAGGCCATTTCATTGTGAATTCGCTTTCCAATATAAAATTTCAAGGTTTTTTTTGAAAAATTTTTTTTGAAAACGAGCAATGGATCTGTCTCTTCTCCTGTAACTCCGCCTCCTAAATGAATAGAATGTAATCCTGACTTTTTAGCCCAGAGTATTCCCTGGTGGAGCATCAGGTTTGAAACTGCCAGACTGCGACCTCTTTCGGTTGCAGAAGAAAGGAAATAATGTCCAAAAAAACTTCCTTTAAGAAATACAGTCGAACCGATCGTTTCTCCTTCTTCGCGGGCATTTACAAGCACGCCTGTTTTTTTGGCCAGAGCATTTAAGCCGTTAAAAAAGTCAGAACTGAAAAAATACATTGGAGCTGCATTCAGCCGCTTCATATTCTCCAGATAAATTGACTTGAAGTCGTCGAACCGTTTGCATTCATGATCAAATTCAATTTCGATTCCGGCCTTCTCTGCCTTACGGATCTTATTCCTGTTCGGACTTGAATAGTTTTCAAAGATCTTATCAGCTGTTGCCGATAGATCAACAGCTACATAGTCACGCAATGCAATTAATTTAACTGAACTGATTTCATTGAACACATTTTGATTCTGCAGTAACGGATGAAATCTGATGAACTCTGAAATGATCCTTTCAGAAAGACAATATTTGCAAAATGCTTTGTCAGCATTCTTTATAAATTCAGGATCCTGAGTTGTTGAAACAGGTCCGGTATAACCGTAAACTGTCTCTATATCTTTGTAATCCGTTTGTTCGTTTCCGGAATAAACTTCGCGGATCAGGAATGGATAAAAGTAAATCTGGTCATTTTGTTCAAATACAAATAGCCTGATACTTCCATCACCGTTTTTTTCATAGATGAAATTGTAATCAAAAGAAAAGTTGACATCACGAAGTTCTGCCGGAAGCTGATCGTAAAAATTATCCCACTCCACCTTATCGGATGAAGTAAGGACAGTAATTTTTTCGGCTCCGGAATTCACTTGGTATTATTTAGATGTTCGGAGAAAATCTTTGATCTTACGTGTGACAGTAAGAATCTGACTTCTTGTCAATTCAGGGAAACTTGGAAGAATCAGACACTGATGATTGAGCAGATCTGCAACAGTATTATCACTTTTTATTTCAGAAAGATGCGCATGCTGATTAATGCTGTAAAACATTGGTCTGGTTTCAATATTATTCTCGAAAAGAAATAATTCGAGCATCCGCTTTTTCACAAAATCAAATTTATTCAACCGAATTCCAAACATCCATTGCGCATGTTCCGTTCCCGGCTCTAATTGCTGAAAAGATATTTCTTCTATACCCGATAATTCATTTTTGTATAATTCAAATACAGCTGATTTCTTTTCTCTGATCTCATCAAGGATCATCAATTGTCCATAGAGCAATGCTGCCTGAATATTGGTCATGCGATAATTATATCCGAGTTTATCGTGAATATAACGCATACTGGATTGACCTTGTCCGCGAATCGAATTCAGGTATTCGAAAATTTCTTCATCAGCAGTTATCACAGCGCCGCCTTCACCACTGGTGATGGTCTTATTTCCAAAAAACGATAATGATGATATGAGTGATTCTGTTCCTGAATATTTTCCGTCGTACTTACCGAACAAGCCTTCACAATCATCTTCAACGATGAGCATTTCCGGAAATCGTTTCTTCAGAGCAGGGACATTTATGATATTACCGAGGTTATGAACTGCTAAAAATGCAGTGTCTTTGCCTCCATCTTTGATCTTTGAATGATCGATGTTCCAGGTATGTTCATTTGCATCGATCACTTCAAATTCCCAACCTCCTGAAAACAAGAAACTATTCCAGGCAGCTACATAAACGTTATTAGGAACAATGATCTTTTTTAGATTCGGATACTTGAACTTCAAACCTAATGCAAGCATGTGCGTGGCACACGTTCCATTATTGACAAGAATCAGATATTTACTTCCAATTACTTCCTTCAGTTTTTCTTTAGCCTTGTCTATGTAAACACCCTGAGAAGAAATCCAGGTTGAATCCAATGCGTCATGAGCATACTGCAAGCAAGAAGCCGGCAAATATGGCTGGTAGATGGGTAACATACCCGGTTTTTACTGAAAAAAGCAGTAAAAAGTTACTTGAAAAAGGGAGGTGTTTGTCTCTTAAAACCTACTCTTAACCTTACACTTAAACTATTCATATAATCAGGGCAAATTCAATGAGTATCTGGAAGTTTAAGAGTAAGATTAAGATTAAGTTTGAAGAAGAAATCCTGCTTGTCTTAGCTTATGATGTGCGTTTTACCGCCGCACCACCTTTAGTTAAAAATTGAATACCAACAATCTGTTCAGCATTCACAAAATCCCTGAATGATTCATTTTTGTGTACATCATCAGAAATGATCAGGCCGTCGTCTTTCAATGCAGGAAAAATAGCTTTGAATTCAAACATCATATTCTGATATGAATGATCGCTATCGTGAAAGAAGATATCAACCTTGCCGAGTTTCTGAACAAGTACAGGAAGCAATTCATTCGATGGCCCTAATTGTAATTCCCAGTGTTTTCTTAAAATATCCGGTACAGCCCATCCACTCTGCTGAGAAATATTCTGCGGATTGTAACTTTTCAGATCAAGGTTCGGAAGATCGATGGAATATAATTTGCCGCTTCCGTTTTTATGTATTGCATTTAATATCGTCCACGATGATACACCATGAGCAACACCTGTTTCAATCATCACTTGCGGCTTTGCACAACGGACGATGAAGTAGAGGAACTTTCCAAACAGATGGACAGGTTTATTTCCGGGCAAGGAAACTCCCGGCAAAGTATTCATAGGAACAAATTCCCCTGAGCGGATTTCCTGAAGATACTTTTTGGCTTCTGTACTATCATACTTTTTCCCTAACAAAGTTTTGGCTGCCTTTACAATCATTGCTTCGTGCAGGTCTTGCTTTTGTCCTCTTACAAAATTCAATATTGCAAAAGGATGAGTAAGGAAAGTAGTTTTGGTGTATTGGATGATCATATTAATTGTGGTGTGGTTGTGTTGAATCCTGAATCAATATTTTTTCATTCACTTTCTTCTCTGCGACATAGATGAAGATAAGCATATTCATAATATTTGTAATCATTAAAGCCAAAGCCATTCCGGCGTTGTGCATAGTTGGTACAAGTATGTAAGCCAAAGTAGTACCGATAATAATAGTTGCAATGTAAACTTTTATTCTAATTCTGACTATACCCAGACTTTGAACTAACGGCAAAGTCCAGAAGGTAGATGCACCGAGTACTGCACCAATCACAAAATAGAAAAATGCCTGAGTTGCCGGTAAATATTCCGGGCCGTAAACTGTTTTAATGATCCATTCATTGAGGAAGAATGTTGCTACAATAAAGATCAAATCCCGGAACCATTGCTATAGATGTAATACGTACCAGCATATTTTTCATCTCTTTGAACTTTTTCTCTGCGAGCAATTTTGAAAGCTGTGGATATATTGAAGAAACCAATGGATCCGATAAAGTAAGAACTGAATAAGCAAGTTTTTTTGCGACAGCATAGAAACCTACCTGCTGTGGAGATGTCAGAATTCCAAGCAAAAGTATATCGCCCTGACTGATGATCGTTTTCAATGAATTACCAATTGAATTACCAAATATAAAATCCATTATTGATTTTTTCTCATCCTTGATCAGAACCATTGGAGCACTCAAATGTGGCATCAATTCATTTTTCAATTCATAATAAGCAAGGAGATTGCAGATAAATCCGTTGAGAAATCTGGTTACAATTATTGCTACAAAAAATACATTCAGGTTTTTCGGATAAATAAAAACTGCCAGTGCTATAGCCAGCGTTTCGACTACATCCATGATCATCTGAATGATCGAACTCATCCTGAATTTATAATGCAACCGCAGCATCGATTTACTTATCGAGTTTACATAAGTAATACTCGCTGCAATTGCATAGCAAATGATAAACCATTCAAGATCCGGCTTATCAATAAACGTATCGTATGAAATAAAACAAAGCAGTGCAATAACGATCACTGAAAATACAGCCATAATAAAACTAACAAGCAAGCCCGATTTAACAAAGGCCATTAGCTTATCGTTTCTATTCTCTGTATGATAAACTGCTCCGAATTTTATCAATGCTGTACCTATATTCAAATTCAGAAATTCCTGGATCAAGCCCACAAAGGCGACAACAATTGCATATGTTCCATAGATCCCCGGACCTAAACCCCGGGCAATGATCACCGATCTCAAAAATGCCAGTCCCGTACTGAAAAAATTAGAAAAGAATACCCATCCACTGTTCTTAAACAGTAGTTTGCTTTGAGTATCGAGTTTTCCTTTGAACATTTTTTTAATGAGTAGTAATTGGTGAGTAGTAATAGCAAAACTACGACTTGATTTTAACTACCAGCAATTATCAACTTTCGAATATTAATTTAATTTTTCATTCAACTTCACAATTCTTATCTTCCGAATAAACCGCTTACGTTGATCCGGGTATTGCCATTGTTCGCCGTAGAATTCAGGTGCAGGAACACGATTTCCTACAAAATAATTTGCTGGGATCTCATCGATCACTTCACCATTTTTTCAAATACGTAAACATAGAATCAGTCCATCCGCGACCACGATCCAGAAGAGCGCGGCCTACGAAGGCATCATCTACAATTACATATTTTACATCTAATGCCTTTACAGCATCGCTGAACGACTGCTCAATGCGACCGCCATAAGGATTAAACCATGAATTAGAATAATACGGCTGATCCTTGAAAGGGTTATAATAAAGTGCCAATCCAAGGACAGCAGAATCCTCGTCGATCATCGACCGGACATGTGTTGTAATCCTTTTATACTCTTTGGCCATTCTTACATCCTGTCCTATACCTATTGCATTTGTTACAAAAGTGATCAGGAGCAGTGAAGCAACAATCATAGCTGTTCTTGCAGATTTTCCTTTACTCTGCTCTACATTACTAAAATATCCGGCAATGACTATTGCTACGAAAGGTGCTACAATTACATTGAAATTTCCGAAACTTCCTGAAAGCAGATATAAAACTGTTAGAGTCAGAAAAACGGAGATACAGATCAAAATAAAATCACGTTGAACTGAAATGGATCTTATCTTCCCTTTCGCCTGCATCAGGATAAGTATGAAACTGCACACAAATATCAGGAATGAAACAGGCCGTGAAACCGGATTGGCTACAAAGAATTTGTTATAGAAAGCGTACGGAATAGAAATAACATATTTCCATCCTTTAACAAGAACCGGCGGCCCTTGATACAAAAAATAATTTCCACCTCCGGCTGCAATTGCAAATTCCTTCATTTCATTCATAATATAAAGAAAGAAAACAGCACCAATCATCAATCCTGCTCCGAAAACAAAGGTCTGAAGTTTCAGAAATGTTTGCTTTTCGTAATACAAATAAAACAGTCCGGCTACTGCCGGTATTACGATTGCTGATGGATGAATCAACAATGATGGTAACCACGAAATAATTCCAAACAGGAGAAGATAAATATTTTTCCTTGTGCTTTCTTCAGACTGAATTAATCTGTTAAAAATAAAAACTCCCATCATAAGACAAGCGCAGATCATGATCTCAGAACGTTCTCGGTGTACCTGCGAAAAAAAATCAGGAAGGGCAATGAGAATAGCGACGGCGAACAATGCATACCACTTACTAAGGGAAAATTGTTTAGCAACCAGAAACGTAAACAGCAATGCTAGCAGACTCCAGAAAAACATTCCGTAACGCATAGCAGTCAGTTCATCGAATGGAAGGAGATACATCATTGCTGCGAATGTCCCTGTCTTTACCGATAAAATACACCAGCTTTTCCAACCCATATTTCCAATAGACGAATAAAAGGGCGCGACAGATTCCGGCAACAGAGGCTCTCCGGGTTTGTGCATCGTTTTCATATAGTATCCACGCGATGTTTCCCACAATTCATCTGCATTTACAACCGGCAGCTGCGGAAAGAAAAAACCATAGACGCAAAACAGCAGTAGCACTGTCATAATCGATTTCCTGACTACTGCATTCATGAATTAAGAATTACCGTTATAAAACTTCTTGATCACTTTCACTACATGCATAATGTCCTTTTCTGAAAGATCATAATACATTGGTAAACGAATAAGACAATCGGAGAAGTGGTCAGAATTAGGCAATTCCGGACCGTTGTATTTGTCTTTATAAAATTCACTTTTATGCAATGACAAATAGTGAAATACTGAATAAATATTTTCCTGCCTGAGAACAGAGATCAATCGTTGTCGTTCTTCCGGAGTGTTACAAACAATATAGTAAATGTGTGCATTGTTAGTCGCATACGAAGGAATGTGCGGTGTCTTGAAATAACCCTTAGCTGCCAGTGGCTTCAATGAATCATGATAAGTTTCCCAGCTGAATTTACGTTTAGCCTGGATCTTATTCATATTCTCTAATTGTGCAAAAAGAAATGCAGCAATAATTTCAGACGGCAGAAATGATGAGCCAATATCTACCCAGCCATATTTATCGATTTCTCCTCTGAAAAATGCCGAGCGATTAGTGCCTTTTTCCCGAATGATCTCAGCTCTTGCAATAAACGACGAATCATTCATCACAAGCATACCGCCTTCACCGGAAATAATATTTTTTGTTTCGTGAAATGAAAAAGCAGAAAGCTGTCCGATACTTCCTAACGGCCGGCCTTTGTAATATGCATCTATACTCTGCGCTGCATCTTCCACAACATACACATTGTGTCTGTTTGCAATATCCATGATCACATCCATATCACATGCAATACCGGCATAATGCACGGGTAAAATTGCTTTTGTTTTTGGAGTGATCAGCGATTCGATCTTTGTTACATCAATATTCGGGCTCTCAGCAGAACTGTCAGCAAATACAATTTTTGCTCCGCGAAGAACAAAAGCATTGACAGTGGAAACGAATGTATAACTTGGTGCAATGATCTCATCTCCCGGCTCTGTTCTCAAGAGTAATGCTGCCATTTCCAATGCATCCGTACATGATGAAGTAAGAAGCACTTTTTTGAAACCATATTTTGACTCAAAAAATTCGTGACAACGTTTAGTAAATATTCCGTCGCCGGAAATTTTCCCTGACTCCACTGCTTCTTTGATGTAAGTTGTTTCTTTACCTGTAAGAAACGGTTTGTTGAATGGAATCATAAATTACATTTTTTCTATATCGGACAAGTTCACGCTGAATACTCCATCTGACCACTCTGCAGTTCCGGCAATTTGCCAAGGTGCATTGAGCTGATCGTGCAGAAAATTCATTTCCCAATCGTTATAATTATCAATTTTTTTAACAACTATTTCGAACTGAAGATCCTTTAAAGTAAGCCCGTTTGAGCCTGCCCAGAATGCTGTGTAACGCAAAATACCTGCAGATAGTTTTGCCTGATTTATGTCGGCGGAATTCACTTTAAATGTCCAATTAACGAAATTTCCGCCCTTTAAATAGTTTCCGGGTTGTCCATTTTCATTTATTACGGGTAAAAACTCAATTGATTTTTTGCCTTTGTATACGATTGCAACAATGTGATTGTAGTTCCTGAAATGAAAGTCCATAAATACCGGATGATTCGTAATTCCCAGCAATGGCCTTGCGACTGATTTTATGTCAGACGAAAATGAAGTCACACCTCCATCCAAAAAAGTATCTTTTAAAATTCCTGAATGTCTGACCTTTTTTGCCAGTGAAGCATTCAGAGAAACTGCGATCTGAAGAAACACTGCCAATCCGATAAGTACTTTTATTGAAAATATTTTCAATTTACGTAAGGTCAGGTTATGCAGCAATTTAAATTCATTGTCATTCTTAGGAAACACAGGAGGCTCGTAACCACAAGTCTCATCAGTACATCTTTCATTGGTCCGGTTCTCCGCTATGTAAGAATAAATTGCACGCCCTATATGTGAGATGCCCGGCAAGTACATCAACCATGAAAGCGGCAAAGACCATAGCATTGCAGAAAATGCTTTGCGGTAGGTATCGTAACCTTTTGAAACAATTCCTCCTTCAGTTACACTATGAATATCGTTCAATAACTGATCTTCTGTATAACTACTAAGCGCAGGAACTTTTCCTAAAGAAGATTGCACTGAAATAAAATCTATTCTTCTGAAAATATCGAAATGTTTAAGAACAATTACTGTTCGTACACATAATGGACATTCTGCATCGAAATAAAATGCCAGTGTCCTCTTTCCACTTCTGTTAAACTTTATTTTTTTCCAGAAAGAAACAGGAACCATTAAAATATAAAGTGCAACAACTCCTATAGCGAAATATGGAATCGGAAATTCAAGTAATATTCCAAGATGTAATCCTATACCAATAAGGAAGAGCGGGAAACGCCACTTCCTGTGCCAGAATAAAAATAAAAATGCAAACTCAAAAATCAGAGTTAAGTATCCGACGAACTTCATCAGGAATTTTAAATTCAATATTGCCGACATATCCACATGAGCGATCATTGGCAATGAGGAAGGCAGCCACATTCCAAGCCCATTCAGCCAATATGGCGAAACCAGTTTATAGAGAATGGAATCGTAGTAAACAAAACCGATTCCAATCATAGCAGGGATCAGATATGACAAGGCACTTACCGTTGTTGGTGGCTCATAGCGAAATCGCGAAGACGAGTACTTTAACTTTGTAAGCAGACGATCAATAGAAATTACTTTGCTTACCGGCAGGAACAAGATCAATAAATTTATTCCTGTATATAAATAATACATATGATAGGCAAATTCTCCGGCCATGCCGAAAAAAATTATTGTAAGCAAATAATTCAGAATGCCCGAAACTCTTGTAAACAATCCTAACGCAAGCAACACAATTACACATAACCAGACTACCAGTCCGATTCCTACTGCAATTTCATTTCCTTCTACAAATGGAATTTTATCAAATATGAGGTGACGAAAATTGAAGATCTGAAGTACTTCAAAAAACAAATTTGTAAAATATAAAATGCGGAAAAGTGCAAGTCCGGTTGCATCGATCTGTTTATCGTACAGACGTGTAATTAGTGAAGAGCTCCGGCGCAACATAACAATTCTCAGACTTTAGTGTTGAAACTATCATCATTGTACTTCGCAGTTCCTGATTGAGAATATACTCCGCCATTTTCAATGTTCTTTTTGATCAATGCTCCACCACCTACTATGCATCTTTCACCTACAGTAACATTGTCTCTGATCGTTGCATTTATACCAATAAAAGAATTAGAACCGATCACCGATCGTCCGGAAATGCATACACCGGGAGCGAGAAAACAATGATCTTTTACTTCAGAATGATGTGCAAGAATTGCTCCTGACCATAAAACAGAATTATTACCGACCTTAGCAAAAGGTTCGACTACGCAATTGGGAAATATAAAAGAATTTTCTCCTATGGCATTTTCGTCCCAGACAGTTGCCTGCGGACTGATATATTTTATGAATGAATATCCTTTTTCTTTAGCACTTAAATACAATCTTTCGCGCACAGAATTCACTTTATTCGGACCGATTGCAATTAACAACATTGTATCTTCCGGTGGCGCTTTAAATTCAAGTTCTTCAAATGCTATATTCGGCAACCCTTCGACAATATCAAAACGGATATAATTCATTTCTTCAGAAAAAGAAATGATATTATACGATCCCGTTTGCTTTAAAAAATGAAAAGCTACAAGTGCATAATCTCCTGTTCCAACTATTACCAGATTCTTCATTTATTTTTGAATGACCATTGTTACTTCATATAACGGATATGAATGATCAATGATAAATTTCCGTGACAAATTCTTTACTGCAAAATCAGACAATTCCTGTACAGTCGGATAATATAATCTATCGTATCTATAATCAACAAACGAAGTCATACAATTAAAGATGACAGCTTTATTTGCCATTGAAAACATTTTTTTTATGTTTCCATAAAAATATTCCTGCCACTCTTCGTCAGTTGCACTTAGTTTTGCATTGAAAGTTCCCGATGCAATAACATAATCAAATCGTTTTTCTGTATCCCATGAAAGAAGATCATGGAGTGATGCAGTATTTTCTCCGAAACGTTCATTAGTCAGTGATACCATTTCAGGTACAGCATCAATACCTGAATAAATTATGGCTTTAGAACACTGACGGATAAAATTATTGAATTCCCCATTTCCACATCCAACATCGAGCACTGAAGGCCTTGTTGAAAAATCGATATAGCGTGAAATGACTTCGAATCTCAAATATTGCGTGTCGCTATTTTTCCAATCCATTCCTTCAGCACTACTGCCAAATTGTTTGATCTTATCGCGGTAATAATTGATTGATTCGTCGAGAAACTTATTGTCCATTAGCGGGCATCGTATCTCTTTCTTACGATTACCGTAGGTCGGTGTTTCGTTTCCATATAGATTTTGGAGAGATAAATACCCAATAAACCGATGCAAAGAATGATCAATCCGCTGAGAAACCAAATAGAAACGATCAATGACGGCCATCCTGTCAGTAATTTCTCTATGAAGAAATGGCGAAAAAGTAAAATGATTATGAAAGCGAATGAAACAAAGCTGATCAAAGCGCCGAAGTAAAAAACATAGATCAGTGGCTTATTACTTGTGCTTGTGATGGCATTCACCATCAATGCAACCTTTTTACTCAAACTATAAGTTGAAGAGCCTTTATCTTTCTTGTCAACAGAAACAGGAATCTGTTTAAAACCAACTTCCATAAATGTTGCTCCAAGAAAAAACTCCTTTTCATCGTATCTGATCAATTCCTCTACATAATTCCTGGTCATCAACCTGGCCATTATGATATTTTCAGGAATAGGTCGTTCTGCAAAATGATTGAATACTTTATAGAACACCTGCCCAAAGATCCGCTCACGCCATTTTCCTTTGCGGGAATTCTGAACACCGAAGATGACATCACCTTTGGTTTCTTCCATCTTGCTGTAAAATTCAGTAAGCAATTCAGGTTGCTCTTCCAGATCACAATCGATCAGAAAAACGAGGTCGCCTTTTGCTTCCCTTAAACCGGCCATGATCGCTTTGTGATGACCAAAATTTCTTGAAAGTTCAACAACGGCTACATCAGGAAATTCATCACGCAGTTGCAATGCTACAGCCAGTGAATTATCAGGTGATCCATCGTTTACAAAAATGAAATCGTACTGTACACCGGAAAGCTCAGCAGCCTTTCGGACTCTGGCATAAAACTCAGGCAAGTATTTTGCCGAGTGATACATGGTGGTTACAATACTTACTTTTTTCATTTCATATATTTCAATGCATCCGGTCCTGTATTCAGAATCAGATCAAGAACACTTACTGCATGTTCAAACGGCGGATTCATTTGCGGATACTCAGGGTAGCCCGAATAATCCATCCAACTGATTTCAATTCCTGCCTCATTAAACAGATCTTCTTTGATGTAATCCTTTGCTGACGGACCACTCAGATAGTGAGTGCCACCGGCTTGAAGGATCAGATCAATTAACCGTTCATTTTTTCCTGCTATCAGTTTATAGTCAGAAGAAGATGTTAGAACAGTATTTATACCCAGAAATGAATTGAGAAGTTCGATTGCAGACAAATTTATTTCACTCAACAAAGGAGTTTTAACCTCAGAGTAGAATTTCTCAAGCTTGTCTTTATATAAATGAAAGAAAGGAGCTTTGGAATAATTCAACGAAATAGACTTCCAGTGTTTTTCTGCCCAATTATCCTGCGAAACTTTTGTTTCATTAATTTTCTGCGAAAGATTTTCCTGCCGAACAGGAATAGTTAACCATAAAGAACCATTAGCAGATTTTATTTTATTCCGATTCCGCCAGTCGTTTTTTGTATACTGAACATCATCATAAAAAATAAATTCATCGACGTGATTAATGATATCGAAATAACCTTTCCAGGGAATATAATTTGACTGAAGAATTGCGATCTTTTTCACGAGGAAGGTTTTCGGAATGGAATATGAAAGATATTTTGACTACTCTTTCTTTTTCTTCTTCTTACGACTGAAGATGCCACCTGATTTCGGCTTGTCATCTTCGATCACATCTTCATAATACCCTGCGTTCGCTTTTGAACCATAACCATAGCCATAACCGTAACCATAACCGTAGCCATATCCATAGCCATAAGCAACAGATTTTTTAGCAACGGCATTAAGAATGACACCGACATTTTTAATTCGGCCTTCTGAATGAAGTTTATTCAATGCATCGAGATGCAAACGTCGTGTAAAATTCTGGCGAACAATATAAATTACCGTATCAGAATATTTCGCTAAGATCAATGGATCTGAGATCAATCCTAATGGTGGTGAATCCAGAATTATGTATTCGTAATTATCTTTTAAGAAAACGAAAAGTTCATCGATGCGTTCAGTAAGGAGTAACTCCGAAGGATTCGGCGGCTTTGGTCCGGTAAGAATGATATCCAGATTTGAAATTCCGGATGTCTGCACAATTTGTTTTTCAGTGCTGGAGCCGATCAGATAATTTGTAACACCAAGTTCACCTTTAAGTCCAAGATGACTCATAGATTTGGGTTTACGTAAATCGAATCCGACCAATATTGTTTTCTTACCACTTAATGCAAAGATTGCAGCAAGATTCAGCGAACAAAAACTTTTTCCTTCTCCTGAAATTGAGCTCGTAACCAGGAATGTTTTTGCTTTATTCTGATTACGGATAAAGAACTGCAGATTGGTACGGATTGAACGGAACGCTTCGGCAATAAATGATTTCGAATTTTCCTGAATAACAAATTCATTAGAAGACTCACTCATACCTACCATTCCAATTACCGGTAACTTAGTCTGTTTTTCTATATCAGAACGATCCATGATCTTATCGTTCAGCATATTTTTGAAGTAAACAAATGCTGCGGGAAGAATCAAGCCCATAAAAACAGAGATGAGATAGATCTCGGATTTAACAGGACGAATCGGATTAAAAGATGCTGCAGCACGATCTATCGCACGGTTGTCAGAAGTCGTTCCTGCAAGAATGATCGCAGTTTCAGCACGTTTTTGCATCAGGTAAGTGTAAAGATTTGCTTTCACTTCCATCTGACGTTTGATATTTACAATGACACGATCAGTACCCGGTAAGGTTGCAATGTGCCCTTCTACTCTATTCAATTGTGATCTTGCTTCAGCTTTTGAAGCTGTTAACCCTGCAACTATACTCCGGATATTTTCGATCAAATCATTTTTTGTATTCTGAATTGCCAGATTGAATTCCTGAATCCTTGGATTTTCTTCTGTAGCTCCGGCACGCATGATCTCACGCTGACTTTCCAGATCATTCAGCTGACTGATCAATTTCAGAAGTAAGGCATCATCAATTCCGATAGAAGCAGGTGACATACCGCTGATGTTTTTATCGTCCTCAACATAAGACTGAAGATATTGCAGAAAGCTAAGCTTAAGATCTATTTCCGATAAACGAACATCATATTCACGGGCACTGTTTACAAAACCTTGTGCTTCAATATTCAAATCTGTGATCCCTTTTTGTGCGCGGAAATCTTCAAACTCCTTTTCAACACTATTAAGATCCTGCGAGATCAACAAGATTTGTTCATCTATAAATTTTAATGAATTTGTAGCAAGTTCATTTTTCTGATCGATACTGGATTGCATCCAGATCTCAATTAGTTTATCGATAAAATCTACTGCTTTCGTAGGTACTTTATCTTCAATGTAAATATTTAATATAGAAGAAGCCTTTGTCAAAACAGAAACAGTAAGCAACGACTGATACCGCTCTACAACTGATTCCATGTTCTGTACCCTGACCAGATAATTACGTTTATCGTATCTCGGATTGTTATAAGCACGGGCATTAAAAAAGCCGCGTTTTACCAAACGATAACTACCCAATTCATTATGGATCTGTTCATCGAATGAATAAATGTTACTAAATGATTCCTTCGTTTTTGAATTGGTAAACGTCAGTCTGAATTTCTTATCACTGATAATATGAATTTCAATCGGATCATTTAATGCCTTAAGTTTAATGGAATCATTAATAACTTTGAACGGACATTCCAGATACACTTCTCTTGTTTTAACATTTCCTACATAATAATAAGATATATCAAAGTTGAGCGCTTTTACCGTCCGGGCAACCATAGTACGCGATTTGATTACTTCAATTTCATTCTGAAGATTACGATCATCATCGAATTCATTCATTGCTGAAATGATATCACCTTTCTGAGCTCCCGGATTTGCAAGTTTCAGGAGAACAGTAGCGCGTGCACTGTATACAGGTGTAGAATACCATGCATAATAATATCCGATCATTAATGAAAGCATTAATGTCAGAATATAGAGATACCAGTAACGGATTACATAGTCGTAAAAGACTTGTTTGATGTTGACCTTTTCAGATTCAGCATTCAAATCCGAATTGGCATAATTTTCTTCCGTTGCCATTTAAATGTGTGTACTAATTTTTATTACTAAATGATAAGATTGACAGGATGAATGTCAGTGTACTCAAGACAATAGGAAAGACTCTGTAATAATTTTCACCCTGGAATCTTTTCTTTTTATATGGTTCTACATAAACAATATCATTTGAATGAAGCGTATAGAAAGGAGAAGAGAATACATCACGTGAATTCAGATCAACATAATTATACGTTTTGTAACCGGCACTGTCACGAATGATGGTTACCTTATCGCGCTTACTGTAAATGGTAAAATCACCTGATAAAGCAAGAGCTTCAGGCAATGTTAATTTCTCATTTTGTACTGTAAAAATTCCGGGCATGACTTCTCCGAGAATTGTTACTTTAAAATTCCGGATACTTAGTTTAACGGATGGACTGACCAAGTATTTTGCCAATTTACCGGCAACTGTATCGCGGGCATTTGCAGTGCTTAATCCTGAAACTTTGACAGATCCAATAAATGGGATCTGAATTTCCCCTCTTTCGTCTACCAGGTAACCATTCATAAGTCCGGAAGTGTTTTCAGGGCTTTCTGAATAATTAAAGTACTTACTTGCTTCAGGACTTGTGCTTGTTACGTATATATCCAGGATATCATTAGGACTGATAATAGGACGATACGCATCATTACTGACCCTGGCGGTAGTATCTGCTTCAGATGGCTGAAATATTACAATCTTCTTATACGGTGTACAAGAAGACATTGCTACAGCAAAGGCAAGCATCAAAAAGGGGATTCGTGCGAATTTCATCATTTTTAAGGCATTGTGAAGACATAGCTTCACATGAATATCTACTAGGTTAGGGCGAAAAGGTTTCGGGGAAAAAATGAAATATGGCAAAGAATGTCCCTAAATTCAGTTTTGAGTTTGTAGTGTGATGTTCACACAACACACTACAAACTCAAACTTATTTCGTTTTGGGCACAAAAAAAGGGAGTCCAAACCTGGACTCCTTTAATATCTATCGGAATATAGTTCCGGTAGTTATACCCCGTAAGTATATTTTTTACTGAACAATGATCGATCTGTTGATCACTTCTCTGCTTTCAGTTTCTAATCTGAGGATATAAATACCTGCTGCAATTCCATCCAGATCAAATTCCTGGATATTCATGCCTTCTGTTGCATTCATCACTGAAGATTTCAGAATTCTTCCTGTCTGATCAAGAATACGAAGTGTATAAGTCGCATCAATTTTGCTATCCACGCTTACTGAGAACTTACCATGATTTGGATTCGGATAAGCTTCTACAACAAGTTTGTCAGTCAGAACTTCTTCTGCAGCAGTACGACAAGCAATTGAAGCATTCAAAGTTCTTGTTCCTGAAACACCACAACCATTGATCGCTTTCACTCCAATGTTTCCACCGGTTGTTCCCCATTGAATCAATACGAATGTGTTAGTTGTAATATTTCCACTTAAGATCGTTGAACCAACCGGAGCCTGAATCTGATAGTATGATGTACCCGGAACCGGAGCCCATGAATACATTTCTACGCTACCTGAACATACACTTGTTGCTCCTGTAATTGCACCCGGAGTTGCAGGGTTACCATATACATTGATCGAACGCATATAACCTAATCCACAACTGTTATTACCTGCTACACTCAATACTCCTGAAACGAAGTTTGAAGGGAACTGAAGAGTGATACTATTGCTTGTTGCCGGTCCGATCACTGTAACACCTGCAGGAATTGTCCATACATAACCTGCTGTCGCATTTGCAAGTGAAGAGATCGAATACTGGTAGGTCTGACCACAAACTCCATTTGTCGGATCACCTACAATGTTACCCGGTGTCGGAAGTTTTCCTGTTGATACAGATTTAGCACGAACACCACTTTGTGCACCGCATGAATTAACCGATTTAACTGTTACCTGACCTGAAACAAATCCAGCCGTATAATCTATCGTTATGCTTAATCCATTTGAAGGACCATTGATCGATGCGCCAACAGGTGCAGTCCAGATATAAGATGTTGCTCCATTCACGGCTGCAATGCTATATACTTCTGATGATCCTGGACAAACTTTCACAGAACCTGTAATTACTCCCGGAAGCCCTGGGCTTGAAGAAACACTTACACAACGTTGTGCACTTGTTAATCCGCATGGCGACTGACCCGCAACACAAACTGTACCTGTAGTATAGTTAGCAGGGAAGGTTACCTGAACACTTGTTCCTGTTCCTGATATCGTTGCTCCGCCTGTTGCTGTCCAGATATAATTAGATGCACCTGCAAGTGGACTTACTTCATAAGTTACCGTTGTTCCTGCACAAACTACTGTTGGTGCGATGAAATAATTTGGCGTACTTAAATCTCCACGGATCCATGCACATTTCGCTGCTGTAGAACCACAATCATTGCTTGCAAACACGCAGATATTGTAACCTGATTGTCCAATTGGTAATGTACCAAATGTTAGCGTTGCAGAATTTGTTGTCGTACTAACCGGGCTAGGTAATCCATTGATCAATGTACCAGCCGGTGCAGACCAAACATATGAACCTGTATTTGGAACTGCGTTTACAGTATATACTCCTGAAGAACCCGGACATACTGAAATCGCACCGTTGATCGTATTAACAACTCCTGCCGGAGCTCCTGTATAAACTGTGATCGTTTGTGATGCACAAGCTGTGTTTGCACATCCACCTTCTGCACGAACGAAGTAATCCGTTGTTGCTCCCGGAGTCACAGTGATCGACGCACCTGTACCTTCAGGTGTTCCGCCACAACTTCCGCTATACCATACCCATTGCGCTCCTGTTCCTAATGAACCACCCACTACACTTAGTGTTGTTGTTCCACTGTTACACATTGAAATACCATTTGAACTTGAAATGGATGTCGGATCTGTAGATGGAAGGTTAACGGTTACATTGAATGAACATGTAGTTGTATTTCCTGATGCATCAACAGCTGAATAGGTCACTAAAGTTGTACCTGCCGGGAATGTAGATCCCGGATTAATGTCAGGAGATACTGTTACTGAACAATTATCTGTTGCAGTTGGTGCTGTCCATGTTACAACCGGTGAACATGTAATGATATCTGCAGGACATGCTGTAAGTACCGGATATTCAGAATCTGTAACCACAACATTGAATGAGCAGCTGGAAGAATTTCCAAAAGCATCAGTTCCTGTTACAGTTACAACTGTTGTTCCGATAGCGAATGTTGAACCGGAAGCATGAGAATACGAAAGTGTTGCTGAACAATTATCTGCTACAGTTGCTGAATAAGTTACAACTGCACCACAATCACCTGCATCATTGTTCACTGCAATATCAGCAGGACAAGTTACAACAGGATTTTCGTGATCTTCAACTGTAACGTCGAATGAACATGTAGCTGAATTTCCATTTGGATCAACAGCAGTATACGTTATTGTAGTAGTTCCGATTAAGAATACATCGCCAGAGTTATGAGTCGAGGTCAATGTTGCAGAACAATTATCTGTTACAGTTGGCGTGATCCAGTTCACTACCTGAGTACATGCGCCTGAAGTGTTGATCGTAATATTATTTGGACAACCAACGATGATTGGATCCTGATTATCGACTTGAGTCAATGTGATCGTTGTCGTAGCTGTACAACCATTCGCATCAGTTACAGTGTACGTATAAGTACCTACAGCTTCGTTGAACAATCCTGTTCCTGAATATGGAGCTGTTCCGCCTGTTGCTGATACAGTCACATCAGTTGTTCCACCGATACAATCGATCGTAGAAGCTGACGAAGATGCAACCAAAACACTTGGTTCTGATACTGTGATCGATGTGCTAGAAGAGCAACCGTTCGCATCTGTTACTGTGTAGTTATAAGTTCCGGCAGTTACTGTGAATGTTCCATCACCTGAATAAGGTGCTGTTCCACCAACTGCAGATACTGTTACTGTTGCTGAACCACCGTTACAAAGAATATCAGTTGCAGAAGAAGATGCAACAAGTGCAGCAGGTTCTGATACTGTGATCGATGTTGATGAAGTACAACCGTTAGCATCTGTTACTGTGTAGTTATAAGTTCCGGCAGTTACTGTGAATGTTCCATCACCAGAATATGGTGTTGTTCCACCCACTGCAGATACTGTTACTGTTGATGATCCACCATTACAAAGGATATCAGTTGCAGAAGACGAAGCTACAAGTGCAGCCGGTTCTGATACTGTGATCGATGTAGAAGAAGAGCAACCGTTAGCGTCTGTTACTGTGTAGTTGTATGTTCCTGCAGATACTGTGAATGTTCCATCACCTGAATATGGTGTTGTTCCACCAACTGCTGAAACCGTTACTGTAGCTGTTCCACCATTACAAAGGATATCAGTTGCAGAAGAAGATGCAACAAGTGCAGCAGGTTCTGATACTGTGATCGATGTAGAAGATGTACAACCGTTCGCATCTGTTACTGTGTAGTTATAAGTTCCTGCAGTTACTGTGAATGTTCCATCACCAGAATATGGTGTTGTTCCACCCACTGCAGAAACTGTTACTGTTGCTGAACCACCGTTACAAAGGATATCAGTTGCAGAAGAAGATGCAACCAGTGCAGCCGGTTCTGATACTGTAATCGATGTTGATGAAGTACAACCGTTAGCATCTGTTACTGTGTAGTTATAAGTTCCTGCAGATACTGTGAATGTTCCATCACCAGAATATGGTGTTGTTCCACCCACTGCAGATACTGTTACTGTTGATGATCCACCATTACAAAGGATATCAGTTGCAGAAGACGAAGCTACAAGTGCAGCAGGTTCTGATACTGTGATCGATGTTGAAGATGTACAACCGTTAGCGTCTGTTACTGTGTAGTTGTATGTTCCTGCAGATACTGTGAATGTTCCATCACCTGAATATGGTGTTGTTCCACCAACTGCTGAAACCGTTACTGTAGCTGTTCCACCATTACAAAGGATATCAGTTGCAGAAGAAGATGCAACAAGTGCAGCAGGTTCTGATACTGTGATCGATGTTGAAGATGTACAACCGTTAGCGTCTGTTACTGTATAGTTATAAGTTCCTGCAGATACTGTGAATGTTCCATCACCTGAATATGGCGTTGTTCCACCCAATGCAGAAACCGTTACCGTAGCTGTTCCACCATTACAAAGGATATCATTTGCAGAAGAAGATGCAACCAGTGCAGCAGGTTCTGATACTGTGATCGATGTAGAAGATGTACAACCATTAGCGTCTGTTACTGTGTAGTTATAAGTTCCGGCAGTTACTGTGAATGTTCCATCACCTGAATAAGGTGCTGTTCCACCAACTGCAGATACTGTTACTGTTGATGATCCACCGTTACAAAGGATATCAGTTGCAGAAGAAGATGCAACAAGTGCAGCAGGTTCTGTTACTGTGATCGATGTAGATGAAGTACAACCGTTAGCGTCTGTTACTGTATAGTTATAAGTTCCTGCAGTTACTGTGAATGTACCATCACCTGAATATGCTGCTGTTCCACCTACCGCAGAAACTGTTACTGTAGCTGTTCCACCATTACAAAGGATATCAGTTGCAGAAGAAGATGCAACAAGTGCAGCAGGTTCTGATACTGTGATCGATGTAGAAGATGTACAACCGTTAGCATCTGTTACTGTGTAGTTATAAGTTCCGGCAGTTACTGTGAATGTTCCATCACCTGAATAAGGTGCTGTTCCACCAACTGCAGATACTGTTACTGTAGCTGTTCCACCGTTACAAAGGATATCAGTTGCAGAAGATGATGCAACCAGTGCAGCAGGTTCTGATACTGTGATCGATGTAGAAGATGTACAACCGTTCGCATCTGTTACTGTGTAGTTATAAGTTCCGGCAGTTACTGTGAATGTTCCATCACCTGAATAAGGTGTTGTTCCACCAACTGCAGATACTGTTACTGTTGATGATCCACCGTTACAAAGGATATCAGTTGCAGAAGACGAAGCTACAAGTGCAGCCGGTTCTGATACTGTGATCGATGTTGAAGATGTACAACCGTTTGCATCTGTTACTGTATAGTTATAAGTTCCGGCAGTTACTGTGAATGTTCCATCACCTGAATAAGGTGTTGTTCCACCCACTGCTGAAACTGTTACCGTAGCTGTTCCACCATTACAAAGAATATCAGTTGCAGAAGAATATGCAACAAGTGCAGCCGGTTCTGAAACTGTGATCGATGTGGATGAAGTACAACCGTTAGCGTCTGTTACTGTGTAGCTATGTGTTCCTGCAGATACTGTGAATGTTCCATCACCTGAATAAGGTGTTGTTCCACCAACCGCTGAAACTGTTACTGTTGATGTACCACCGTTACAAAGGATATCAGTTGCAGAAGACGATGCAACTAGTGCAGCCGGTTCTGATACTGTGATCGATGTAGAAGATGTACAACCATTATTATCTGTTACTGTGTAGTTATGAGTTCCTGCAGATACTGTGAATGTTCCATCACCTGAATAAGGTGCTGTTCCACCAACTGCTGAAACCGTTACTGTCGTTGATCCGCCATTACAAAGAATACTTGCTCCCTGTGTAGATGAAGCGATCAAAGCAGCCGGTTCGCTGATTGTAATTGAAGTTGTTGCCGGACAACCATTAGCATCTGTTATTGTGTAAGTATGTGTTCCTGCAAGTACACTGAATGTACCTTCACCTGTGATAGGCGCAGTTCCACCGACTGCAGACACAACAACTGTTGCTGTTCCACCATTACATAGTATCGGAGCTGTTTCAATTACACTTGCAGTAATGTTACAAGCAATATATCCAACCATTGTACATGCAGTAGTTGAGCAACCATTAGCATCTGTAATTGTGAAGCAGAAATTTCCTGTTAACAATCCTGTTGCAGGAGATGTTGGAGTGACCGTATACGGCGCAGTTCCTCCTGTTATTGAGGATACCGTTGCTGTACCATCAGCACATGTTAAACAAGACGCATCAGTGCTTGTTGCAGATGCAGCAAGTACAGCCGGTTCTGATACTGTGATCGATGTTGAAGACGAGCAACCGTTAGCGTCTGTTACTGTGTAGTTGTAGTTCCTGCAGATACTGTGAATGTTCCATCACCAGAATAAGGCGTTGTTCCACCCACTGCAGAAACTGTTACCGTAGCTGAACCACCGTTACAAAGAATATCAGTTGCAGAAGATGATGCAACAAGTGCAGCTGGTTCTGATATTGAAATCGATGTTGAAGATGTACAACCGTTTGCATCTGTTACTGTGTAGTTATGTGTACCTGCAGATAATGTGAATGTTCCATCACCTGAATAAGGTGTTGTTCCACCTACTGCAGAAACTGTTACTGTCGCTATTCCACCGTTACAAAGGATATCTGTTGCAGAAGATGAAGCCACAAGTGCAGCAGGTTCTGTTACTGTGATCGATGTTGAAGATGTACAACCGTTAGCGTCTGTTACTGTATAGCTATAAGTTCCTGCAGTTACTGTGAATGTTCCATCACCTGAATAAGGTGTTGTTCCACCAACTGCAGAAACTGTTACTGTTGCTGTTCCACCATTACAAAGGATATCAGTTGCAGAAGATGATGCAACAAGTGCTGCAGGTTCTGATACTGTGATCGATGTTGAAGATGTACAACCGTTTGCGTCTGTTACTGTGTAGCTATAAGTTCCTGCAGATACTGTAAATGTTCCATCACCTGAATAAGGTGCTGTTCCACCAACTGCCGAAACTGTTACTGTAGCTGTTCCACCATTACACAGGACATCAGTTGCAGAAGAAGAAGCAACAAGTGCAGCAGGTTCTGATACTGTGATCGATGTAGAAGATGTACAACCGTTCGCATCTGTTACTGTGTAGTTATAAGTTCCTGCAGATACTGTAAATGTTCCATCACCTGAATAAGCTGTTGTTCCACCTACGGCTGAAACCGTTACTGTAGTTGTTCCTCCGTTACAAAGAATTGCTGCTCCTTGTGTAGAAGATGCTACCAATGCTGCCGGTTCTGTTACTGTGATCGATGTAGATGAAGTACAACCGTTTGCATCTGTTACTGTATAGTTATAAGTTCCGGCAGATACTGTGAATGTTCCATCACCTGAATAAGGTGTTGTTCCACCAACTGCAGATACTGTTACTGTTGATGAACCACCGTTACAAAGGATATCAGTTGCAGAAGATGAAGCTACAAGCGCAGCCGGTTCTGAAACTGTGATCGATGTAGAAGATGTACAACCGTTTGCGTCTGTTACTGTGTAGTTATAAGTTCCTGCAGTTACTGTGAATGTTCCATCACCTGAATATGGTGCTGTTCCACCTACAGCAGAAACTGTTACTGTTGATGACCCACCGTTACAAAGAATTGCAGTTGCTGAAGAAGATGCAACAAGTGCTGCAGGTTCAGAAACTGTGATCGATGTGCTTCCGGTACAACCGTTAGCATCTGTTACTGTATAGTTATGTGTTCCTGCTGTTACTGTGAATGTACCTTCGCCAGTATAAGGTGAAGTTCCTCCTGTTGCAGAAACTGTTACTGTCGTTGATCCGCCATTACAAAGAATATCTGCTCCTTGTGTTGCTGTTACCACAACTGCACTTGGCTCAGATACTGTAATGCTTGTTGAAGATGAACAACCGTTTGCGTCTGTTACTGTGTAGTTATGAGTTCCAGCTCCAACTGTGAATGTACCATCACCTGAATAAGGTATTGTTCCACCAACCGCAGAAACTGTTACTGTAGCTGAACCACCGTTACAAAGAACATCAGTTGTAGAAGATGAAGCAACAAGTGCAGCCGGTTCTGATACTGTGATCGATGTAGAAGAAGTACAACCGTTTGCGTCTGTTACTGTATAGTTATAAGTTCCTGCAGTTACTGTGAAAGTACCGTCACCTGAATAAGGTGCTGTTCCACCAACTGCTGATACCGTTACTGTAGCTGAACCACCGTTACAAAGAATTGCAGTTGCAGAAGATGATGATCCGCCGTTACAAAGAATATCTGCTCCTTGTGTTGCTGTTACTACAACAGCACTTGGTTCAGTTATCGTAATGCTTGTTAGTGATGGACAACCGTTCGCATCTGTTACTGTGTAGTTATGTGTTCCTGCTCCAACTGTAAATGAACCGTCTCCTGTATATGGTGTTGTTCCACCTGTTGCAGAAACAGTTACTGTTGTCGTTCCTCCGTTACAAAGAATTGCTGCTCCTTGTGTAGAAGATGCTACCAATGCTGCCGGCTCTGTTACCGTGATCGATGTTGAAGATGAGCAACCGTTACCGTCTGTTACTGTATAGTTATATGTTCCTGCAGTTACTGTGAATGTTCCATCACCTGAATAAGGTGTTGTTCCACCAACTGCAGATACTGTTACTGTTGCTGAACCACCGTTACAAAGGATATCAGTTGCAGAAGATGAAGCTACAAGTGCAGCCGGTTCTGAAACTGTGATCGATGTAGAAGATGTACAACCATTAGCGTCTGTTACTGTGTAGTTATAAGTTCCTGCAGTTACTGTGAATGTTCCGTCACCTGAATATGGTGCTGTTCCACCTATAGCAGAAACTGTTACTGTTGCCGAACCACCGTTACAAAGAATTGCAGTTGCTGAAGATGATGCAACAAGTGCTGCAGGTTCTGAAACTGTGATCGATGTGCTTCCGGTACAACCGTTAGCATCTGTTACTGTATAGTTATGTGTTCCTGCTGTTACAGTGAATGTACCTTCGCCTGTATAAGGTGATGTTCCTCCTGTTGCAGAAACTGTTACCGTCGTTGATCCGCCGTTACAAAGAATATCTGCGCCTTGTGTTGCTGTTACCACAACTGCACTTGGCTCTGATAAAGAAATGCTTGTTGATGATGTACAACCATTCGCATCTGTTACTGTGTAATTATATGTACCTGCTCCAACTGTGAATGTACCGTCACCTGAATAAGGTATCGTTCCACCTACCGCTGAAACTGTTACTGTCGCTGTTCCACCATTACAAAGAATATCAGTTGCAGAAGAAGATGCAACAAGTGCAGCCGGTTCTGATACTGTGATCGATGTAGAAGAAGTACAACCGTTTGCGTCTGTTACTGTATAGTTATAAGTTCCTGCAGTTACTGTGAAAGTTCCATCACCTGAATAAGGTGCCGTTCCACCAGTTGCAGAAACTGTTACTGTAGCTGAGCCACCGTTACAAAGAATTGCAGTTGCAGAAGATGATGCTACTAATGCAGCAGGTTCTGAAACTGTGATCGATGTAGAAGATGTACAACCGTTAGCATCTGTTACTGTGTAGTTATAAGTTCCTGCAGTTACTGTGAATGTTCCATCACCTGAATAAGGTGCCGTTCCTCCTGTTGTTGAAACTGTAACTGTTGCTGTTCCACCGTTACAAAGAATTGAAGTTGCTGAAGAAGATGCAACTAAGTCGTTTACAACAATTACGTTGAATGTACATGTTGAAGTGTTTCCAGCCGGATCGGTTGCTGTAACTGTCACCGGAGTTGTTCCTGAGAAAGTTGAACCTGAAGCAGGTGAATAAGATAATGTAGCTGAACAATTATCTGTCACTGATGCACTGAAAGTCACAATTGCTGAACACCCTGCTGAATTTGCCGTTACTGTGGTATCTGCCGGACAAGTTACAACCGGATCTTCTGTGTCTTCAACAAGAACGTTGAATGTGCAGATCGTCGTATTTCCAACAGCATCAATTGCTGTGTATGTTACTATTGTTGTTCCTAATTGGAAAACATCGCCCGGATTATGACTTGAACTTAAAGTCACTCCTGAACAATTGTCGGCCGCTGTTGGCGGTGTCCAAGTTACGATACGGTCGCAAGAACCGTTTGTACCAATTGTTATGTCTGACGGACAACCTGCAAAAGATGGGAATTCTGTATCGGTAACTATAACATTGAATGTACATACGTCTGTATTTCCATCCTGATCTGTTGCTGTTGCAGTAACAGATGTTGTTCCGATAGGGAATGTTGAGCCTGATGCCGGAACATAAGAAAGTGTTGCAGAACAATTATCGGTAGCGCTTGCAGTAAATGATACAATAGCTCCGCATAATCCCGGTGTACTTCCCACTGTAATGTCTGCAGGACAAGTTATGATCGGATCTTCAACATCAAGAACCGTTACGTCAAAGAAACATAACGATTGATTTCCTGAAGGATCCTGTGCAATGTATGTTACGCTATTTAAACCAATAGAGAAAAGATCTCCATTATAATAATTCGATGTAAAGAAATCAACTGAACAATTATCTGTAACAGTTGGTTCGATCCAGGTTACAATTGCACCACATTGACCCGGATCTGAGTTGACAGTAAAGTTTGCCGGACAACCGGAAATAACCGGTGGTGTTGCATCTGCAACAGTTATAGTAGATGAACAAGTTGAAGTACATCCTAATGCATCTGTTACGGTGAATGTATGTAAACCGGCACCTAATCCTGCGATAGTTCCTGTTCCTGTATATGGAGCAGTACCACCGGAAACGGTAACATTAATTGATCCATCGTTAGCGCCAACGCAAGTTGCATTATTAACTATGCTGCATGATGCTGTCATGGCAGGAGAAACATTTACAACCCCTGTCGATGCAGATGCTGTACAACCATTTCCATTTCCTGTAACAGTTACAATATAATCTCTCGAAATTGTTGGCGAGATTATTCCTGGATTTTGAACGGAACTAGAGAATCCGGATGGAGAAGAAGTCCAAGTATATGTAACACCAGAAATTGTATTCATTGTTATTGTCCAATTCAACAATGTTCCGTTATCTTGGGCTGCATCATCAGCAACTTTTAATGTCCAAACACCATTTGGATCTCCTGTTAGAGTTGAGAATGCGTTCTCCGGAAGAAAAGTTCCTGTAAAAGGAGGGTTTCCATTTGCAACACAGGTTTGCGTTCCTAAACTGGAGAAAACTGTAGAAGTAAAATTGTTTCCAGTTCCACCGGCATCAGCAGCTAAACAAACTGAACCACCGGCAGATATTGTATGAGTATAAGTACCATTAGCAGCTACGGTTAGTGTTCCTCCCGGTCTGACAAGATAAATCTCAACATCTGAGTCGTAACTATGAGTAATGTTAACTGTAACCGAAAAACTTGTGACAGCAGCCATTGAGGTAGGTGCATCGTAAACTGTAATGGTATCTGAAACGAAACTAGTATTTGTAAATCCCATATTTAGTGTTCCGCTTGCAAAATTTTTAAGCGCTGTTGTATTCGAAGCTCCTGTTGAAGTTAAAGTTGTAGTCCCTGTTCCACAGATAAGATGATTACTGGCAGTAGCAGTAGCAGTCGGTACTGGCAATGAAACAAGATTTGCACTGCCGGTCATTGTGCGTTCACATAAATAAGCGTTATGAATAGCGATAACAGTGTATGTACCTGTTGCAGCTTGTAACCCAAATGAAATTGCATTACCGGTACCTGGAATTGGAGAACCAACCGGGGTAACACCATTCATCAATTGATAATCGACTCCTGTTTCAGAATCACTCAGTCCAACGTTCGCTCCACTTCCTGCACAAAAATTTCCTCCACCTGTTACGGAGAAGAGAGCAGGTTGAACTACAGTTATTGTAGCCGGAACAGAATTTGAGCTTGCACAACCACCATTGGTTACAACAGCTCTATACATAGTGGTTTGTGTTATGTTTGAATAAGGATGGGATGTCGTTGTATTAGAAATATTACTCCAAGAAGTACCACCATTTGTTGATAATTCCCAACGAGTCACAGAACCTGTATGTCCACTTAAATTTAATGTAGAATTATTTTGTCCGGTACATACTGTCATTGAAAAGTCCACTGTTCCACCAACAGAAGGTGTTCCAACTGCTAAAGTTGAAACCGAAGAAGTAGCAGTGCCGATTGCGTTTGTATATACAACGCGATAATCTCCGGCGTCAGCTGGAGATGCAGGGTTGATGGTATAAGTATCATTTGTCGCACCGCCAATAGCAGTCCACACACCTGAAATAAATTTCTGCCACTGTCTGCCGGTATCAAAATTTGCATTTGCAGTAAATGTAACACTGGACCCATTACAACCATTTACAGTTGCTGCAGGTTGCGTAATAATAACCGGCGCACTTGTTGGCACCCAAACGTTATCAAAATAAGCTAAGTCGCCATTATTACCATGCTTATAAAAACAACCTGTATAATCTAAATTTTGTGATGTATAAGTAGTATTATTTGCCTGACCAATTAAAGTATATGGTGCAGTATTAGGATCATTAAAGCTACTTGCATTTACATTTAAATATAATGACCACTGAGTTGTTGCGGGATTATATGTTACTCTAACGGCAAAATATTGCGTACCATAACCGGTTGTTCCTGCAACGATGCTTGTGAAGTTGGCCTCTGCATCAACACCACCGGAAAAACGAACTAAACGTACAACATCCGTGCTGCTAGATGACCCAAATATGACCGCATACCCTTCGCCAGAATTAGTAGTAAAGGAGGATTCAGAACAACCTAGAACATAAGCCATACCACCTGCACTATTCCCATCAAATCCATTAGGAGTAGCATCATTCTGCCTCATATTGAACTGCCACGTCATGAGTGCAGTATTAGTAGAATAAGTGGTATTGAAAAGAGAAGATGCATCTCTATAAATGAAATCTGCATCATCATTATTCCCTCCTATCTGCAATCTATTAGTATTAACTGAACAATAGGAAGAACTGTTTTCATCTTCACTCCATCCACCACCAACAGTATTACTATTGCCTCTGGTAAATTCATCTACTAATTGCTGTGCAGAAGATTGTTGGATAGATAAAATCCCGACTAAAAACAGTCCGGCGATTTTAGGAAATGCATAACCTGTGCTTTTTCCGAATAATGCTTGCCAGATTGATAAAAGCAAATTGCCTTTCGCTGATTGCTTTACTGACAATGTGTTTGCACGGCTCGTAAATTGTTTTGCCGCAACACTTTTTGCGTGGGTAATTGTGTTCATGTGGTGGAATAAATTATATATCCACAAAACTATATCTTCACACTCTCCCCAAAAAGTTTTTTATACAAAACTTAAGTAAGTATTTGGCGAATGACTTGCTACGCTTGGCAAATGGAGGGTCATATGCGCTGAAAGCCTTATTTGATGCGGTTTACAGGTTTTTTTAATTAATTCCCGTTTTTTATATTGCCCGAAACCCGCCACTGTGGCTTATTTCAGCAATTTCGAAGATTTATTAAATTAATTACTTCATAAATTTTAATAATTATAAAATTTTTAATAATTCCCGGATCATTAAAATTCCAGTACTAAAAAATTGAAATTCTTTCTTCAAAATAAACGCAATCCATCTGAACCAAAAATAAACTATTTAAGTCAAGGTATTTGTAAATTAAATGTGAAATCTTACAGTAAAAAGTGAAGTGAAGTGAAGTGAAGTGAAGTGAAGTGAAGTGAAGTGAAGTGAAGTGAAGTGAAGTGAAGTGAAGTGAAGTGAAGTGAAGTGAAGTGAAAAATTAGCATTTAAAAAAAATCGAAATTACTTTCCAATACACAACTCCTACAATTAAAAAAGTCGAGTTTACAAATACAGTCTAGTTATACGTTATTCGTTAAGGCATAAATTAATGATGTTTTTTGGTAAACCAGCGTTTTAAAAAGAACTCTCTTTTATTTTCATTCCAACGCTTTGACTTTCGCTTACTTGCCTTCATCATTTTCTTTGTATTCTTTGCCTGCAATTTCTCGTGCCGCTGCTTTCCTTTTTCAATTCCTTTGGCAGCCTCCTTTTTCTGCTTTTCTTTCTTTTTGTCTGCTTTCACTTGCTGGCTACTTCCGCTGTTTGGCTTGGGCGATCGCGCATCCACATCCTGAGAAAATGAAGCGAATGGCAAAGCGCAGATAACCAGAACAAGCATACTTTTCAGTACCATTTTAATTTTATCCCCAAATCTATTTCCCATTTTTCTTAAGTCTTTCTATAAGGTTAATCCCGACATTCCTCAAACGAATTTCAATTAATTGTATTCTATTGATATCTCAACTTCTTATTTGCAATTCCATTCCGCATTGCGGGCACGTTCCTGCTTCCTTTCTGACAACTTCGGGATGCATCGGACAAGTATACTCCGATTCGCCGGATTTCTTTGACTCTACAGCTGAAGAATCTTGTACTTGAGAATTCTCTTTGTTTCCGGAATTCTTACATGAAAACAAAATAAAGCCTGATATCATCAGAATAGTTAATCTGTTCATACGTTCTATAAGATTGATTATCTTGCAAAGGTAATCAATGCCATACAAATTTGCCGATGAAGTTTCTCATTAAAAAATTAATCTTACTAATACTGATTGTTATAATTCTTCCATCTTCCGGATGCAAGAAATCATCTGTTAACGCAAATTTCCCTTCCGTAAGTGTCAGCAAGTTCGTTTACATGAACCTTCCGCCTTACAATTACCTGCAAATTGTAGGTAATTATATGTACATCGATGATGCCGGATATAAAGGTCTCATCGTATACCACCGTTCCATCGACGAATGGGTGGTCTTTGACAGAGGGTGTACTTATGACCCAACTAATGCTGATGCATTATTAAATGTCGTTACAGGGGGATTAACAGTCGAAGATTCTCATTGCGGCTCGAAATATAATCTGGTCGACGGCTCTGTTATTTCAAGCCCGGCAACAACGCCTATGAAACAATACCGTGTGGATTATGATCAGGCGGGGCAGAAACTTTATATTTATAACTAACCAGTTGTTAGCTATTCGTTATTTGTTAGTTTTTAATTACTGTGGAAGAATGTATAATCTGTCCTGTTTGTCTTATTTGCAACAAATAAAACCCATTACTTAAATGTTCTAAATTATCAATAGTATAAAAAGAGTTTTCATTGGCTATTCTTTTTTCCTCCAGCACTACTCTGCCGTCTGCAGTGAATAGTGAGATCTGCAATTCACCTGTTCTGATGTGCTTTGTTGAAAATGCTATACTACTTACAAAAGGATTATTCAAAAGTAAAACTTCATTCTTATCACCTTTCACATTTCTAATTGCAACGGTAGGAAATGTCACTCTTTTACCATCGTAATCTGTCTAACTTAAACGATAATAAGAAACACCTTCAAGCGGGTCATTGTCATGCATGGAATAGGTATTACTAAAAGAAGAATTTCCGGCACCGGTGATTTTTTCTAATTCGCCAAAATGTTTTCCATCATTGCTTCGCTCTATGGTAAAATATTCATTATTGACTTCGGTAGCAGTTGACCAGGTTAATTTTACTGCCCCATCAACTTTATCTGCTTCAAAATTTATCAATTCTACAGGCAAGGTTGTAGCAGATCCTAGCGTGTCTACTCCGGAAAGTGGACCGTCACCGGCTTTCCATTCTGTAACGCCGCAGATACTTATTAATGTCGAACTCCCTCCGCCTGCAGTACTTTTTTTAATCAGACCACCGGACATAATAAAGACGACAGACCCGCAAGGAAGATCCAGCTTATTTCCATTCGTGAATTCTAAAATTCCATATACATATATGATCATAGGTCCGGAACATGCTGTATAATCAACCTGACTATTTACAGTCACAGTATTACTGCTTCCGATCCTGATTGAATCACTGCAATTTGGCAGACGGTTCACTCCACTAAAACTCCAGGTTGATGCATTTGTCCAGTTAGAATTTGCGACCGATACACCAAGTGATGCATATGCCATATTTCCCATGCAAATAAGCATCAGGTTTATTAAAATCTGTTTATAAAACAAAGTATATAACCGCGCTGTAGAAAATTCAATTTTCTTTTTCATGGAACCAAAAATATATTGCGATTGGAGAGAACAATAATTAAATTGGTAAAAAACAGTTGAAGTCGGCGTAGCAAAAGAAGCATTATTAGCTTTCATGATCTTCAGGATCTCGAAATTTACTTCTTCCTGCAGAGCGAGGTATTCATCCATGTCGGGAGTAAGAACAAAAAAGGCAACTGTAATATCGAGTGAACTTGTATTCACTTGTTTGAAACGAACCGTTGGATTAGGTTCGATAAGTGTAAAATTTGTGAGCATTCTCCTGATCTCTGTTATGATCGCTCGCATTTGAATTTCTGCAGTCTGATTTGAAAGTGATATGGTGAAAGAAGAACGACGAGACGCTCTATCAGTATCATTGATCAATTCTGCATCGGTCATTTTTTATTGGGAACAATGACAATCATTCTGTCGACAGCACGGATCCGTGTAGATCTGAAACCAATTGATTCAACTTTTCCTTCTATGTTTCCAACTTTTACAGAGTCGCCAACTACAAATGGTTTATCAAGAAAGATAGTGAATGATCCTAACAGATTCTCCAATGTTTCCTTTGCTGCTAAGGCAAAGGCCAAACCTCCAATTCCCAATCCTGTTACAAGACTTACAATATCCAGATTGAAAACTACACCGATCAGAATCAAAAACCCAATTGCAGCTACTATCACCTTGATAGCTTCTTTTGCAAACGGGACCAGTTGATCATCTGATTTGCTTTCAGTTCGTCGTGCACGGGAAAGAAAAATCATTCCTATAAAATCTATTGTCCTGACAGCTATCCAGATTATAGAGAAGATAAGTACACCTTGAAATAATCTGAACAGTACAAGCCTTAAACCAAATTTGTGTTGAGGACCGATATGCCATTCAACAGGAAATGATAAACGATTAAATGCCATATAGACGATGAGTACCATTATAAAAAACTGCAATGGGCGATTCATCAGTTTTATAAAAGTTTCTACACCGACTGTCTTGCCATAGCGTTTGAAAATTTCGTACACAAATCGCGTCAGAATTCTTGTAAGAAATTTTTTAAGGATAATTCCGGCGAATAAGATCCCGAAAAACCACAGGTAAGTTTCAATCGTATTCCCAAGAAAAGTGTGATCCAATACATTAATCTTACCCATCAAGTAATTATTTCAGAAGTTTTTTAATTGCAATTTCAAGAGCTGTTTTACTGATATTCACCTTTGAAGAATTAACATTTTGAACTTCTTCCAATGCAGCAGAAATACAAGAAGCAACATCTTTAAATATCGCTTCATCTGTGATTGGAACATTATCAGTCATCAGATATCTGAAAACTCTTGCCATTCCGCAGTTGGCAATAAAATCTGGTATAACACTTACTTCATAATCTGCATACTCAGCAATTGGTCCCATAAAGATCTCTTTGTCTGCAAAAGGGACATTCGCTCCGCATGAAATTACTTCCAATCCATTTTCAAGCAGCGATCTTACTTCTGCTTCATTGACAATCCGGGAAGCAGCAGCAGGAATAAAAATCTCCGCGCCCATTTCCCATACTTTCTTATTGATCTCTTCGAAAGGAATAATTGCTGACGAATTCAATTGGTTTCCGTTTCTTTCAAGGTAAAGCGAAGTGATCTCTTCAAAAGAAAAACCATTCTTATTCATAACACCCCCAAGGCGGTCGATTATCGCAACGACCTTTGCTCCCATTTGTGCCAGATAAAATCCGGCAGCAGCACCAACATTTCCCCAACCCTGAACTATTGCACGCTTACCCTTAATATCAATTCCATTCAATTTATAGTGCGCATAAACTGCATGTGCAACTCCATATCCGGTAATCATGTCGGCAACTGTGATCATCCGATTGATATCCGGAGAGTACACCGGACTGTCAAGTCTTTTTTTCACACCAACTTGCAATTGTCTGATAATTCTTTCCTTTTTTTCTTCTGAAACTTTCAAATGTGCTACAACAGTACCCTCCTGCGGGTGTTTCAGACCATATTTTTCTGTAATAGGAATTACATCATGGATCTCATCCACATTCAGGTCACCGCCGGTTCCATAATAGGATTTCAGCAAAGGCATAACGGCTTTGAACCATCTTTCCAGCACTCCTTTTTTCCGGGGATCTTGCGGATCGAAATTAATCCCAGACTTGGCACCACCTATTTCAGGGCCGCTTACAGAGAATTTTATCTCCATTGTTTTAGCCAAAGATTCAACTTCCCGCTTATCCAGGCCTTTTCTCATTCTGGTACCTCCACCTGCAGAACCTCCACGAAGTGAATTGATTACTACCCACCCTTCCGCTTCAGTTTCGCTGTCCTTCCATTCAAAAACGATTTCCGGACGCTTTTCTTCAAACCTTTGAATCAATTCCCTGATTGATGTCACCTCTGCTGTAGTATTATTTTTCATACGTTTATTTGGAAGCGCAAACGTAAGGATTCCTGAGCAAATAACATGGTTAAAATCGACCGGATCTTTCTCAGAAAAACTACTCTGTCCTTGCCCTTTTTTGTCTGATCTCATTAAGAATTCTATTCCACGAGATTGAATTTATTCCGGAGAAAAAAAATATTTAATTATTTTTGGAATTAACGACAATCATATTGTAATTTTGAAACTAACCTTTTAATATTGCATACTGTCAAAACCAGACATCCAGCCATGGCAACTAAAAAGAAAGCAACTAAGAAATCCAAAGTAAAAAAAGCAGCGAAAAAAGCTCCGGCTAAAAAAGCTGCTAAGAAAGCTACCAAAAAAGCTCCGGCTAAAAAAGCCGCGAAGAAAAAAGTAGCAACTAAAAAGGCAGCTCCTGCTAAGAAAAAAGCTGCACCGGCTGCTAAGAAAAAAGCACCGGCTAAAAAAGCTCCTGCTAAGAAAGCAGCACCGGCAGCTAAAAAACCTGCTCCCGCTAAAAAAGAAGCTGCTCCGAAAAAAGTAGTTCCGGTTGCAAAAAATATTGAACCGAAAAAAGCTCAGGCAATTAAACCAAAAGCTATTATCATTGATGATGATGATGATGATGATTTATTAATCGTCGATATTGAAGAAATTGATCTTAAAGATGCTGACGTTGATGAAACTGATGATTCAGACGAAGTTGATGAAGTAGTATCTAAAGATGATGACGATGATGATGACATCAAACTTGATGACGATGCTCCGATTGGAGATTTCGAGGATGATGATGATGACTTTTAACTGAAACTTTTTTCCTTAGGTAATCAGGTCAAAGGTCAAGGGTCAAAGGTCAATTGGTGTACGACACTAAATAACCTTTGACCCTTTACCTTTGACCTCAAACGGGTCGCCTGAAAAAGTAACCTACTGCAGAAAAACAACCCCGCCACTAGAGTCTCGTTCGGCTCCGGTCACACTTTTCAGACAATTGATTTCATTTCTTATTCTCAACACTCCCAGAAAAGCAAAAATGATGGCCTCTTTGAAGTCGATAATTTCTTTAGGCGGAATGACAATTTTCAGATTGCATTTATCTTCTATGCATTCCAATAAAAACTTATTCAGTGTTCCACCACCCGTGATCAGCATTTTTGCATCCGAGATATCTTTCCCAAGAACTTCGCTGATCTGAATTGCAATATGTTTACAAAAGGTATTCAATCTGTCTTCGAGACTGATCTCGTATCTTGCCAATACCGGAAAAACTTCTCTGTCAATATCCTCCCGCCCAAGTGATTTTGGAAATGGTTGTTTATAGAAGTTGATCTGATTCAATTCCTCAAGTAGCGCTTTATTTAATTTTCCGGTTCGCGCAATTTCGCCGTCTTCATCATATACCAGTTCACGCTCCCCAACAAGTTCATTCAACACAATATTACAGGCACAGATGTCAAAAGCAATTCGTTCATTATTTTTTTCAAATGAAATATTAGCAATGCCACCCAGATTCAGACAATAATCCATCTGAGAAAAAAGTAACTTGTCGCCTATTGGTACCAATGGCGCTCCTTGTCCGCCCAGAGCCACATCTCCTTTTCTAAAATCACAGACAACAGTTTTACCGGTTACATTTTTAATTGCCTGACCGGAACCTATCTGAACAGTGATTCCTTTCTGAGGTTGATGGAAAATGGTGTGACCATGAGATGAGATAAAATCAACTTCAAGATTTCTTTCATCTATAAAATCTTTGACCAACCCGCCAAGGTAAGTCCCAAATTCTTCGTCAAGAGCATTGAGTTCTTCCGGCGACAGGAACTGCGCAGTCTTTAACTTTTCTTTCCACTGATTACTATAAGGAATAGTTTTCCCAAAATGGAATTGAAATTTCCAGTTTAATTCATGTAAAAAAGTGCAATATGCAAGATCGACCCCATCGAGGGAAGTGCCGGACATTATTCCGACCACATTGTATTTGGAGAGTGTCATTGCGGCGAAGATATTGAGATTGTTTAATTCTCCACAGAAAAGGTATTTGATAAAATTTCAACAATTGTCTAAATCTATTGTTAATGAGCTACTTGTCATGGTGTAATAGGTTTGTGAATAACGTCGAAAACGAGTAGGTTTGTCGTCCTCAATTAAAATCTCACAATCTCCACAAATCCGCTCTAAAAGCGGAATAATCAAGTTAATTATGAATTTCGGACTAAGCGAAGAACATTTAATGATCCGTCAGGCTGCACGTGATTTTGCACAGAATGAACTAAAACCCGGTGTAATTGAACGCGACGAACATCAAAAATTCCCTGCAGAGCAGATCAAGAAAATGGGCGAACTCGGATTTCTTGGAATGATGGTGAGTCCGAAATATGGTGGCGGTGGAATGGATACCATTTCTTATGTCCTGGCAATGGAAGAAATTTCGAAGATCGATGCTTCTGCTTCAGTTGTTATGTCTGTAAACAATTCTCTGGTTTGCTGGGGACTTGAAAATTTTGGAAATGAAGAACAGAAATTAAAATATTTAGTACCGCTCGCAAAGGGTGAGATCATTGGCGCATTTTGTTTGTCAGAACCTGAAGCTGGTTCTGATGCAACTTCTCAGGCAACAACTGCAATTGATGCAGGAGATCATTACATTTTGAACGGGACGAAAAACTGGATCACTAACGGGAACAACGCTTCTGTTTATCTGGTAATGGCTCAAACTGATGTTGCAAAAGGTCACAAAGGAATTAATGCATTGATCCTCGAAAAAGGAATGCCCGGATTCATGATAGGACCGAAAGAAAATAAACTTGGGATTCGCGGAAGTGATACTCACTCATTGATGTTCACGGATGTGAAAGTACCAAAAGCAAACCGCATCGGTGAAGACGGATTCGGATTTAAGTTCGCCATGAAAACACTTACGGGTGGAAGAATCGGTATCGCTTCGCAGGCTCTTGGAATTGCAGGTGGTGCTTATGAATTAGCTCTGCAATATTCGAAAGAAAGAAAAGCATTTAAAGTTCCGATTTGTCAGCATCAGGCAATTCAATTTAAGCTGGCAGATATGGCAACTGAAATTGAAGCCGCAAGATTACTTTGTTACAAAGCAGCCTGGATGAAAGATCAGCATCTTGATTATGGTCTATCTGCATCAATGGCAAAATTATTTGCTTCTAAAGTTGCTATGGATACTACTATCGAAGCCGTACAAATTCACGGTGGGTATGGATATGTAAAAGAATTCCATGTTGAACGACTGATGCGCGATGCAAAGATCACTCAGATCTATGAAGGTACGAGTGAAGTTCAGAAAATTGTAATTGCGCGTGCGATTATTGGAAAGTGAAATTGATTTCGCATTGCGGATTGCGGATTGCGGATTGCGGATTTATTGGCTCCGATTAAACTGCCGGATTTAATTTTGCTTCCAGCCTTTGTTAACACGTAACATTAAACATTAAACAAATTAAATCATCACGGTAAAAAAAATGCGAAACCATCTCCGGACATTATTCATTCTTACATTAATTATTTTCGCCGGATGTACTTCGCAAAAAGATGTAATTTATTTTCAAGGAAAAACGCCTTCGTTGCAGCAGGATGCAAATTCTAAACTGAGAATTTATCCGAACGACATCCTTGGCATCAGTATTTTCACCATCAACGCTGAAGCTTATCCGTATTTAGCTACAGGTTTTGACAAACCTGTTAGTGATAACAGATCCGCTTATGAAAAAGGATTTGTTGTAAATGAAAAAGGTGAATTGAAGCTTCCGCTTATCGGGCAGGTGAATTTAACCGGACTTACAATTCCGGAAGCTGTTTCATTGCTTGAAACAAAATTCAAAGAATTTATCGATGAACCGATCGTCACAGTCAAAAAATTAAATTTCAAGGTAACGATCCTTGGTGAAGTCAATAAGCCGGGAACGTATCCAATCATGAATGAAAGAGCAACACTGCTGGAAGTTCTGGGTTTAGGAGGCGATCTTACTCAATATGGCGATAGAAAAAATGTCCATTTGATCCGTACTGAAAATAACCAGACGAAAGATTTCTATATCGATCTAACCGATGCAAATTCAGTTACTGCCGACACTTATTTTTTACACCCCGACGACGTAATCTATATTTCACCAATAAAAAGAAAAGCATTTCAGAGTATCAGTCCTTCTGTCACCGTCTTTACTTCAATTCTTACTACCACTGTTATAGTAATGACATTTTTAATTACCAATACCAATAAATAATTCCAATGAGAACTAATTCCGAAAACCAACGGATAAATGATGACGAAATAGATCTTCGTTTACTCTTTGGGAGTATCCGGAAAAAATGGCATTATTTTATTTTTTCTTTCATCATTTTTGCACTTGGTGCATTTCTATATACTCGCTTTACCCTTCCGGTTTATGAAGCAACGTCCAGCGTTTTAATAAAGGATTCAAAGAATACATCAAAAAATATCGAAGATATCTTAACAGGAGATCTGTTAGGAAATACAAAAAATATTGCAACGGAAATTGGCATCCTCCGCTCAAGGTCAGTTCTTGAAGAAACAATCAATGAATTGAATCTTGGCGTAAGTTATTTTGACAAGTCGAGCATTTTCAGTTATCCGGTTTACAAGAATTCCCCATTCCTGGTTACTGTGAGCCGTGTGAATGATGGCGTTTACGACGAAGAGTTTAAACTTTCTCCTATCGATGAGAACACCTTTCAACTTGAACTGGATGCTGACAACCGTGCGTTCCAATATAGTTACAGTAACAAACATAGTTATGGTGAGGAGATTCGTACACCAAATTTCACCATCACAATTTCAAAAAACGAATTCACTTTCGACAACTCACAGAAAACAAAATATGCTTTCGTAATCAATTCGATGAATAAACTTCTCGCTTATTACAACGAGAAAATGAAGATCGAACCGATCAATAAAGACGCTACCATCGTAACGATCAGTGTCCAGGATAAGATCAAAGATCGCGCAGTTGACTTTCTGAATACATTAGGAAAAGTTTATATTAATCGTGATGTCAAAGACAAATCATCGGTTGCCGCACTGACTTTAAAATTCGTTGACGAACAACTTGAGGAGATCTCTAAAACATTGAATGCTACAGAACTTGATCTGCAAAATTCAAAGAATCCAAAGGTACGGTCAATCTGAGTGAAGAATCAAAAGCATATCTTGAACGTGTAACTTCTGTTGATGAAACAAGAGTAAAAGCAGAGATCGATCTTAAGTCGCTCGACTACCTGTATGATTACATCACATCCAACCTCGACCTTGAATCGCTTTCTCCATCTACTCTTAACAATCCCGATCCCACACTGGTAGAACTCATTGCCAAGTTGAAAGAGCTACAGAATAAGCGTAAGAGTTTATCGTACGGTTCAAGCGCGCAGTCGCCGGCATTGAAGGTTATCGATGAGCAGATCGGGCAAACAAAACGATCATTAGTTGAAAGCATCAACAACCTCCGCAATCTGACAAAAACAGGATTACAGGGAATCAATTCACAACTTTCAAAATACGAGAACGACATTCGTAAAATTCCGAATATTGAACGCGAATTATTAGCGATTCAAAGGAACTTTACTGTCAATGAAAATATTTACGTTTATCTACTTCAGAAAAAAGCGGAGACAGGAATTGCCAAAGCAACTGCTGTAAGCGACAACAAAGTTCTGGACACTGCAACAGTGAATGACATTCCTGTTATTCCAAATAGTAAAGCCGTTGCGATAATTACTTTGATGCTGATCCTGATCGTTCCTTTGCTGATCATTTTACTTCAGAGTTATATCCGTAATACGATCTCCAATCGCGAAGACATTGAGAAGATGACCAAGACACCGATCATTGGAGTTGTCGGACATCACACTACAGGCGAAAGACTGGTTGTTTCTACTAAACCAAAATCGTCGATTGCTGAAGCTTTTCGTTCCATTCGTGCTAACCTCATGTTTTTCGGTTTATCTGATCAACACAAGATCGTATTGATCACATCAAGTGTTGGTGGCGAAGGGAAATCTTTTTCGACATTAAATCTTGCCGCAGTTCTTTCACTGCAAAGTCATAAGGTGATCATTGTCGGAATGGATCTGCGCAAGCCGCAGTTGGTACAGGATCTTGGAGTGAGTAATGATATTGGCGTGAGCACTTATCTCATAGGTAAAAGTTCACTCGAAAGCGTGATCTGCAAAACAAATGTTCCCGGACTCGACATCATTCCTGCAGGACCGGTTCCACCTAATCCGGCTGAATTACTTGCGAAGAAAGAAACGATCAATCTGATGAATGAATTGCGTGAGATGTACGATTACATTATTATCGACACACCACCGGTCGGAATCGTTAGTGACGCTATGATGCTAATGAATCTTGCTGACATCAACATCTTTATTCTACGAGAAAATTATTCGAAGAAGGATTACATCAAGACTATCAACACCTACTACACTGCCGGACAAGTAAAAAACATTTGTATACTTTTAAATGACGCAGGAAATCATCAGCGTTACGGTTATGGATACGGGTATAGTTACGGGTATCACGGGTATGGGTATTATGATGAGGATTCGAAGCCGAAAGGAGTATTTGGAAAAATTTTCAAAAGGAAGCAAGTTTAACACAAGAACACTGAGAACACAATAAGACCACGGAATTCCGTGATCTTATTGTGTTCTCAGTGTTCTTGTGTTAATTTTAATTGATAAGCAACTCCATTTTTGAACTCCGCGACCCCTTAACAAGAATCAACGAATTCTCCGGAAGATTCTTTTTGAAATAATCAGCGGCTAAACTTGAATTTTCAAAGTGCATACTTTTTATTTCATTCGCATATACTCCGAAATTTTTTCCCACTAAGATCAATTGTTGAAAATGCATTTTTTTCAACTGCTCAATAATTCGTTTATGTTCCGCAACACTTTCTTCTCCTAATTCCGCCATGTCACCAATACAAATGATCTTCGAATCCGATTGCATCTTTTCAAAATTACGAAGCGCAGCTTCCATGCTACTTGGATTGGCATTGTATGCATCGAGCACTATTGTATTCGTTCCGTATTGAATGATCTGCGAACGACTGTTATCAGGAACATATGCAGCGATGGCTTCATTAATATCTTCGGGTTTCACACGGAAATAATTTCCGATGCAGATTGCGCTTAAAATATTTTCGAAATTGTAAGCACCGATCATCTGAGTCTGAATTTCACCGTGTGCACTTTCACATTTCCAGTGCAACGTAATTGTCGGTTCAGATGAAATCAGTTCGCCTTTGCAAAAAACGTTTGACGATGTTCCGTAAGAAATTATCTTTTCAGGCTTGTATTCATCTGCCATTTTATTCAGATGTTCATTGTCTGTATTGATAAATGCAGTCCGGCCTTGTCCGTGCAGATGTGCATACATCTCCCCCTTTCCTTTTTTCACGCCTTCAAATCCGCCGAAACCTTCCAAATGCGCTTTACCAACATTAGTGATCAATCCGTAATCCGGCATGGCAATGCTGCACAACAAATCAATTTCCTTCTGATGATTTGCACCCATTTCAATGACAGCAAAATTTGTTTTTGCAGGCATCGACAAAATTGTAAGCGGCACACCGATGTGATTATTCAGATTTCCTTTCGTTGCATGAACATTGAATTTTTTTGCAAGAACATTTCTGATCAGTTCTTTCGTTGTCGTTTTTCCATTCGATCCTGTTATGGCTAAAAATGGAAAATCACATTTCGATCGATGATGTTGCGCTAATAGCTGAAGAGCTTTCAGACAATCATCAACAAGAATGCAACGTTCATCTATCTTGTAATCTTTCTCATCAACTACCACCAGTGATGCACCAAGTTCCAATGCTTGTCCGGCAAAAGTATTTCCGTTGAACGTAGGACCTTTCAACGCAAAAAATATACAGCCTGTGGAGATAGTTCTGGTATCAGTTGAAACAACAGGATTTGCTAGAAAGTGTTGGTAGATTATTTCGATTTGCGACATGGGACGAAAATAGTAGGATTTCTTCATAGTTTTTGGTTCAAATGGGGAAAGTTCTTAGTGATTTTTTTTAAGGCAATGATGGCGAATAAAGAATTACGTAAAAAAATAATCCCGTCCTTATATTTCGCATGCAAAATCAAAACGTAAATTGAAATGAAATTTTTTTTAAATGAAACTGATTTCCAAATCATGTGCGACCCCTCCGGGGTCGTATCACGAAAAACATTCGTTTTTTCTACCGATATGTGACCCCTCTGGGGTCGGGATTTACATACATCATGCGGATTTGTAATTTCCTACCGATATGGCTACCGATATGTGACCCCGCTGGGGTCGGGATTTACATACATCATGCGGATTTGTAATTTCTACAAATATGGGACCACGCTACCGATTTGTGACCCCGCTGGGGTCGGGATTTACATACTTCATGCGGATTTGTAATTTCCTACCGATAGGCTCCGGGTGACCCCGCTGGGGTCGGGATTTACATACATCATGCGGATTTGTAATTTCCTACCGATATGGCTACCGATATGTGACCCCGCTGGGGTCGGGATTTACATACTTCATGTGGATTTGTAATTTTCTACCGATATGGCTACTACCGATATGTGACCCCGCTGGGGTCGGGATTTACGTCATGCGGATTTGTAATTTCTTCCGATATGGGACCACGCTACCGATTTGTGACCCCGCTGGGGTCGGGATTTACATACATCATGCGGATTTGTAATTTCTACCATTATGGGACCACGCTACCGATTTGTGACCCCGCTGGGGTCGGGATTTACATACATCATGCGGATTTGTAATTTCTACCGATATGGGACCACGCTACCGATATGTGACCCCGCTGGGGTCGGGATTTACATACATCATGCGGATTTGTAATTTCTACCATTATGGGACCACGCTACCGATATGTGACCCCGCTGGGGTCGGGATTTACATACATCATGCGGATTTGTAATTTCTACCGATATGGGACCACGCTACTACCGATATGTGACCCCGCTGGGGTCGGGATTTACATACATCATGCGGATTTGTAATTTCTACCGATATGGGACCACGCTACCGATATGTGACCCCGCTGGGGTCGGGATTTACATACATCCTGCGGATTTGTAATTCTTTACCAATATGGAACCGCACTAGGGTTTGTACTTACTTACATCCTACGGTTGTGTAATTTCTCTTTAATCAAGAAGCCTTGTTCTGGCGAATTAATTTGTCAACTTTTAAACCCAACCCCAACGACCCCAGAGGGGTCACATATTGGTAGAAAAACAATAATTGCGTCGCAATTACGACCCCGGAGGGGTCGCACATGAATACGCAATACAATTGACTATGAAATCGAAATTCGATGTTTTCCGATAAAAACGGATGGCAAAATCATTTTCCAAGGGGTGAGAATTTTCTCATGATATAAGGGAATTAAACAGGAATTGCATGAATTTTTAAGGTAAACAAACCTCGAAATATATAGGTGAAATTGAGGTGTTATTTTTTACGAACACAGTTACTTTTTAAGGTAGAAATTCACTACTTTCGCGGTCTCAAATTAAAATCCATTAAAAACATATAAACCATCATGGCGAATATTGGAAAAATCACCCAAATTATCGGAGCCGTTATTGACGTCAGCTTCGAAGATGAAGGCAGTGTATTACCAAATGTCCTTGACGCATTGGAAATCGAGCGTCCGGGAAATACTCCTATTATCCTTGAATGTCAGCAACATATCGGTGAAGACCGGATCCGTACGATCTCTATGGAATCGACTGACGGCTTGACTCGCGGAATGAATGTCCGTAGTCTGGGCGCTCCGATCCAAATGCCGGCAGGAGATATCATCAAGGGTCGTCTGTTCAATGTAACAGGTGATGCTATCGATGGAATCGGTGCAGTTTCAAAACAAATTTCAGTTCCTATCCACCGTCAGGCTCCTCGTTTCGAAGACCTTTCGACGGAAGCGGAAGTACTTTTCACAGGTATCAAAGTAATTGACCTTATCGAGCCATACTCAAAAGGTGGTAAAATCGGTCTGTTCGGTGGTGCCGGTGTTGGTAAGACCGTATTGATCATGGAATTGATCAACAATATTGCAAAAAGCTACTCAGGACTTTCAGTTTTCGCCGGTGTAGGTGAGCGTACCCGTGAGGGAAATGACCTTCTTCGTGAGATGATCGAATCAGGCGTTATCCGTTATGGTGACGAATTCAAACATTCAATGGAAAGCGGCGGCTGGGATTTGTCAAAAGTTGACATGGCTGAGCTTGCTAAATCACAAGCGACATTGGTGTTCGGACAAATGAATGAGCCCCCTGGAGCACGTGCACGTGTTGCCCTTTCAGGACTTACTGTAGCGGAATATTTCCGTGACGGTGATGAGAAATCAGGTGGTCGTGATATCCTTTTCTTCATCGACAATATCTTCCGTTTCACTCAGGCAGGTTCTGAGGTATCGGCCCTTCTTGGTCGTATGCCTTCAGCCGTAGGTTACCAGCCTACTCTTGCTACTGAAATGGGATTGATGCAAGAGCGTATCACTTCAACAAAACGTGGATCTATTACTTCGGTTCAGGCCGTTTACGTTCCTGCCGATGATTTAACTGATCCGGCTCCGCCTACTACGTTTGCCCATTTGGATGCAACAACTGTATTGAACCGTATGATCTCTGAGTTGGGTATCTACCCTGCGGTGGATCCATTAGATTCTACATCCCGTATCCTTTCTCCTGCTGTTGTTGGTGAAGAGCATTACAATACTGCGCAACGTGTGAAGAACATTCTTCAGCGATACAAAGAACTTCAGGATATCATTGCCATCCTTGGTATGGACGAGTTAAGTGACGAAGATAAATTGACAGTGTCTCGTGCACGTCGTGTTCAGCGTTTCCTTTCTCAGCCGTTCAACGTTGCTGAGCAGTTCACAGGATTAAAAGGTGTGATCGTTCCGATCGAAGAAACTATCAAAGGTTTCAACATGATCATGAATGGTGAAGTGGATGAATATCCGGAAGCAGCTTTCAACTTAGTAGGAACAATTGATGACGCTATTGCAAAAGGAAAGAAAATCCTTGCGGAAGCTCAAAAATAATAATACATGCATTTAGAGATCATCACTCCCGATAAAAAAATCTTCGCAGGCGAAGTAACTTCAGTTTCCGTTCCCGGAAAAAGTGGTCGCTTCGAAATGCTCAACAATCACGCACCGATCATTTCTACTCTCCTTAATGGTAAAGTAAAAGTGAAAGACAAAGAAGGCGTAAAAACTTTCGATGTAAAAGGCGGAGTTGTGGAGATGCTGAATAATAAAGTTATTATTCTGGCGGAAGGGGCTTAATCGGGTTGTAAATAATTTTTTGGAAAGGCGATGCGAGAGTGTCGCCTTTTTTGTTTTTAAGTCGTTCGTTCTAAACTCATGACTTGATAATGAAAAATTAAACACAGAGTTCATGGAGAAAAAAAGGGAGGAAAAGGAGAAACTTCATTTCTCCTTTTCCTCCCTTTTTTCTTTGTGACCTCTATGTTTATTTTTTTTCCAATGTTTTGGAATTCTAGTGTTAATAATTTAAGTACAAGTCTAAAATAAACTAACTCATTAAAAACGTTACCAAGTCTTTATTCAGCCTATCCTTCTGCGTAAACCATATCCCATGCGGCTCTCCTTCATAAACAATAAGCTTGTTATTCTTTATGACCTTCGTCGCTTCCAAGGCAGTTGGTTTGATAGGAACTGTCTCGTCTTTGTCGCCGTGAATAATGAGAGTCGGAACATTCACTGATGACATCTCACTTCTGAAATCCGTTGAAGAAAAACTTTTCGCACATTCAATTGTAGCATGTGGAGATGCTTGCGAACAAACATTCAGATAATAATTCAATGATTGATCACTGATGTTATTATTCAATAGCGTAACGCCGAAAAATGTTTCACCAAAGTCATCGAGAAATGCAATGCGGTCTTCTTTCATGGCTGCAAGCATTTTATCAAACATTTCCTGCGGAACTCCATCGGGATTGTCAGGCGTTTTTAACATATATGGAGTGATCGATGAAATGAGTACAGCTTTTGTTACACCTTTACCTCCAAACTTGCTGAAGTAACGTACAACTTCTCCTCCACCCATAGAAAATCCAACGAGAGCAACATCTGATAAATTGAGAGCTGTAATCAGTTCATTCAGGTCAGATGTTAATGTATCATAATCGTAGTTACCCCACGGTCTGCATGATTCTCCGAATCCTCTGCGATCGTAAGTGATCACGCGGAAACCGTTTTGAACCAAGTGATCGATCTGATATTCCCACATTATACTGGTTAGTGGCCAGCCATGAATTAAAATAACAGGTTTACCCGAACCGGCTTCCTGATAATGAAGATGATGTTGGTGATTATCGGTTGATGATGAAAGTTTGACAGAAGGCATGATTGGGATTTTTTTATTAAGAGGGTAAATTTTCATGCCATCAACTGGATGCGTCGATAGGATTTTCTTTAAAAAAAATAATTTTGAAATTCAAAATGCTCTGATTGCAGGTTTATTCCAAATCACAGGTCGCCCCGATGGGGCTTTCGGTTTGGCGTTGCCATTTTTTCTGCAAACATGTCGCCCCTACGGGGCTGGTTTTAATTCGAATGGCAAGTGTAATTGACATTTTGTATGGCACGTATATTTTATAGTTTCTATTTAAAACCAATATCCAAATGAAATTAAAAGGAAAGAATGTAGCTATACTGATGACAGATGGCGTTGAGGATTCTGAATTCAGAGTTCCATACAAAAAATTAATTGATGAAGGCGCTAATGTGCATGTAATTTCACCTTCAGGCAAAGAAGTGAAAACATGGAAAGATCATCAATGGGGCGAAGCAGTATCATGCGACAAGAAACTTAGTGAAGTTAAAGCATCAGATTATGATGCGCTTGTCTTGCCCGGTGGAGTTATGAATCCGGATGCATTACGCATGGACAAAGATGCCGTGGCTTTTGCCAAGCACTTTATGCAGGAATCAAAACCAATTGCTGCAATTTGTCATGGGCCGTGGTTGCTGATAGAAACAGGTATGTTGCAAGACAAAAACATGACTTCATGGCCTTCCCTGAAAACTGATCTGACAAATGCCGGTGCAAAGTGGGAAGATAAAGAAGTTGTAGTCGACAATGGACTTGTAACAAGCCGTAAGCCGGATGATCTGGATGCGTTTTGTGAGAAAATGGTGGAGGAGATTGTGGAGGGGTGCATGCTTAAATTAAAAATTTAACACAGGGCACTAAGAAAACAAGGAGAAAAAAGGGACTTCTATTTCCGCTGATTTTCTATGTCTCTGTTTTTGTTAAAAAAAACTACTGCTTAATAATCCTACCATCCTCCATCTCAATCACCCTCTGCGTCTTCTCCGCAAACTCCGGGTCATGAGTTACTATTAACATTGTTTGCTTGAATTCTATTGTTAACTGCTTGAGAATATCGAAAACTATTTCACTGTTCTTCTTGTCGAGATTACCTGTTGGCTCATCACCCATGATAATGTCGGGGTCATTTATTAAGGCACGTGCAATAGCTACACGCTGTTTCTCGCCACCTGACAATTGATTTGCTTTTTTTAACGCTAACTGCTCAATGCTGAGTTTCTTCATTAACTCCATAGCGCGATGCTCTACTTCCTGTTCTGAATACTTGGCAAGTTTCAAACCCGGTAGCATTACATTTTTCAAAGCAGAAAATTCATTCAATAAATAATGAAACTGAAATACAAAACCTATTTTTTCATTGCGGACCCGAGCAAGTTCACTCTCTGTTTTGCCTGACATTGAAATATCGTCAATCAGTAATTCACCTGTATAATCTGTATCCATCGTCGAAAGAATATATAATAGCGTAGATTTTCCACAACCTGACTTACCCACTACAGATACAAATTCACCTTTACTGACTTTGAAATTAATATCCTTCAACACCTGAACTGTAACAGGATCATGAAAATTCTTATTGATACTTCTGGATTCTAAAATTATTTCGCTCATATTATTTCCCCCTGATTATAACAACAGGATCAACTTTCCCTGCTTTGCGTGCCGGGAAAAATCCTGCGAAGTAGGTTGTGATCAAAGAAAAAATTCCTCCAATGAAATAATAAACAATATTGTAGTTGATCGGAAACGTTGTTACAGTTGGCAATGCTGCTGTATTGAATGGAATCTGATCGATCAATGACGATAACAGAAATCCAAAAAGTAATCCTGCTATTCCACCGACAAACCCTATTGTCATTGCAATGGTGAGAAAAATCCGTTTTACATCTATCCCTGCAAAGCCCGTTGCTTTCAGTATAGCAATCGTCTCCATTTTTTCAAAGATCATCATGTTGAGAATGTTATAGATGCCGAATCCCGCAACAATAAGAAGTGTAATTCCAACCGAATAAGATATTATTGATCGAACACGGCTACCTGTTTCAAATTGCGAATTGGCTGTCTGAATATCTTCTGCATCCGTTTGAAAAAGTTCTGCATATTCTTTTGCTACTTCAGGTGCAAGTAAAATGTCTTTCAGCTTAACCTGAAGATCGGTCACATAACTTTTATCTTTTCCTAAAATCTTCTGAACAGTTCCTATTGAGGCATATGCCTGCGTCTTATCAAAATCAAGTAAGCCGGATTCAAAATATCCTACGACTTTCAATGGAAACCGCTCACCTTGCGAGGTCGTGAGTTGTACTACATCTCCTACATTTGCCAGTAATTTTTGCGCAAGTGCTTTACCAAGAATGATACTGTTTGAAACATTCTTCAGATCGATTGGATTTCCTGTTGTAACATATTCATTGAAGTGGAAAAGCCGGGTCTCTTCCTGAACATCAACACCATTGATAGATGCAGTGATCTCAATAGCACCATCGTTAAAAAAAACAGGAGCATTGATCCGCGGAGCTAATCCTAAAACCCGATCATCGGTTTTTATTTTTTGTATGATTGCGCCGCTATTATAGATCTCTTTTCGTCCGGCACCCGATTTAATCGAATTGATAAAATTATAATCTCCTTTAAATTCAGGTGACGCATCAATCGGCTGAACTTTTGCAGGTTTGATGTCATTGAATAAGCGTACATGTGGTGTGCGATTAAGTATCAGACCATCCAACATAGTATTTAAGCCTGTCATGAAACTCAAAAGTGTTACGAACATCGTAATACTGAACGTGACACCAACTGCTGCAACAACAGTCTGCTTCAATCTGGCAAGCAAAAGAGATTTAGAAATACTAAAGATCAGCCGGAGATTCATTTAACAGGAAGGTAGATAAAGTCTGATGATGAAATGCCACTTATGATCTCTGCTTTGTTGTAATCTTTTAATCCAACAACCACTTTTTTCTTCTCCCCTTTTTCATTTAATACAAATTGATCTTCGACAAGATAAGTTCTTGGAATTGTCAATGCCTTTTCTTTTGTATGAATAACAATATTTGCCTCCACAGTTAAATTTGGAAAAAGTTCATCGGGCTTCTGAACGAAATCTGCTTCTACTTTAAACGAACGTGTCCGCTCATTCATAATAGGATCAATTCGCCTTACAACGGCTTCAAATATTTTTCCTTTGTAACTATCAAGACTTAACAGAATTTTCTGACCAGCTTTTATCCTAGTAACATCGTATTCATCAACCTGCAATTCCAGTTCGAATACTTCAGCGTCGCCGATAATTGCAACAGGAGTTTGAGTATTGACAAGTTCTCCTTTTTCTTTCAGAATGCTGTAAACACGTCCATTGGTTTCACTTTTTATTATGAAATCATTCTGAACATTGGTACTTATACTCAAATTATTCTTTGCTTGCCGGGCAGCAAAGTCTGTCTGGGTTTTGGCATCATCATATCTGAGTTTTGCAGAACGGAAATTTGTCTGCGAATTAGTATAGGCGAGTTCTCTTTGCTCGAGATCGATCAACGTTCCTATTTGTTGTGCATATAAATTTTTCTGTCTGATAAAAAGCACAGAATCATTTTTCAATTTTGATCCTGCAAATTCAAGATTTGCTTTGAGTTCATTCAGCTTATCGCCATTGATATTCTTTTCGGCAAGCTCCGCAGCAAGTCGGGCATTGGCAGTATTTAATTTGAAGATTCATTCAACAGTCTTAAAATAGGCTGATCTTTTTTTACAACATCCCCTTCATTAACCATTATCTCATTCAGCAAACCATTCACTGTTGAATAAACCTGATATTGATTTCTGCTTTTAATGATTCCGGAGGCATACACCGACTCCGTTATGGCTTCAACAGTAGGTTGAATTTTCTCCTGCTTCTTACTGCATCCAATGAAATTAAGAACCACGAGGGCCAGTAGGAATAAATGTCGTTTGTATAAATGCATTTGAGTGAAATGATTATTTAAGCCAACAAGTTAATCTTATTGTGCTTCAAAAATAATGATTTTGGTCTCAAACGGAAAAATTCAACTGATTGAAGTGCATTATTTTACATCTAAAGTGCAGTGATTGTACTTCTAAAAGTGAATTGACATGTATTAATTGTAAATATTTCGGAATGCGGAATGCGGATTTCGGAATGTGCTACATGAAATCCATGTTTCTAACATTATTGCTTTACCACTCTGGCAACTTCAGTAATCTCACCTGAATTAACTTTCAAAACATACATTCCGGATGTTACTGCTGATAAATCAATCAGTATGGAATTCTCATTATCGATAGATCTTTCAAAAACATTTCTTCCACTGATATCAAACAAAGAAATCTTTCCACCTGAAATAAGTCTGTTCAGTATAACTGTCACCTCGTTCTTAGAAGGCGAAGGAAAAATTGATTTAATGATCTTTCCTTCATCCGATAAATTCAACGCAGAAATAGTTGTAGGCAGACACAAAGGTGAAGCAAATTTCGAAATCATTTTTACATAAGCAGCATTTGTATAAATCCCGGCTTCTGTTACTGTCCATGAATTCAATGGCCAGTTATCATTAAAATCTTTATACGACTTTTGAATCGGTTGATTCATTGGTGGTGTTACGTTTATATTACAGAGTGCATTATTAATCGGACTTCCACATGAACCCGGGCAGCAACCATCAAGCGAATAACCGGGATTTGGTCCACCGGGAATATAGCCTGGTGGCGGACCATAAGTGGATACGCCAACTTCATCCCAGAGCGGACTTCCGTTTTCAAACCATGCATGATAAAATTGAGAAACAGAATTTTCTGCCCCAAAAGAACCCATATTGCTTATAAATGTTTTCGAATTAGGATTTACACCATGGAAATAATGGACATACCCTGCAGCTGCATTCGTAAAATTATTTTGATTTACCGTGCTTAGATTATAGGCATTCATATTTAAAAACATGTTTGCCTGTTTGGATTTCGTCTGATTGCTGTTCCATGTGTAATTATTATCTGCCAGCCATGCACTATACGCATCGGTTCTACTTAAATATGCAGGAAGGTTGTCAGCATTATTTGAAACCATTGAAGAAGTGTAAGCACTAATTATATCATTTATGACTGATGTCGTTGCACCGGGGGTTTTGGTATAGTACAAAAGTGCATCCTGCTCAACACCTTCAAATGGATATGCATATGTCCACTGAAGCAAATGCAGATCCTGATAATTAGCATCCACAAACGTACGATACTGTTGATCTGTAGTCAATGCATAAAGAAAAACTGATGCTGTAAATTTTCTCGCTGCCACTCCATAGCTATCAGTTTCCTGTTCACCTGCGCCGAGTAAACCTGAATTATAAAATGTAACACCAGGGTTTGCCACCGCCCAATCGTATGCAGCTATTGCAGCATTTTTATAATAGAAAGCATCGATAGCCTGTCCAATCGAAGTAAACTGAATTGAAGCCAATGCAAAAATACCGGCTGCTGTAAATGATGCAGAAGTGGTAGCAGGACCATAGACTCTGAAATTCTGATCACTGCTCGGCGGACTTGCAGCTCCACCACCTACGATCGATAAAACTGAACCATCCGTTTGTTGCATTTTACGAAGCCAGCTCAACTCATACTTAATTTCATCAAGGAGGTCAGGAATTCCATTTCCGCTTTCAGGGATATTATAATCATCTCCCCATATCAATGGATTTTCTTCGTATGCCAGTAATAGGTCAATCATTGTTCCCCACGTAAAGTTCACATATTTATTATAATCACCCGCATCATGCCATCCGCCAGAAAGATCTCTTGCAGTACTACTTATTCTATTGTTGTATAATTTGCATTCAAAATCCTGATCTGTCCTTTGATGGCAAGAGTGATCCGCCCAAGCCGAATCGGCGTACTGTGAGTCTTTTCTCATTCCGCAACGAGCATAATAAAACATTCGCACAGTTTGAATCAATGCATCATTGTAAACACACTCATCTATCTCAAAACGATATGAGCCGACATTATTTGAAACATCAAAAATATAATATGCTCCGGGAGAGGTAAAAGTGGAAAAATCAAACCACCAAACCTGATCTCCACTTTGACTTTGCGTGGCACCACTATTCCATGAAGATGGGCTTCCAGTGAAAACAACAGCATCCGTACTCCACTCACGTAACTGATAAACACTTCCCGGAATAAATGTTGCTGTGTTGTTATATCCGATTAATGGATTTGAAATAACAGCTATTTTCTCATCAAGCGGTCGGTAACCAAATTGATCTACTTTAATATTCTCCGAAGTAGTTGCCGGTGATCCGGACATATATTTTATCCAGAACAAAAGAATACATTGTAAAGTAAATTTCAGCTTCATTTCTGTTTTATTTATGTATCAATATTACTAAAATTAGGTAGTCAATTTGCTTTTCAGATGAATTTCCTAAATGCAAGGTTTTGTCTATATTCACCCACAACTATGGAAATGAAGCCTGCTAATTTTAAATGGATAATGATTTTCTGGATAACAGCAGGTCATCTTTTGGTCCAAACAACAGGACTCATCCATTACGAATTTGATCCAGGAATTTACTGGCGACCGGAATATGCTTTTCAGGAAAACTTTATCCAAAATATTTTTCATCTCCATACAAACCCACCTCTCTTAAACTTTATCGCAGGCATTTGCTACCAGATCCACTTACCCTTCTATATATTTTGCCTCGCATCTTTTATGATCATGCAGATCGCCGGAACATTTATGTTTTACAATTTGCTCCGGAAATTAAAAATAGGCCATGCAGCACTTTTCGCCTTCCTTTTGCTAGGAAATCCATTACATTTTATCTGGTTCAGTTTTTATTATTATCCTGCAATACTATTCTTTCTTAGCATCGCATGCTTACAAATTCTTTATTCTGACAAATCTGTTGTAAATAAATTCAATCTGATTGCATTACTATTTGTTGTGCTATCTCTTTTACGAGCCTCTTATCACCCACTCTGGATCCTGTTACTATTAATGTCTTTCAGAAAATTAATTCCATTTAATAAAATGATTCCGGGGTTGCTTTTATTACTAATTCCACTATTATGGTATTCAAAAAATTATGTGCAATATGGTTTCTGGAGTGGTTCAAGTCTTTTCGGGCAAAATATTTCAGCGCATTATCCTGACCACTTAAGAAAAGAAGTAAATAATTTCAATAGTCGCGGAAGATATAAATTACCTTTTGAATACGAAGGCTTGTATGATGAAAATTCGGAATTGATAAAGAAATATTCTGGAAATAAATTATTGAATGATCCGGCAACATTGCATAACGTCCGGACAATTCCAATCTCTAAAAATTATGAAAAAGAAACGAGGGAGAATTGGGAATTCAAATATTCATTTCTCACGATTGCATACGGCACCTTCAGTTATTTCGGTAGTCCGGCGATTGACGAATACAATAACAAAAGCGAAAATGCATTTTTCTGGAACAACTCTTTTCTCTTCGACTGGTTCGATCTGCCAAATATTAAAATCAAATCATCCAATGGAGGCTCTTCGTTTATCAGGCTCTCATTGTATACTCTACTCTATCCGATTACAATTATCCTCATGTTATCAAAGTACAAGTCGCTGACATTTGAAATAAAATTTATTCTGCATTGGATATTGATAACAGGATTTATCTATTGCACAATTGATCCGAATGAAGCAGCCAGAATGCGGTATGAGACGGAGCCTTTGTTTTATTTTTTAATGGTCTTGGTGCTTTCGAATTTTATAACTCCAAAAATAAAACACTAAGTTCCCTAAGTTTTTAGCACAAGAACACGGACAATTCATTTATGAATAGCCACTTGTGATCTTGTGCTAAAAACTTAGTGATCTTAGTGTTAAATTTTTTTCATATACAACTAACACATTTCAATTTAAAAAAATCAATTATTCAACAAGATTTCAATTTTCTCCTTATCAAGGGGCTTGTTCAGAAAACGACTGACGTATTTGTTGCCTTTCACTCTTTCATGATCTTCAGGATTCAGGGAAGTTGACAGCATCATTACAACACAATTTCCTTTCACTGCCTCAGGCAACTTTTCATATTCATCCAAAAAACCAAAACCATCCATTTCTGGCATGCGAATATCCAGAAAGATCAATTCAGGGAGTAATGACGGATTTGACTCACATGATTTTAAATACTCCAATCCGGCTTTAGCGGATTCTTTACTGACAACTTCACTTGAAATACCATACTTCAGAATATTTCTCTCTGCTACATAGCGATCCACATAGGTATCATCAATGATCATCACTCTTTTGTAAATCGGATTACCGTTTTCTACAGCCATAATTTTTTCGTATTTAAATCACATTATTCGGAATCAGTATCTGAAATACCGAACCTTTTCCCAATTCCGACTCTACATTTATTTTTCCATTAAGTTTTTCAATGGTTTCTTTAACTAGAAACAATCCTAAACCTGTTCCGTCCGTTTCATCAGAAACCCGATAAAACATATCAAAGATCTTTGTCTGACCTTCTTTACTGATTCCAATTCCATTGTCTTTAACAATAATATTAGCAGTTTTATCTGTGGCTTCAACTTCTATATCTACAAAAGGCTGCTCTGACATCGGATTTTGATATCTGATAGCATTCGACACCAGATTATTCAAAACAATTCCAACACCAATTTTATCAGAACAAAATTCTTTATACTGCGTGATGCTGATTTTAATATCCACATTCCTGTTACCGGAATTCATATGTCTGAGGTTATCAGAAATATTTTCTATCAATTCCTTAAAGTCTATTCGTTCCGGCTTGATCTCAAGACGTTTGCTTCTGCAATAATCCAATACATCCAGAATGAAATGGTCCAGCTTCCCAATACTTCCTAAGAGCAATTTCATATGCTCCAGAGTTACCGGTTCAGCTGTCTCTTCTTCTGTGATCTCTACAAGACCTTTCATAGAACTCAACGGGGCTCTCAGGTCATGTGATACGCTGTATACAAAGTGATCAAGTTGTTCATTTGTTTTCTTCAATTCGGAATTTTCTTCTGCTAATGTTTCAAATTGATCATACGTATCACTTATAGAATTCAGCAATTCCATAAATTTATCAGGCATTTCGATTGAATTACCGAAGTGCAACCGAACCTGATTTTGTAATAGTGGGTTTAACATTTGACCGTGTGTTTAATGTGTAATTCTGTATGTAATGCTACTTTCATTTGTGCGATTTAATTATTCGGAATTAAAATGCGGAATTCCGAACCTTTACCCGGAACAGAATTTACATTTATGGTTCCATTCAATTTTTCAACCGATTCTTTAACAATATACAATCCCAATCCTGAACCGTCTGAATTCTCTGATCCGCGGAAAAACATATCGAAAATTTTTTCCTGAAGGTCTTTGCTGATTCCTATTCCATTATCCTTTACGATAATATTCGTTTCTGTATCTGATGTATCAACTTTAATACTTACCAACGGATCATTCTTTAATGGATCCTGATATGTAATTGCATTTGAGATCAGATTGTTCAATATAATATTCAATCTGTTTTTATCTGAAACTAATGGATGATTTTCGTCCATTTCCACATCGATCTTTACTTTGTTCCTGCTATTATTCTGACATTTCAAATTTTCAGTAATGTCTTTCAACAACTCTTTCAGGTCAATTGATTCTCTGTTGACTTCCATTCTTGAATTTCTTGAATAATCCAGTATATCCCGGATAGAAAGATCCAGTTTTTTAATACTCGCTTTTAGCATATGAAGATGATCCTTTGTTGAAGGCTCATTTGTTTCCTCTTCGGAAATTCCAATGACACCAAGCATCGAAGATAAGGGCGCACGAAGATCGTGTGAAACACTGTAGACGAATTTGTCCAGCTCCATATTCGATTTCATCAACTCAGAGTTTCTGTGCTTGAGTTTTTCTTCGTATTTTTTTCCTTCAGTTATATCTTTAAAGTTAGCTACAATTGCATTGACACCCATTTTATTCAGAAGATTCGTCAAAGTTCCTTCTACCCATACATATGCACCCCCCTTTTTCATAATTCTGAACACGGGAGATTTTACAGGGACAGAATGACTGTGCATTACTTTTGTGAGAAATTCATTTACAACAGGAAGGTCGTCCTGATGGATTATTTCTTTTACATTTACAGAAATGCATTCTTCATACGTGAATTGAAATTCTTTTAATATTGCCGGACTCACATAAGTAAATTTTCCATTTGCATCGAACATACTTATCATGTCAACATTGTTTTCAATAAGCGAACGGAACTTTAACTCATTTGCAAGTAGTGCTTCATCGGAAAGTTTTCTTTCAGTAACATCAATACTGATGGTCAGATATTGATAGGTCTTACCAAACTCATCGACAAAAGGAACAACAGCGCTATCCACCCAATAAAAACTTCCATCCTTTGCTTTGTTTTTTACTTCACCGCGCCAGACTTTTCCGGAAGAAATTGTTTGATAAACCGTACTTAGAAAATCTATGGTATGAATATCGGAATTGATGATACTTTGATTTTTCCTGTAATCTCATCAACTTCAAATTTTGAGATCTTGCAAAAATTACTATTTGCAAAAGTGAATACTCCGTTTTTATCTGTTATAGAAACGATAAGGGATTGATTCAATGCTTTTTTGTAATCAGCAGTTTCTTTCTGACTTCGCATTAATTCAAACTCAGTATGGATCCTTTTAGTAACATCACGCAAAATACCTTCATGATACAATAGAATACCTTTTTCATCAGTTACATACTGACCTCTGTCTTCTACCCAGATTTCCGAACCATCTTTTTTACGTAATCTAAAAACTGCCAGGCCCTGGGTATTATCCTGCAAAACCGCATTGTCACGTTCTGAAGCTTCGAAATATAATTTGGACTTGATATCAATTGACATCAACTCTTCTTTGCTTTCATAACCAAGCATTTTTACAAAAGCAGGATTGACATCAATGAATTTTCCATCCGGAGTACTTTTGTAAGCACCGTCAGCCATTTCATCGAAAAGACTTCTGTACTTATTTTCGCTTTCAATAATTTGATCGAATGAGTCGCTGATCAATCTGAATAATTTCTTAAAATTATCAGGTAAATCCGCATTCTCACCCAAAACTTGCTCAATATGGCTTTGTAAAAATTTGTTCATAGTTATTTGAATAATCAGACCCATTTCCATTTTTTCGCGCATGAAAAAGCAAGAAAAGGTAATTATCTTAAACGACTTCATTTTTAAACTGTTTCCATGCTTATTTGCTAATCGATGTAAATTCTTACAGTTTGAGTTGCAGGTTTTCAGGTTACAGGTTGCAGGGGTTCAAACCTTATAGGCTAAAAACCTCCAACCCACTTCCCATTATCAACTTATTTCATATCTTCGATTTAAATAGCTAACAAAAAGATTTTAATGGAGAATATTTTTAAACGGATAAACCGAAGATTAAAAAAAGAAATTTCCCTTGCTTCGAATAAGATCATCTATTCAATTTTACCAGCGAAAGTAGAATGTAATTTCTGCCACTACAAAACAGACAAATTGCAGAGTGACGATTGGCATTTATATTCAATTTGTCCTAACTGCCTTTCAAGTGTCAGACATCGTTTACTCTTTGGATCTTTATTCCAACTGAAAAACGGAAAGATGGAGCATACAATAAAAAACAAAGAAGTGCTTCACTTTGCACCAGAAGGATTTATGCAAAAACTTTTTGTTGGGACAACATCAAAATACAAGACTGCAGATTTTTTTGCTGAAGGCTACGATTACTCTAAAATTGATTTCCGCCTGGATATTTCTGACATGCCCGATATCAAAAATGAATCGTATGATTGTATTATAGCATGTGATGTTCTCGAACATGTTCCAAATGATACCGGAGCGATTAAAGAAGCATATCGTATTCTCAGAAAAGGTGGCTACTGCATTTTTACAGTCCCGCAAAAAGATAATCTGAAGATCACTTTCGAAGATCTTTCAGTTGTTGATCCGCATGAACGAATTATAAAATTTGGACAGCTTGATCATTTGAGAATTTATGGTGACGACTTCGTTCGCAAAATGGAAGAAAATGGTTTTGCAGTTACTACAGTTGACGCATCACAATTTGACAAGGATGTCAGAGAGCGTTTTGTTCTTGCTCCCCCCATTTTATCCGAAAACCCACTTGCAACTAATTACCGCAAAATTTTTTACGGACTGAAAAAGTAAATTAAAAGAAAAAAAAACGGCTGCCTCCAAGAGACAGCCGCTTTTAGTAGTTATTCGATATTAGCTATTCGTTAATAACGGTACATATCATTTTTATACGGACCATTCTTAGCAACGCCTATATAATTAGCTTGCTCATCAGTCAACTCTTCCAGTTCAACACCAACTTTGGCAAGGTGCAAACGTGCAACTTTTTCATCAAGGTGTTTCGGTAGTGTATAAACTTTGTTTGTATAAGCAGCTGTGTTTGTCCACAATTCTAATTGTGCTAATGTCTGGTTCGTGAATGAATTTGACATTACAAATGATGGATGCCCCATTGCACAACCAAGATTTACAAGACGACCTTCAGCAAGGATGATCAGATCTTTGTTACCTACTGTGTATTTATCAACCTGAGGTTTGATCTCCACTTTTGAAGAGCCATGATTTTTGTTCAACCAGGCCATGTCAATCTCATTATCGAAGTGACCAATGTTACAAACGATAGCATTGTGCTTCATTGCCTTGAAATGTTCGCCGGTAATGATGTTACAGTTTCCTGTTGCAGTCACAATGATGTCAGCTTCTTTCACAGCAGTCGCCATCTTTTTAACTTCATAACCTTCCATTGCAGCCTGAAGTGCACAGATCGGATCGATCTCTGTAACGATCACACGAACTTTAGCATCACGTAAAGAATCAGCAGAGCCTTTTCCTACATCACCGAAACCTGCCACAACTGCAACTTTTCCTGCAAGCATTAGATCAGTCGCACGACGGATAGCATCTACAAGAGATTCACGGCAACCATATTTGTTGTCGAATTTTGATTTAGTAACTGAGTCATTAATGTTGATCGCCGGAATTGGTAATGTACCATTTGCCATACGCTCATACAGACGGTGAACACCTGTTGTTGTTTCTTCAGAAAGACCTTTAATGTCTTTGATAAGTTCAGGATATTTGTCAAACACCATGTTTGTCAAATCACCACCATCATCAAGGATCATATTAAGTGGCTTACGTCCTTCACCAAAGAATAACGTTTGCTCAATACACCAGTCGAATTCTTCAGCATTCATACCTTTCCATGCATACACAGAAATTCCTGCGGCTGCAATTGCTGCGGCAGCATGATCCTGAGTCGAAAAGATATTACAAGAAGACCATGTAACTTCAGCTCCTAATTCAACCAACGTTTCAATTAAAACGGCAGTTTGAATAGTCATGTGAAGACAACCTGCAATTCTAGCGCCTTTTAACGGCTTTTTTGCTCCGAATTCTTTACGAAGCGACATTAAACCCGGCATTTCATCTTCAGCCAGAGTGATTTCTTTACGGCCCCATTCGGCCAATGAGATGTCTTTTACCTTGTATTTCACGAATTTTTCTACTGTTGTTGCTTGATTAGCCATTAGATAGGTTTTATGTTAAATGTTGAATTTCAGCGGGCAAAGATAAATAATACCTACTTAAGAACCAATAGAGTTCATTTGTCCTTAAGCAGAAATTGTGTCATCTTGCAGTCCTTAACACACCGGAATGCCAATTGTTTATAAAAAAGAACACCTATCATCAGTTATTGCCGTTTGGGAAAGTAATGAAGAGTCCGATTTCCTGATTCAAAAGGCAGTCCTGACTGCCGATGAAATGGCTTTACTCCGGAATTTCAAAAGCGATAGCCGTAAAAGGGAGTTCTTAACAGTCAGAGCTCTGCTTCAGGAATTATTTCCTGCCGAAAAACTTCTGATCAATTATTCAAAGAACGGCAAACCCAATCTTTCAGGAAAAAAGAACATTTCCATTTCGCATACAAAAAACTATGTAGCCATTATGGTCGGCGAATTCAGCCATGGCGGAATCGATCTGGAAACGATAAATGAAAGGATCTTCAAGTTGGCAACTAAATTTCTTAATGAGTCTGAAATAAAGTTTACAGGATTTAATCCTTCAATTGAAAAACTTCAGATCATCTGGGGCGCGAAGGAAGTGCTTTACAAAATTCACGAAATCGGTGATGTTGATTTCAAAAAACATCTGAATGTTGAAGAATTTACTGAAGCTCATTCCGGGAATTTATATGCTTCTATACTAAAGTCAGGACATGAAAAAAGATATCACGTCCATTATGAAACTTTCGCACCTATGATGATAACGTGGGCAAGTGATTAATTGCCTTTGGCCAAAAACCGGTTTATCAGAGTAACAAAATAATTATCTTCGAAAGATGAACATTTATAATTCAATTCTTGAAAAAAGAAAAGCAGGAAAAAAAATGCTTGCAGTGCTCGTTGATCCTGATAAATCATCTCCTGCTGATTGTATTAAAATTGCCGGTATCGCTACTAATGCCGAAGTAGATTTTTTCTTTGTTGGCAGCAGCATTCTACTGACTGAATCTTTTGAATCGTGCATTGAAGTTTTAAAACGAAGTGCCTCAATTCCCGTTGTGCTATTTCCCGGAAACACAATGCAGATCTCACCTGCTGCTGACGCTATTCTCTTTCTTTCCCTTATCAGTGGCAGAAATCCCGACCTGCTAATCGGCAAACATGTTTTGTCTGCTCCGTTGATCCGTCAGAATAATCTGGAAGCCATCTCAACAGGATACATGCTGATCGATAGTGGCTCGCCTACTTCTGTTAGCTATATGAGCAATACATTTCCTATTCCGCACGACAAAAATGATATTGCTGCATGCACAGCAATTGCCGGTGAAATGCTTGGAATGAAATTGATCTATATGGATGCAGGGAGTGGGGCCCGATTCCCTGTAGCACCAACAATGATCAAGGATGTTAAAAAGAATATCGACATTCCTCTTATTGCCGGTGGCGGGATCCGTACAGCGGAAAAAGCTGCTGAATTATGTAATGCAGGAGCCGATATTATTGTGATTGGAAATGCAATTGAAAAAGATCCGATGATCATTTCAGAAATTGCAGTTACCATTCATGCTTTACAGGATAATTAATTTCTACCTGCGGACGGAGTTTGCATTTATACCATATCTCAATTTAAACCTCCGCGAGAAATAAGCCGGATCTTTAAATCCTACCTTGTGTGCTATCTCCTGAATATTGTCAGGAATTGTTTTCAATAAACGCATAGCCATTTCCAATCTTTGATTTTCAATATAATCCTGGAGATTCTTTTTTGTCAGTGATTTGAAAAACTGGCCAACATAATCTTCTGAAATGAATGCAATGCTTGCAATGGTTTTGTTTGAAAGGTCTTTGTCAAGATTCTCACCGACATACTTTACGATATCAACAAGTCTCTTATCGGCAAGAAATTCCAGCTTAGTTAAATATTGCTGAAGATCAGGTTGAGCTTCTATATACCTGCAAATATAAATGAGCAATTCACCCATATAATTTGTGATGATATTATTATAACCAAGGCGTTTCGATTCTTGTTCAATTGCGATTCGCTTAAGCAAAAAACTCAACTCTTCATTCGGCTCAATATGAAATATGGGAAGATCAAGTGATCTGAAAAACGGAATGATGTCGAATAGTTCAACATCGAATCTCACAAATGTGAGTAATTCCTTCACATTTTCCAGCTGATCTTTGGAAGTAACCGCTTTCAGGTATTCCTGACCTTCGATTTCAAGGATCTGAGTATAACTATTGAATTCAACTTCAGGATTTAATCCGTGACTGACCGACATTTTTCTTCCGGCAGGAATAAAATAGAACGAACCTTCCGGTGCAAATTCTGATTCATCATTCATTCGTAAGTGACCACGATTGACCATAACAATCGTATTACTTTTGTCGACTTTCGATTTTACAATAAATGGTTTAACTATCTCACGGAAATTTGCCGTCGAAAATCTGACATGCAATGATTCAATAAATTTTGAAAGCATATTTTATATTTTATCGTTAGTGGGGTTTTTGGCTGATAAGACCTTAATCTTTTTTACTTTTTTCTCCTAATACTTCGTTACTTTTGTCGCACAATTTCCCATAACTCAGGGAAGTGAACAGAAACATTTATGTTTGAATTCACAATTCTTGGTCAACAATCATCATTAATTGAAGTACTGGGATTCATCACCGGCGTGACAGGTGTATGGTTAACAGTACGACAAAACATACTTTGCTTTCCGGTCGGCATTATTAATGTCGCTCTTTATGCAATAATGTTCTCTTCAGAAGGGATAAGATTATACGCAGATTCTCTTTTACAATGTATCTACCTCTTCCTTTTAATATATGGCTGGATACATTGGAAGAAAAGTAGAAAAAGTTTCACTATACCTGCAATGACTTTTGTTTCTTTTTCAACAAACATGATATTAATCAGTTTTCTTGCATTTATTTCCCTGTCATTCTTCCTTCAGAAGTTTACAGATGCTTCCCTGCCTTGGCTCGATTCCGCCTTGACAATTCTTAGTTTGGTCGCACAATGGATGGTTGCAAAAAAAATTATTACTAACTGGGTGATCTGGATAATTGTCAATTCAGTTTATATTCCATTGTACTATTATAAGGGACTCCCTTTGACTTCTATTTTATATTTTATTTTTCTGATCCTTGCCATTAAAGGTTATTATGAATGGAAAAAAGATCTCGGCAAAACAAATTCCGTGGCATGAAAAGAATCGCATTCATAGGTCCGGAATCAACTGCTAAGAGTACTCTGTGCGCGCAACTTGCTTCGCATTACAATACGCTTTGGGTTCCTGAATATGCACGGGAGTATATTTCAAATCTTCTTCAGCCCTATACCATGGATGATGTTTTACATTGTATAAAGATGCAGATTGAAGAAAATAAACTTGCAGAAAGCAAGAGCAACAAAATTCTTTTTGCAGACAATGAAGCGATCAATGGCATGGTCTGGCTGATTCATAAATATGGCTCTTGTCCGCAATGGATATTAGATGAAATAAAAAACAATCCATTTGACCTGTATTTGCTAACGTATCCCGACATTGAATTTGTTGCCGATAATGTAAGAGAAAATGGTGACCGGAGAATTTACTTTTTTGAATGGTATAAAAAAGAACTGGACGAGAGAAATTTGAATTATGCTGTCATTACAGGAAAAGGTGAAGATCGTTTTGAGAATGCATTAAATGCTGTAGAAGAATTTCTCAAAAAATAAATTACAATTACAGTTCTATTTAAAAACATACCGGATAGAAACTCCGAAATCAACAATTTCCGGTCCACGATTTACAAATTCGTAAAACGGTACGACATCAATGGTTAAAGTAAAAGGCACCCTTGGAATTTTGTATTCGATCTGGATCGTTGCATCTACACCAACTGTTACTACATCCTTTGTATAATAAATAGCATTGCCATCAACCTTTTTATAATAACCCTGAGGTTCAAAAGGAAAATAACCTGCATGAACTCCTGCACCATAAACAAAATCGAGAGGAAGTTGGATGATGGGCACTTTGAACGGAATCTGTTTTATAATAAAGCCTTTCAGATTGTATCCGCCAACAGTTATATTAGCATAAGCTGCTTCAAGTTGCATCCCTGTTGAATTCGTAGAATTGAAAAAATATTTGAATGATGCTCCTGTGTAGAATTTTCCTGCACGGCCACCGATGCCCATATAATATTTCTGGGCGAAAGTGCTATTTGAGAGTAATGTACACAGAAGAATAATAAAGATCTTTTTTGCCATAACGCCCGGATAATTTGACCCAAAGTATGAAATGAAATTTAATGAACAAATAAAAAATAAAGGGATTGCAAAATATTAATCAACCTGAGATTTTTCAAACTTATTTAACGACCAATAATTTTTGAGTCCGGTTAAAATGATTCCCTGCAACGGTAATGAAGTAAATTCCACTTCTGAGATCCAAATCTGTAATTGAAATAGAATTACTTTTATGAGGATATGTTTTCTGAAAAACAATTTTTGACTGAGGATCTGTTATGACTATCCTCACATTTTCAGACAAATCCTCCGGCAAATTTATTACGAACTCGTTGTTTGCAGGATTTGGAAAAATCGAGAACTGTTCTTTCTGATAATTCTGTATGTCAAGGATCAGAGAATAGTACTCATATTTACAAAAAGAACAACTGCCTGAATGCGTACACCAGTGACAATAATTCACTGAATCAATATTATTTGTCCCCGAATAATAAGTGTATTCCGTCCAGTGGCCACCATGTGGAATAAGACTTTGTTGTTCATAGATCAGGCGATTTTGGTATCATATTCGTAGTATGTACTATCCATTCGTTCCCATAGTGCACCAGGAATTCCAAGATACCAAGCTGAACTATTTCCGATCAATGTATGTGTGGAATCATAATAAATTATCCAATGTTCAAGAGGAATACCGAACGTGGCATTTGCAGAATCCCAAATAAACTTTTCAATTGAAATCAAATACCCCATTGTATCGTATGAATAATCATACATTACCGAATCGTTTTGTGGTAAATTTGAATAATTACGGAAGTAATATAAATCAAGTGAATCGTTCGGAAGATATTCAAACCATTTAGAATTACTTAAAGTTAAAATCCCTCCGACCGCATTACTATTTTCCTGACGAATCAATTTATTTGCAGGATCGAAAGAATACAAAACCTGAGATTGAAGAACCCAAACCCCTGAGCTATTGCTAGTCTCACTAGTTTCCAGTTTTGTCCGATTAATACTGTCATACTGACAAATTACCCGAGAACTTCCTATGAATGCACCGTTATTATAACTCATCATTGTATAATTTAATAAACTGTCGGCAGCATTATAAATATAGGAGTGGATGGCTGAATCAACACTAACACCTGGTGAAAAATCCTGTCGGGTATGTAACAACATTTTTCCGGATGGAGAATAATTGTAATTGTCAATTGACAGTATGGAATTTAAAGAATCTAATTGTGTGCTGCTAACAAATGATCGATCCACACTGAATGAATCAATTGTAGTTGCGTTATATTCCGGTTCATCTACAGGTTGATAATGGCAACTTTTAACAACTACTGAATCGATAACTATTGATTGCGCTAAAATATCAGCACTTGAAAAAATAACAAGAATCAACAAGAGCAAAGAATGATTTTTCATAAAGAAACCGGAATATAAATTTCAAAGTAAAAATAATAATAAATCTGAACTTTTTCTTCATGCTTCCGGAAGCTTATTAGCATTATACTCAATAATAGCATCCATTTTCAAACAAATTTTTATTTTGGGGGTTCTGTCAATTAAAGAACAAAATCTCTACATTTGTCCCGAATCTATGGGGTGCTCTTTTAAAAGGGCTGAGATTATACCCACAAAACCTGCACAGGATAATGCCTGCGAAGGGAAAAGGTAAAACACTTTGTTTACGTTCATGCACCCATCCTGAACGCTTGTTGCCTAACAGATCTATACAATGCATTTTATTTCAGGACTACTTGTCAAAATCAGAGTGATAACTCTTTCACTGTGTTTTTCATCCACTATCATTTTTGCGCAAAATAATTTGAGCGGTACAATCGTAGATTCAAAAGACCAGTCACCTGTTTCAGGAGCGGTGGTACGATTGACAAATTCTTTTGTTGGAACAACATCTGACGCACAGGGAAAATTTTCATTCAGCAAAATGCCGGAAGGCACTTATGAAGTTATAATTACTCATATTGCCTATGATCAACAGACTGTCTCAATTTCCACTTCTGCTACGAACAAAGTTTTACTTGAACTGAAAGTGTATTTAGCCGACGAAATAACAATTAATGCAACACGTGTAGATCATAGAACCGGTGCTGCATTTAATAATATAAGTAAAGAAGAACTGGAACAAAAAAATCTGGGTCAGGATCTTCCTGTTCTTCTCAGTAATCTGCCTTCTGTAGTGGTTACTTCTGATGCAGGAAACGGAGTTGGATATACAGGAATTCGTGTACGCGGTAATGATCCGACGAGAGTGAATGTTACAATCAATGGCATTCCTGTTAATGAAGCAGAATCACATCAGGTTTATTGGGTCGATTTGCCTGATATCGCTTCGTCAACTGACAATATTCAGTTTCAACGTGGACTAGGAAGTTCTACTAATGGAGCAGGAGCTTTTGGAGCAAGTATTAATTTACAGACAACGAAAATTTCCCAGAATCCATATGGAGCAATTAGTTCGTCATATGGTTCTTTTAATACAAATAAAAATACAATCTCATTCGGGACAGGTGTACTGAACAAACATTTTACAATTGACGGAAGAATGTCGATGATAAATTCAGACGGATATATCGACAGAGCAACATCTGATTTAAGATCTCTCAGTCTAAGTGGCGGTTACTATAATGAAAAAGAATTTATCCGGGCAGTGATCATTTCAGGAAAAGAAAAAACATATCAGGCGTGGTATGGAATATCAGAAGAACAAGTAGCTAAAGACCGCACTTATAATCCTGCAGGAGAATATACAGATGCCTTTGGAAATCTTCGCTATTATGAAAATCAAACCGACAATTATCAGCAGGATTACTATCAGCTTTTCTATTCACGGACTCTTAGTAAAAAACTCACAGCGAATCTGGGGTTACATTAT